>DAHXON010000089.1 GCA_027364875.1 Chloroflexota bacterium
CCCCAACGCCGGCACCGACGCCAGTGCCGACGGCCGCTCCAACTCAGCCACCCGCAACGAGCGGCTGGGTAACCGTGGTGAGTGACAGCTTCAACTCAGGCGGGTTGCCAGGCCACTGGCACAGCTACAACGGTCCATACGGTTCGGGTCCCCAGAATTGTGCGATCCCGTCCCATGCCGTCGTCTCGGGCGGCTACCTCCACCTGTTGATGAGCTATGAGGCCTCCGGGCGGTGTGGAGCGGGCTGGTATACGGGCGGGTTGGCGCTGAGCGGCTACAGCTCGATCGACCAGCGCGTGACGGTTCGCTTCCGGATCATCAACGACGGAGCCGCGAGCCACTACATCATCCCGATGCGCTGGCCCGACGACGACTCCTGGCCCGCCGGCGGCGAGGAGGACTTCTGCGAGTCCGACACCTCCGCTGATTGCACGACCTTCCTGCACTACCCCAACTCGCAGAAATACCACTCCTACTCGGTGGACCTGAGCCAGTGGCATACCCTTCGCTTCGAGCGTGCCAACAACGTCGTGAGGGCCTACATCGATAACATGTCCAGTCCGGTCTGGACCTACCAGGGCACGTCCACGACCCTTCCCGCCACGCTCAAGCACGTCGTCCTGCAGCAGGAATGCCAATCATCGTGCCCGAGCGGAACGACGGGAACCGAGGACATCCAGATCGACTGGATCACGGTGGAGAACCCCGCCTAGGTCCGGGTGATCGTCATCGGCCCTGGGGGCCCTCAAGGCGTCGCCATTGATACGGCGGTCCACAACGATGCCGAGCACGGTGATGGCCTCGAGCGCGACCATCGTGCCGCTCGGAGACCAGTATCCAGCGTAGAGGAAGGCGGCGGAGGTCAGGCCGGATAGCGCCACGCTCAGTGCGAGAGCCGCGACGATTTACGCCGCTACATCGCCGAGCCGAAGGATCCGGACCCAGGCCATACCCGTGCAGACGAGGCAGAACCAGAGGACGACAGGCCCGCGGATCAGCGGATCGACCGGGGCAAGGGTGCATATCTCGGTCGCTACGGTCGAGACCCCGAGGACGAGAGGCCAGTTCTCGTCGCGGATTCGGTCCCATTCGCGGACGCTCGGGGGCTGCTGTGCCGCGGGGGCCGGGGCACCGTTTTCAGGAGCGGAGGACTGCTCGGCCAGACGACTCGATGGTGACCCGACACGCACCGGCCTAGCGTACCATGTGGTTCCTTGCCGCTTCGGCGGCGACCGTTCCCCGGCGGTCATGAACGGTCTACGATCTGACGAACGGGCGGTTGTCATTGCCGAGGAGGGCCATCCGGCGTGGGGGCATGAGTGAGATGCGCGACGTCTCGGTGATCGTGTGCGCCTATACCCTGGACCGGTGGGAGCAGCTTGCCCGTGCCCTTCGCTCGGCCGCGGATCAGGTGCCCGCTCCCGCCGAAGTCATCCTGGTGGTAGACCACAATCCCGAGCTGTTCGCCCGCGCGCGCGAGGCCTTTCCCGAGGTACACGTCGTCGAGAACGCCGGTGTGAGAGGGCTGTCGGCCGGCAGGAACACCGGCCTCGCGGAAGCCACCGGGGAATACGTGGCCTTCCTCGACGACGATGCGGAAGCGGATCCAGGCTGGCTCGAAGGTCTGCTCTCTCCCTACGAGGACGAGCGAGTGATCGCGACGGGCGGCAAGGTGCTGCCCATCTGGGAGACGGGAAGGCCGCGCTGGATGCCCGAGGAGTTCGACTGGGTGGTGGGCTGCTCCTATCGCGGGCTCCCCGAGTCCGAGGCCGAGGTGAGGAACCCCATTGGTTGCAGCATGTCACTGAGGCGCAAACCCGCCGCCGACGCCGGCGGCTTTCGAACCGAGGTCGGGCGAGTCGGTACGATCCCCGCAGGATGTGAAGAGACGGACCTGGCGATCAGGCTGCGCCGTCTGCTCCCGGGTTCGTCCGTCGTCTACGCGCCGGGCTCCACGGTCCGCCACCACGTCCCGGCCAAACGGGCGCGATGGAGTTACTTCTGGTCTCGGTGTTACCAGGAAGGAAGATCCAAGGCGATCCTCTCGGGGCTCGAGGGTTCGTCCGCGGCCCTGTCATCCGAGCGTTCCCACGCCTTCAAGGCGCTTCCGGCGGGCGTGCTTCGGGGGTTGAGCCAGGCCTTGCGAGGTGACATCGGCGGAGCCCAGCGCGCCGCCGCCATCGTGGTCGGCCTGTACGTCACCACGCTCGGATATGTCAGTGCGGCGGCGACGTCTCGCCGTCCACTGCGGAATGCGAGCTCGACGACGGCCGGGGGAGGGCAGTCCTCGTGAAACCTGTCCCCGATCCAGCGAAACGGGCAATGCCGCCCCTCGCCAGGCTGGAGCTCGACCTGGAACAGGGGTGGCCGAGGGTCGAGGGCCCCGGTCCATCCGGGGAGGGTGGCATTCAGGTGCTCGCGCGGCTTCACGGCTGCCCCGTGGGCCTGGTCGTGGCGCCCCTGCCGAAGGACGGATACTCGCCAAGTCAGTTCGAGGCTCTGGTCGCGCCGGCGGTTGCGGAAGCGGTCCAGGCTCATCGGTGGAGGGATGAGCAGCCCATCGACGCCCGCCTTCCCGCCCTCGCCGCCGTCTACGCCGATGAGCCCGCCTGTCGCAAGATCCAGCGGGCTCTCGACACCGACGGCCCACCGCTCGAGGTGGTGATTCCAACCCGCGACCACGCCGATCGCCTGGCCGAGTGCGTCGATTCGCTGCTGGCCACCGGCTACAGGCAGATGCGGATCATCGTCGTCGACAATGCTCCCTCGGGCCCCGACACGGCCGATCTGGTCGCCGGACGTGCCGATTGGGGCACCCGTGTCCGCTACGTCCGCGAGGGACGCGCCGGCCTCTCACGGGCCAGAAACAGGGGCATCGCGGTCGCGTCCGGCGACATCGTGGCATTCGTCGACGACGATGTCGTGGTGGATCCGGGCTGGGCGGCCGCGTTGATGTCCGCGTTCCTGGAGGAGCCGGAGGCGGGCTGTGTGACCGGTCCAATCGTCGCCGCCGAGCTGAACACCCGGGCGCAGATGTGGATTGAGGAGTACGGCGGCTTCTCCAAGGGATTCGTCAGGCGCGTCTTCGATCCGTTCGATTCGCGCGGATGCGTGCCCCTCTTTCCGTATGCCGCGGGAACCTTTGGATCCGGAGCCAACATGGCCTTCCGGCGCGACACCATGCGGAGAGTGCACGGCTTCGACCCGGCCCTGGGACTCGGGACGGCCGCCAGGGGTGGGGAGGACCTGGCCGCTTTCTCGGCCGCGATCCTGTCAGGGAGACGGCTGGTCTACGAGCCCAGCATGATGGTCCGCCACCGCCACCATCCGGGCTACGACAAGCTCCGCAAGGTAATCCTGGGCTACGGCGTGGGCCTGGGTGCCTACCTCGCGAAGACCGCATACGATCAGCCGTCGACGGTGCTGCAGGTCGCGAGGCGGGTCCCGCCGGGTCTGGCCTACCTGCTGTCCCCCGAGTCGCCTAAGAACGTTCACAAGTCTGCGGGCTATCCGCGTGAGCTGACGATCCGCGAGCTGGTCGGCCTCGCCTGGGGTCCCTTCGCCTACGGCCTTAGCAAGGTCGAGCAGAGGCGTCAGGCCACTCCCCGCAGAGAGCGGCCGGGAGGATGAGGGACACGCCGGGCCGGACCATGATCCCGATCCTCATCTACCACTCGCTGACCGCGGAGGCGACCGAGCCGTACCGCCACTACTCGATGGATCCGGGTCGATTTGCCGAGCAGATGGAGCACGTCGCCTCGCTGGGGTTCCAGACGCTCACCATCGGCCAGCTGGTAACCGCAATGAACGGCCCCGCCGGTTCGATGCCGGCTCGGCCACTCGTCATCACCTTCGACGACGGCTTCGAGGAGATGCATTCCGTTGCCCTCCCGATCCTCACGAGGCTGGATCTGCGAGCGACTGCCTACCTCGTAACCGGATACCCGGATCTGCGGAGCCACTGGCTTGCCCCGCTTGGCGAGGGCGATCGCCCGTTGCTGAAGGCCGGTCAGGTCCGCGAGCTCGACCAGGCCGGCGTAGAGATCGGAGCTCACGGCCACAGCCACCAGCCTTTGGACGAGATGTCATTCGCGACGGCGAGAGCCGACATCGACGCCTCTCGGACGGCCCTGGAAGCGATCGTCGGTCATCCGGTTGCGACCTTCGCCTATCCCCACGGGTATCACACACGACAGCTCAAGGCTTACCTGCGGGCTTCAGGGTTCCTGTCGGCCTGCGCGGTCAAGCAGGCAATCAGCCACTCCGAGGACGACCGCTACGCCCTGGCGCGGGCCATCGTGGGTTCGGACATCTCGACCGAGGCTCTGGATTCCTGGCTCCGAGGTGAGGGGTTGCCCACGAGTTGGCGTGGCGAGCTACTCAAGACCCGGGTGTGGCGAACGGTGCGACGGACGAAGCGGGCCGTATCCGGAATCGGGCGGCGCGGCGGCGATGCCTGAGACGGCACTACCCGTGAACCGCGTCCTGGGCCATTTGAGGCTGCCCGTCTACAGCCGCGCCTACGCGCTCATTCTCAGCAGCGCTTCCACGGCGGTCCTGGGTTTCCTCTACTGGACCCTGGCCGCCCGTTTGTACAGCCCACACGATCTGGGCATCAACGCGGCGCTCATCTCCACGATGATGTTCCTCTCGTACGTCGCTCAGCTCAGCCTTTCGGGCGCCCTGGCCCGCTTCATTCCCACGGCAGGAAGGGCGACCAGGCGGCTGATCGTCGGGGCCTACGCCGTCGCCATCACGATTTCGGCCGTCATCGCAACGGTGTTCATCCTCGGATGCGGGCTCTGGGCGCCCGAGCTCCGGTCCATGCTCAACACGCCCGGTGCGGCCGCCTGGTTCCTCGCGGCGACGATGGCATGGAGCCTCTTCGCGCTCCAGGATGCCGCCCTGACGGGCCTCAAACGCACGGTGTGGGTGCCCATCGAGAACACGGTCTTCGCCGTCGTGAAGGTCGTTCTCCTGGTCGCCCTGGCGACTTCGCTGGCCGGCTCCGGCATCTACGTCTCCTGGACCATTCCGGCCGCCCTGTCCGTCGTCCCGATCAACATTCTGATCTTCCGCTTCTTCCTTCCGGACCACACGGCCCGCCACGGCCACCTCGAGCCGGAGGGGGGCGTGGGCCTGATTGCGCGGTACCTGGTTTCGGACTACGGCGGTTCGTTGCTCGTCAGCGTGTCGAACAGCGTGCTGCCGCTGATCGTGCTCGCGACTGCCGGCGCACAGGCCAACGCCTACTACTACGTAGCCTGGACCGTGGCCTACTCGATGCAGCTGTTCTCCGTGAACATGGGCACGTCCTTGAGCGTCGAGGGCGGGGCGGATGGCCGCCAGCTGGCCGCGGCACTGCGGCGCATGCTCAGGCTCCTGGTTGCGCTGCAGCTCCCGCTCGTTGTCGTGATCGCGACGCTTTCGCCGTTCGTCCTCCAGATATTCGGAAGCCGCTACTCCGACGAAGGCGCGATGCTGCTGCGTCTGCTCATCCTGGGCATCCTGCCGCACGGCCTCAACGCCATCTGCCTCGGAGCCGCTCGGGTGCGGCGCCGGCTTCGAGTGCTCTTCGGAATCCAGGCCGGACAGGCCGGGCTGTTCCTGGCGCTGGCCATCCTGTTGCTGCCGCCTCTCGGGATTGCGGGCGTGGGACTGGCCTTCCTCGTGGCTCAATCGGCGGTCGCGGCGGTCGCGCTGACGACGCAGATCATTCCTCTGTTGCGCGCCGAAGGACCTGTGGCATCAACCGACCTCGAGCCCACGCCCGCTGCCGCCGCGGACGCCGCCGTCTCCGTGCCCTCGAGGCCGCAACCATGATCCAACCGAGAAATGGACCCGCGGAATCCGTGACGGGCAGGCTTCCTCTGACAGTCATCATTCCGGTCAGGAACGCCGAGCAGTTCGTCGACGCGTGCCTGGCCTCGGTGGTGAAGGCCGAGCCCCAGGAGATACTCGTCGTGGACGGCTGCTCGACCGACCGAACCCTCGAGATCGTGGCGAGCTACGGGGTCCGCGTGTTCAGCGACGAGGGACAGGGTGTGGCGCGGGCAAGGATGATCGGCGTCCATCAGGCCAGCACCGAGTTCGTGGCCCTCATCGACGCGGACATCGTGCTTCCGGACGACGCTCTCGCGGCCTTGCTGGGCGAGTTCACTCAGGGTGGCTATTCGGCTCTACAGGCAGGCCTGCGCAGCATTTCCGGAGACGGCTACTGGGGGCGGGCACTCGCGCGCCATCACAACACCGGCCGCAGCCGCAACTGGATGGGCGTGATGGCCACGATATTCCGGCGGGAGACGTTGCTGGCCCATCCACTCGACTCGTCGTTTCTCTCCGGAGAGGACATCGACTTGCGGTGGCGACTCAGTCGCGCGGGTCTCCGGATCGGCGTGTCGCAGAATACGTTCGTGCTGCACCAGTTCGGCGATACGCTGGAGTTCGCGATGGACCAATGGCGCGCCGACGGGGCCGGACTGGGACGGATGACCCTTACGCATCGCGGCGGCAGCCTGCTGCTGCTGATGCCTCTCGCCGGCGCAATCCGCGGGGTCGCCCTGACCACTCTCAGGCGGGAGTCCCAGTACATTCCCTACTACCTGGTCCACGCCATCTTCAACTACACCTCCATGATCTCCACGCTCTGGGGCGAGGCCACGGAACGGCGCCGCCGGATAAGGAAGTCCCGGTGAGGCCGCTTCGCGCCCGGCCGCCATACTTCCGCCGCGCCTCAGCCCGTCGGGCTTTGCGGTCGAGTGGACACTCCCGTGTGGATTGACGTCGCCGGCGCAACCACTGTCAGCGTCGCCGACGGGCTCGACCCGGCTCTGGAGCGGACAGTCGCGGCTGCGTTTCGGCCATACCTCCCGCAAGCCGGTTCCATTGCCGGGGCCGGCGTCACGATCGAGCAGCTGATCGCCGGCCCCGCGTTCCGCGACATCGAGGGCCGAGCCGGCGACGACCTGGTCACCGCATACGACGGCAGCCGCGCGTACATCCTCCGGGGCCGGGGCTCCTGCGTTCTGCCCGATCCGCTGCGGGATGTCCCCGCGGCGTTCGCCTTCACGTCCGGCTTCCCCGTCCACGAGATGGTGCACTCGTACGTTCGAACGGCGGCGGCCGTCACGGCGCTCCATAACGAGGCCGTGGTCGTCCATGCGTCGGCCGTTTCGATCGAGGGCCGGGCCGTCCTCGTGGGCGGCTGGTCAGAGAGCGGCAAGACCGAGGTGGCGCTGGCTTTCGCCGAGGCCGGCGCCCGGTTCATCTCGGACAAATGGACGATCGTCCGAGCCGACGGCTCGGTCTGTCCGTTTCCGGCTTCCGTCGGCATCAGGAAGTGGGTCCTGCCCTACCTGCCCAGGCTCCGAGCCGCGCTTCCCGCGATCGCCCGAGCCCAGCTCGCCGGCGCGAGAGCCGTATCCATGGTTTCGCGCCCGATGCAGAGACCTTTCCGGAGCGCCCTCCTGAGAGAAGCAGGTCTGTACTCGCGCCGGGTGGCCGCTCTTGCGGATCGTGCCGCACTGTCGGTCGAGCAGGTGCGGGCGGCCTACGGCATCACGGGAGATCCGACCGAACCCGTGCCGCTCGGGCTGGTCGTCCTGCTCACGACGGCCGAGCCCGGCACCCGGCCCGAAGCCGTCCCGGCCGACCCGGATACGGTTGCCCGCCGTCTGGCACAGGCGGCCATGTTCGAACGCCGCTCCTACTTCTCCGTGACCGAACGAGTCCGCTACGGCGGGGCAGGCGAAGAACGGACGGACGGACCGGCGGTCGCCGTGGCAGAGGAACGACTCCTGGGAGCGCGGTTTGCCCCGGTCCGCGTGCTCCAGGTGCGGACGCCTTTCCCCGGCGATCCACGCCTCGTGGTTCAAAGCATCCTCCGCGCGGTCGGGGACGACCCGGAGAAGTGATGAGGGCCGCGTACTGCTTCGCCCCGGGGCTGGGACTGGCCGTCGAGGGTGACGCCGCGACGATTGCCCACTTCGATGCCGAGTACGGTCCAGCGAGGAGTCCGGGTCCCACGACGATCGTGGTCGAGGCGTCGGTGGGTGGTAGTGGCTTTGCCCGGTCGAGCGGCGCGGTCCCGGGCGGTCACAAGAGCATGCACTGGCGGATCGAGCTCGCGGCGGCCGATTCGACGGTGCTGAGCGTCCGTGTCGGCCTGTCGGGCTGGCCCACGTCGTTCGCCCGAAGCCTGGTCCAGGGCTATTTCGTCGAGCCGCTTCTATCGGTCGCCGCGGCCAGGGGAGACTCCGTCCTGCTGCCGGCCGCCGCCTTCTGCGTCGAGGACGCGGCGGTAGTCGTACTCGGGCGATCGGGCAGCGGCAAGACCTCCCTGTCGGCATACGCGCTGGCCCTGGGCGTCCCCACCTTCGGCGACGACCAGATCCTCGTCGACCCGGACGGCGCCTGCCGGCCATTTCCGCGTCGCCTTCGCGTCTACTCGGATCTCGGCGATCGCGTGCCCCTCGCCCTCGAGCGGCTGCCTTCCCGCGTTCGAGCTCAGCTCAGAGCCCGCCGCCTCGTCCGGATGCTGTCTCGCGGAGCCGTCGCGCCGGCCTTGCCGCTGCCGCTGTCCACGCTCGGGCAGGCGCGGCCGATTGCCCCGCTGCCGATCCGGCGCGTGATCATGCTCGAACGGCCCGCCTCGCCAGGCGCTCTTCGAATCGAACCCGCGACGGCGGTGGAAGCGGTGGATCTTGCCGTGCGGTTACTCCGCGAACAGCGACGCCATCTGTCCGGCTGCGGCGGGGAAAGCTGGCGCGAGGCGCTCACTCTGGTGGAGGGCCGCGAGAGCCGGCTGCTGGCGGCGGCCTTCGCGGCCGCCTCCGTGGAGCGAGTCACCGCTCCATTCCCGCTGTCTGGGCGCACCATGCCGTCGTTCGGGACGGCCGTGGGACTGAACCCCGCGTCGGCGCAGGACGACTGATCGCGACTGGTCAACCGGTCGGATTCGCCGGCCCGCGGCCGGGTTCGTCAATAGGCCTGTATTGCGGACAGGTCCTGCCTGATCTCGATGAGCCTCGCCCATCCGGGATCCGGGAGTGCACCCGCCTGACGGCGAGCTTCTCGGTAGTTGGCCAGGGCGACGGCTCGGAGCCGGTCGTCGCCGTGCTTGACGGCCAGCGACCAGACCAGGGCCGCGGTCATCGCCTGCTCGTCCGGGGCCCTCACGGCCGCGGCCCACCTGCTCGGGCTCGCCGCGGCGATCCCCCCGGTCGTCGCCGGAGCGGCAGCCAGGATGTCCAGGGCCAGAGTCTGCGAAGACGCCTGCTCCGCCGGCTGCTCCGCCATCATGGGGACGAGGCCGACCTGGTCCAGGCGCGGCTGTCTGCGGACGCGCTCCCAGAGGATCGTCCGCAGGACCCGCCAACCGTCCCTGAAGGTGTGCAGGTTCGAAGTGCCCGTATGGCGTGGAGACTCGAAGCTTGGTACCTCGGCGACCGACAGGCGTGCGCGGTCGGCGCGCAGGAAGAACTGCGCCTCGATCTCGAAGCCGGTGGCGGTCAGCTCGAGCGCCAGGAAGCTTCGCCGTCGGAAGGCCGCGTAGCCGTAGCAGAGGTCGGAGCGCGAGACTCCGTAGAGGAATCGCGAGAGCATGAGAAGCCCGTGATTGCCCAGCTTGCGCAGTTTCGAGATGTCGCTCGAGCCTCCGCCGGCCATGAACCGCGAGCCTCGGACCAGATCGTGGCCCCGCGTGAGCGGCTCCACGAAGCGGCCGATCTCACGCGGATCCATGCTCCCGTCCGCGTCGAGGACCACGACGAAGTCGCCGGTCGCCGTTTCGACACCCTTGCGCATGGCGCAGCCCTTGCCCGGGGCGTCGTCCTGGACGACGACCGTGCCCGGCCGTACGGCCAGGGCAACCTCGACCGTTCGATCGGTCGAGTGTCCGTCCACGAGGACTACCTCGTCGACGTCCAGAGGCAGGCGCTCGAGGACCCACGCGATGTTGTGGGCTTCATTGCGGGCTGGGATGACAACAGTAAGCCGGTATGGGCGGCGCGCCTGAGCCATCTTCGTGCGCGTGCGCGGCCGCGAGGTCTGGGTATTGACTCGTGACACCTTGGTCATTGCTCGTCCCGATCGGTGGCGCGCACTAATCCGGCGCGGATATCACATTGGTTCCCTGTCTGGTAGTCAGCTCCGTCTAACTCCAGTCAGTACAGAACCTTCTCCGCCAGAGCATCACGTTGGGTCGGACAAGCCCTCGACCCTTCGTGCCCCACCCCATGAAGTAGGACTCCCGTACTACGGTGGCCTACTCCAAAAGAACCATCAGGCCTGCGGACGGGAGCCTAACAGGTGGGTACCGCTAAGAAAAGGGGTAGCACGAGTTCGTTGTCAAAATGCACCGTCTACCGGGCTGAGACCTGGGCTAACAGGGCCATCGTGACGAGCATCAGAGCGTGACTGGCGCCCACGCCCCAGAGCGACACGCGTCGCTGCAGGCCCAGCCCGAGCAGCACTCCGACGGCGGCCATCAGGAGCAGGTAGGGAAGCGAACCGGATCCCCAGTAAAGGGCCGTGCTAACGAACGTGGCGAAGCCAACAGCCGCCCACGCGCTCCCCAGGGCGTGCGTGGCCGCGTCCAGGACGAGCCCCCGGAAGATGAGCTCCTCGAGCAATCCTCCGAAGACGCAAAGGATGGCGATCGTCGCGGCGTAGCCGGCCAGATTGGGCTGGCCAAGCAGCGGCTCGGGCCTCAGGAGCAGGTAGGCGACGGCCCCCGCGATTGGACCGCCTGCCGCAACGGCGAGGTCGGCGAGGGGCCGCTCCACGGCGAGATGGAGCTGACGCCGCGGCTCTTCAACCAGGCGAATGGCCAGGACGGCGCCGATCAACAGGGGCAGCCCCGCGAACGCATACCAGGCCAACACCGGCAATCGCGGCTCCACGGCGGCCAGGCTGATGGGCCTGATCAGCGCCACTAGCGCCATCACCGGCAGCAGTCGGGCCCAGGCGCGATCCGATCGCAGTACGAACGTCAGCAGCAGGAGCGCGGCCAGGGCGGTGTCGAAAATCGCACCCGGGATGGCGCCATACACCGAGGCGCTCAGTTCGGCCGCAGCGATCGCACCGCCGCTCGCCGCCAGCACGCCGGCGCCGGTGCCGCCCCTGTCGCGTACTGCAACGAGCTCGCTGGGCTCCCCCGACGGCTCGGCATAGATCGGCCGAAGGGCTGCGGCCTGTGGGGGTGGGCGTTTCCGGGACACCGGACGAGCCTGACGTACCGGCTCGTGCCGTCCCTTGCGGGTCATACGAGCAGATCCGCGAGGCGGGCCAGCACCACGATCGCGAACACGATCAACAACGGCAGGACGGCCACGTCCAGACCGCGCACCTGGAGTGGCGCGTCGCCGTTCCGGACTATCGGGACAAGCTCGCGGAGCAACATGACGAAAGCGAGGAGGATGATGACTGCCAGCCCGATGTGCGTGGAGAGGAAGTCGTAGCTGTGCTGGGTCAGGGACGAGGAGACGAGGCCGGTGACGGTCGTGGTCATGCGGGGGCCCCGGCCGCGGCAGGCGCGGTTCGGTCTGACGCGAGGCTGGCGGGTTCGGTTGCCGCCGGAGCGTATGCGCCAGCTCCCGCCGCCTGCAGCTCGAATATCTTCGTGTCGGCGTTCTCGAAGGCCAGCCGGAAGTCGGGAGATTTGCGCATCTGGTCCACGAACTCGTCCCACTGGGCAGACGAGACACCGGAGAAGAGTTCTGCTTCCGCCTCTTCGCTCGCCGTGAGCACCAGGTAAGCCCTCGGGTTGCTGGCCTTCTTCATCAACGCGGCCAGATCGGCCGGGGTGCCGAGCAGGATCTCGTCCGAAGGGGTCGTGTAGTCGTAGAGCTCAAAGGCCTGAGAACGCCAGGGCAGGTCGCCGTTCGGAGCCATCAGCAGCGAACCCGGCGGGGCGATCTCGTAGAGCTGCTGAATCCCCTCGACCTCCGATGTCGTCATGGCGTCCATCCGCTCGTTTCCGTACCGAGTCGAGAAGAAGCCCATCGTGATGGCCGCGCAGACTGCGATCACGGCGCAGGTGCGGAGCCTGGAAGGCAGCTGCGCCGGGCGCCCGTAGACGACGCCGGCCGCCAGGATGGCCATGAACGGGAGAGTGAACAGGTAAAGGCGCAGGACCAGCTCTCCGCCGTACGCCTGGGCTGCCACGAGCGGTACCGGAGATGCGATGAGCAGGGCCATCGAGACATCCCGCCGTCCGTCGCGCCACCTGACCAGGAAGCCGATGGCCGCCATCGCCCAGAGCGAGGCCGAGAACAACATGTCCAGCATCACTACGAAGCGGTGGTCCGGGCTGCCGGCCAATCGTCCGGTGACGTTGGCGCCGACGGATCCGGTCAGCTGGCCGAACTCCGAGACCAGCTGGGCCACGTGTCCGGACAGGAAGGGCACCGTCATGTAGCTGACCCAGACCACGGCGATCACGCCCAGGAGGATGGGCATCATCCGAAGTCTGATTCGGTTGAGCGCGACCAGGCCCAGCAGGGCCGCCACCGTGAAGAAGGGGGTGAGCTGATGGCTGAACGACACGTACGAGAACACGACGACGAGCACGACCACGAGGCCGGCGAGGCGCTTCGATGGAAGCTCGGCCGGCGGAAGCTGCTCGGGCGTGATCAACGAGTACGCCCCGACGAGCACCGAAGAGCCCCGACGGCGCGCCAGCCAATCTCTGACGCGGCTCGAAGCGGGCTTGGGCGTTCGGAAGTAGGTCAGGATGAGGCCGATGATGGACAGGAAGAGGAAGTAGTTGAGGCCCTGGGGAGAGAAGTAGTCCTGGCCGACCCAGTTGGTCAGCTCGAACAGCCAGAGACCGGCCCAGACCATGCGCGGATCCGGCGTGATTGATCGAAATATCAGCGAAAGGGGCGCCAGGTACAGAAGGTTCAGGTAGACAGGTGCCCATCCGGCGAAGTCCATCGTGCTCTTGAGGCCGATCACCTGGCTGAGCATGGACGTGAGGATGAAGAAGCCCGGCCAGTCGAACCGGGCCTCCAGCTGCGGCGCCACCATTCCGGTGCGGCTTATGTACTCCGAGATGCCGACGTGGATGTAGGTCGCGGCGAACCTCGGCTGCTGCTCGACCAGGGTCGTCGTGCCGTAGAGAATGAGAATGAGGGCCGCGAGATGGAGGGCCAGGAATGGGTGGCTGAGCTTTCTCTGTCGCAGGTGCCACGCACCGCTCGCGACGATCAGGACGACGGCCAGGGGCACCTGTAGCGGCAGGACCGATGTGAGCCCCATGTCCGTCATCCGTGCGACGTCGATCTGCGGCAGAGCCGAAACCCACAGCCCCAGCGCGGCAACAAGAGGAACGAGCCTGGCCGCAACGAGCAGCAAGGCTGAGTGGCGCCATCGTGCTATCGCACGGCGCCACCGCGCCAGCGCACGGCGCCAGGCCGGGTCGCGGGCGGGCGTCACGGAAACGGACACGCTCATAGGCGCGCATCATAGGACCCTGATACCCCGCCGAGGAATGGGCAACGGGCCTACCCGGACCAACGGTCGCCGACGATCTATGGGGGTCGGTCGGGATCGCCGCCAGACCTTGCTCCGGGTGGTCGTGGGGGCGCCCCGCCGCTAAGTCAGCGACCACCCGCGAAAGCGGTGCGGTCGGTCACCGAGGGTTCGTTAGCCCATTCACCCCCAAAGGAAGTTGTGTTAGCCTCCACAGGCTTGGGCCCTAGTACTTTTGGATGACGGCCGGGTGGGCCGTCTACCCATTGGTCGGGGTAGGAGGGAAGGCGTCCCGGCCTATGCGCCGCGATACCGTTCCACTGACCTGTACAGGCGGGATAAGTGGGTGGAGGAGGAGTCCCGATGAGCTCAACTGGATTGCTGGAGAATCGTTCAAGAGCGCGTTCGGGTGTCTCACCCGAGCGTGGCCACAGCAGCTCGGGCCGTATCCAGGCTCGACTTCTGGCATCCCTGGCAGCGGGGACCCTCGTTCTGGCCGTACTCATTCCGGCGGGCGCTCTCGCCGCTCCGGCTCAGCCAGGCGTCGCCGCAGGGTCCACCTACACGCCTCTGACGCCTGCCCGCATCCTCGACACCCGCGCCAACACCGGTATCGCCGGGGCTCTGCACTCCCACGTGGCCCAGAGCTTCATGGTCCGGGGCCAGGGCAACGTGCCCTCGAACGCGACCGCGGTCACGGGCAACCTGACCGTCACCCAGGCCTCATCGGTGGGCTTCCTCTATCTCGGGCCCAACTCGATGAACGACCCGACGAGCTCCACGCTCAACTTCCCCGCCGGTGACGACCGGGCCAACGGGGTCACGGTCTCGCTGAGCCCCGACGGCAAGCTCTACGTCACCTATGCCGCACCGGTTCGGACCATTCCTACGGCTCACGCGATCTTCGACGTCACCGGTTACTTCACGCCCGACGCCGCAGGGTCCACCTACACGCCTCTGACGCCTGCCCGCATCCTCGACACCCGCGCCAACACCGGTATCGCCGGGG
>DAHXON010000008.1 GCA_027364875.1 Chloroflexota bacterium
CTTCTATTCGCTGGCATTTCTGTACCAGACGCCCGGGCCGTTGCTGAACGCGATCAAGAAGGTTTCGGCCGACGACTCGATCTTCGTCTACGGAATATCGGACCGTAAGGTCGGCGGCCTGGACCTCCAGAAACCGAGCACCAACGTGGCGCCGGTCTACCCGTCGGCGCTGGGAAAGGGCCTGCCGGAGCCGTTCAAGTCCGAGCCGACAGGCGGCAGCGGCATCCGCATGCACCACAAGTTCATCGTCGTGGATTTCGACAATCCGTCGGCGCGCGGGTATCTGGGTTCGTACAACTTCTCCTCGGCCGCCGACCTGAGCAACGGCGAGAACCTGGTCCTCGTGCGAGACCGGCGCGTGGCGGTCTCTTACATGATCGAGGCGTTGACGATCTTCGATCACTACCATTTCCGGGTATCTCAGCGCGAGGCGAACAAAGCGAAGACGAAGCTCCAGCTGGCGAAGCCGCCGCGGAAGGCCGGCGAGAAGCCCTGGTGGGACGAGGATTTCACGGACGCCCACAAGATCCGCGACCGCGAACTCTTCTCCTGACGCCGGAAGGGGTGTGTCGTGGCAATGAGGATCTCGTGCGAGGAACGGATCGAAGCGGCGCCCGCGGCCGTGTTCGCCTGGATCGCCGAGCCGGAGAAGGCGATGCGCTGGCAGGGCGACGTCAAGGAGCAGGAGATCATCACGGCACCACCAGGAGTGGTGGGCACGACCTTCCGTGAGGTCGTCGAGGACGGCAGCGGCCGGCTCGAGATGCGCGGCAAGATCACCAGGTACGTCGAGAACGAGGTCATGACGTTCCACCTCGTCAGCCGCGTCCACGAGCTCGACGTCACCTATGGAGTCGCGCCAACGGCCGAACTCCACGAGCCGGCGGCCGGCCCGACGCGTGTCACCGTCGAGGCTGCCATCCGCTGGAAGTTCCCGATGAACCTCGTCAGCCTCGTCGTGGGCCGCAGGATGCGCGCGGGCCTGGCCGCTCAGATGCAGTCGGAGCTTGCGGTGCTCAAGTCACTCTGCGAGGCCGACGCGGCGGCCGAAACCGCGGAGGGTCGGGCGGCGATAGGAACGCTCAGCTAGGCGGGGTAGGCGTCGGTCGAGTGGCTCGGGCAGTGGCGGGAATCGGCCCGGTTCCGGGCTGCGGCTCCGGCTAGGATGTCCGGGGGGCCACGGCGACTGGGAGAGCCTCGGGATGAGACTGCACGGCAGCGTGACGTTCAACGGCCGCGCTTACAGCAGCGGCGACGAGATCTCGGGCCTCTTCATCTACCCGTTCTTCCTGATCCACATGTTCGTCTTCGGTCTGTCGGGCTTCGTGCTGGCCTACAGCGGCGCGCCGGTTGAGTTCGTCTACATGCACGGCGGCATCGCGATCCTGGTCTACCTTGTTTTCTACCTCGCTATCTTCGGCCGCGACGACGTCAAGTGGATGTTCATCAACGCGGGCCTGGGCCTGTTCGGCATCGTCAGCCAGATCGACTGGATCCTCTCGCTCTTCGGCAAGCACGTTGCGGACTTCCCGCCGTACGTCCACGTGATCCCGTTCCTGTATTTCGTGCTCTACACGTTCCTCATCCGCCACGCCCTGCTGGATCTGCTCGGAGCCCGCGACGACGAGACCAGGCAGCGCCGGGTGCAGGCGGCTTACGTCGGTGCCTCGGTCGCGTTCTACCTGGCGGCGCACCTGCTGGAGGCGTGGTAGCCCGACCCGTCTGGGGTTTACCGATTTGCCGGAAGTCGGCGCGCGGGCCGGACGTGCCCGCCGACCCAAGCCCGATCGATACGATGCTGGAGGACCGATGATCATCAGGGAAGAGCTCGCCGCCGATGCCGAGGCAATCACCCGGGTAACCGTGCTTGCCTTCGAGACGCTCGAGGTCAGCGGCCACACGGAGCAGTTCATCGTCCGGGCGCTGCGCGAGGCGGGCGCGCTGACGGTGTCGCTCGTGGCCGAGATGGACGGTCAGGTAGTGGGTCACGTCGCGTTCTCGCCCATCGCGATCTCGGACGGATCGTCCGGGTGGTACGGCCTCGGCCCGGTGTCGGTCCTGCCGGCGTATCAGAGGCAGGGCATCGGCAAGTCGCTGATCGCCACGGGCCTGTCGATGCTGAAGGACCTTGGCGGCAAGGGCTGCGCCCTCGTCGGCGATCCGGGGTATTACGAGCGGCTCGGATTCGGGCACTACCCGGAGCTGATCCTCGAGGGAGTGCCCCCGGAAGTCTTCCTCGCCATGCCGTTCGCCGACGCGGTTCCGCGCGGGACGGTCACCTTCCACGATGGTTTCTGGGCCACGCACTGACGAGCCGGCTCGCTCCGACCTCCCCCGCACGCGACGGTCGCCCGGAAATTGAACAACCTCCACCTCACGGAAGTTGTGCGACATCCCGGCGCCACGGCCATACGTTTTGGGTCGCGGCCGCGCTCGCTCGTGCGTGGGAAGCCGGCCCGAGAACCCTCCAAGGCCGCCAAGCCCGCGATTCGCGGCGCGGTTCCTCGCATAACCTCCGCCGCAGGGAAGTTGTTCAAGAATCGGCCTGGCCGCGCTCTCGGGCGGCCGCTTCGGGCCTGCCTCGAACTCGACTCCAGGGTCGGAAGCAGGCACGGCGGCACGGACCGGCGAGGACGCGAGAGCTAGCTGCTCAGCGCCGTGATCGCCCGGTCGCAGTCCTCCGGCCGCACGTAGAGCACCACGCCGTAGCCGCCGTTGATGTGCGCGATCCCGTACGATTCCTCGACCGAGATGCCGGCCCGGGCCAGCCTCCCGTAGATGTCCGCCAGGGCTCCCGGCCGCTCGTCGCCGACGATGAGCACGGCAGGGTGGGGTCCGTCGACCTCCAGGCCTGCCCTCGCGGCCCCGTCCATGAGCCTGGAACCGTCGATAGGGAAGAGGGTGAAACGCGTCCGTGCGGCGCCGGCCGGAACGGCCTTGTAGGCGAGGAAATCGACGCCGGCACCTACGATCGTGCCGAGCATCGCGGAGCCTTCGGCGACGTGCTCCTCGACGGTCAGGTTGTAGTAGTCGACTCGCCTGATTTCCAGCGACATTGGCTTCCCCTTCTGGTGATTCGGCACGCACGCATCATGAGCCGACCGGCGGACAGCCGTGCGAATGGCCGCGCGCCGGTTCAGGCAGCCCGGCCCGCTGCGGTCATCCATCGATATCGAAAAGGTGTTGAGGAGGTCCGCGAGTGGTTCGACGGCGGCGAGCGCGACGACTACTCCTGCCAGCTCCGAGAGCGGCCTTGTATCGTAGGTGCCGGGGGATGCAAGGCCGCCCGACTCAGCAAAGAGGACCATGACCACAATCGTTGTCACCGGCGCAGCTCGAGGGCTGGGCGCCTGCCTCGCGGAGGAATACCTGAAGCAGGGTGCAACCGTCTTCGGGCTCGATCGTGCTGAGCCGAAATCGGATTTGTCCGCATCCTACGGCGGTCGTTTCTGGGGGCTCCGGTGCGACATCACCGATGAGGATCAGGTGCGACGCGCCGCCGAGGAGGTCGGTCGCGCCGCCGGTTTCGTCGACCTCCTGATCAACAATGCCGCGATCTACCTCAAGAAGCCGTTCACCGAGGCGAACGAGTTCGACGCGGACATGGCACGCCGGACGTTCGACGTCAACGCCGTTGGACCGCTCCTCGTTACCAAGCACTTCCTGCCGCTCGTGCTCGCCGGATCGGGCAAGAAGATCATCAACATCTCATCGGAGGCAGGGAGCATCTCGCAATGCTGGCGATCGCGCGAGTACGCCTACTGCATGTCCAAGGCGGCCCTGAACATGCAGTCGGTGATCCTTCAGCACCGGGTCAAGGACGACGGCGTGAAGGTGCTGGCCATTCATCCGGGCTGGATGCGAACCGAGATGGGCGGTGCCGATGCGGACCTCGATCCGAGCGAATCGGCGAGCGGCATCGTCGAGACGATTGCCCGCAACTCCGCCATCGACGGCCCGATGTATCTGGATTACACCGGCAAGGCCTGGGAGTGGTGAATTGAGCGAGAAAAGGATCCTCGTCTTCGGCGGCGAAGAGAACCCGTACCACGACTTCTCGGTCCAGGGCCCGCTGCTGGCGCGACTGGCCGAGGAGGCGGGCTACGAGGCGGAGATCACGACCGATCCGGGAGCATTCGAGCCCGCGCGGATCGCCCCTTTCGACGTGATCGCGATCCTCGCTTCCGCCGGCAGCCTGGCGCCCGAGCATGAGGAAGCGCTGCTGAACGCCGTCATCGGAAGCCCCTGGGGCGATACCGGCGCGCCGAAGGGGCTCCTGGGCATCCACGGCGCGACGGTGGTGGGGTCCGCGTCGGGTGCATACCAGCGAATGCTCGGCGCGCGTTTCCTGGCACACCCGCCGCTCGGGCCCTTATCGGTCACGGTGGACGCGCCCGACCATCCGGTGATGCGCGGCGTCGGCGACTTCGAGACCTCGGACGAGCTCTACCTGATGGAAACGCTCGCCCCGTTCGACGTACTGCTCGGCGCCGAGTTCGACGGTTTCCGCCGCCCACTCGCGTGGGTGCGCCCGTACGGCCTCGGCCGGGTCTGCTACTGCGCCCTCGGCCACGGAACGGAGCAGCTCGAGCACGAAAGCGTGCGACGGATCCTGCGCAACGCGCTCGACTGGCTGGCGCGGTGAGACACGGCCGCGTGGGTTCGGTGGCCATTTGACGCCTGGCAATGGGAGCGCCGCGAGATCGGGCAGCGCCCGGTTGCCATCTCATCAATTGCCGACAGTCGAACGGGAGGCTCTCGTGAGGGAGGGATAGTGTGGGCAAGGACGCATTGAAGGAGGGGATCGAGAAACAGATTGGCGACGCGTTCGTTTCTTGGTTCAACATCGCGCAAGGAACGTCCTATCGATTCGAGCGTCGCGGAGACGAGCCGCTCGACCTGCTGTACCGGAGCGAAGCAGGAAGCCTTCCGATCCAGGTAACGGTCGTGTATGAGAACCAGGCCTTCGCCGCCCTGACATGGCACACGATGCGGCCCAAGGCGAAGGCTCGGCGCTTCGCGTTCACACGGGACCCGGACAACGAGCTCGTTGAGAGCCTGACTCACCGGTTGCGAGCGAAGGCCCGAATGGTCTATCCCGTCGGGTCCATCCTCGTCGCCTACCTGGCAATGCCGATGACCCAACTCGAATTCGAGGGGCTCCTACCGCGAGTCAGAATCCCGTCTCCGATCACGCTTTCTGCGATCTATGTCGGCGGGACGACGTCAGCCCCGCACGAATCTGGCGATCTCGGCGATTGGTGGCTGAGGATTGCCGGAGCAGCTTGACGTCTCGTTCATTGCTTCCTGCTATCCTTCGCGAAGCCCTTGAGGCCGGGTCTGTGAGCCCGGTGGAAGTCAAAGATGCGGCTTGCCGGCGCTTTGACTCGCGGTCCTGAGAGGCCGGGGAGGAGAACGTTGAGCCCGTGCAAGCTGAACCACCGCGCCCGTGAGGCCGGTGGCTTTTTTGTATGACCCAACCTCTGGCCTGGTACCTGCGGCGGTTTCGGGAAGGCGCACGTGACGAGGCCTTCTTTGGGCTGATCGAGACCAGCGAGGACCTCACAGCCGATCTCGTGTCGGCCTTCCGATCCGAAGTGGATAGCGAAGCCCGGGCTTTCCTCGTCGAGGTTCTGTGGCAGGGCAGGCAACCGTCAGCCATCCCGATCCTGGCAGAGGCCATACGCGACTCGGACCCTGACGTCTGGCGAAACGCGGTGGATGGCCTGGTCGCACTCGCCTCGCCGGAAACGCTCGGGATCCTTCGCATCGCACTAGACTCCGCTACTGGCCAACGGCGCAAGTGGATCGAGGAGGCAATCGAGCAAGTGCAGGAGCAGATGCCCAGCCACGCTCCTGCCGCTGTCTCCGTCGTGCGCGCCAAGCCGAAGAGCGCGCTCATCATCGGAAGCGGGCCGGTGGTCATCGGGCAGTCGGCCGAGTTCGACTACGCGGGCACTCAAGCGTGCCGCGCCCTCCGAGCCGAGGGCGTCCGCACGATCCTGGTCAACTCGAACCCGGCCACGATCATGACCGACGCCGAGGTTGCGGACGCCGTCTACCTCGAGCCGTTGACCGTCGAAGCCATCGAGCAGGTCATCGCCAAGGAGCGGCCGGAGGGGCTGCTCGCGGGCCTCGGCGGCCAGACGGGGCTCAACTTGGCGGTGGCGCTGGCCCGCGCGGGTGTGCTCGACAAGTACAACGTCCGTCTCATCGGCACGCCGCTCGAGGCGATCGAGATGGCCGAGGATCGCGAGCTGTTCCGCGACCTGCTCGACCGGATCGGCCAGCCGTATGCCCCGAGCTGCATCGTCGAAGGCGAAACGGAGGAGGCGCGCGACAGGGCGGCGGCGGAGGCGCTCCAGGAGATCGGCCTGCCGGCGATCATCCGGCCCGCGTTCACGCTCGGCGGCACGGGCGGCGGCATCGTCGAGACGGAAGACGCCTATTGGGAGCGTGCGCGAACCGGCCTGCGCCTGAGCCCGATCCACCAGGTCATGATCGAGCGCTGCCTGGTGGGCTGGCAGGAGATCGAATACGAGGTCATGCGCGACGCGGACGACACCTGTATCGCCGTCTGCTCGATGGAGAACGTCGACCCGCTCGGCGTCCACACCGGCGACTCGATCGTTGTCGCGCCGGTCCAGACGCTGCCGGACCCGGTCCACCAGCGGCTCCGGAGCGCGGCCCTCGCGATCATTAGGGCGCTCGGCGTGGAGGGCGGCTGCAACGTCCAGTTCGCCCTGAGCCCCGACTACACCGACTACGCGGTCATCGAGGTGAACCCGCGCGTCAGCCGAAGCTCGGCGCTGGCGAGCAAGGCGACCGGGTATCCGATTGCGCGAGTCGCGGCGCAGATCGCCGCCGGACGCACGCTCGCGGAAATCCCCAACGTCGTGACCGGAACCACAGTCGCCGCCTTCGAGCCGGCCCTGGACTACGTCGTCGTCAAGCTACCCCGCTTCCCGTTCGACAAGTTCCCCAACGCCGACCGAACCCTCGGCAGCCAGATGAAAGCCACCGGCGAGGTCATGGCCATCGACCGAACCTTCGGCTCGGCGCTCAACAAGGCGCTGCGGGGGCTCGAACAGGCGGGCGCGGGCTGGCTGGCCGAGAACCCGACATGGGCGGCCACGGTGGACTACCTGATGGAGCCGGCGGTCGCCGAACCGCTGGTCTACGTGGCCTCCAGCGGCCTCGTCTGCGAGGGCCGCGCCTTTGCCGCGCGGTCCGCGTACCCCATCGTCCTCAAGCGCTTCCTCGCGCCGTCCGATTCGCGCTTCTGGCGAATCCTGGCACTCCTGCGGCGCGGCATGCCGGCGGAGCGCATCCGCGGCGTCACGGGCATCAGTGCCTGGTTCCTCTCCGAGTTCGAGCGGGCGATTGCCCTCGAGCGCGAGGTCCGGGCGATGGGCCGGCGCATCGCCGATCCACGGGACGATGAGGCGGCCACTCTCCTCGCGACGGTCAAGCGGGAAGGGTTCGGCGACCGGGAGCTCGCCCAGATGGCCGGCGCGGGCGTCACGGCCGAGGCGATCCGCCTCGCGCGGATGGAACTGGGCCTCGTGCCCGGATACGCGATGGTGGACACGTGCGCGGCCGAGTTCGCCGCGGAGACACCGTATTTCTACGCCACGTACGCTGCCGCGGGTTCGGAGCCGGAGCTGCCGCCGGTGAAGCGGCCGGCAGCGCTGGTGATCGGCTCCGGCCCGGTCCGGATCGGGCAGGGGATCGAGTTCGACTACTGCGCCGTCCAGGCGGCCGCGGAGCTGCGCGAGCTCGGCTGGCAGGCGGTGATGATCAACTCGAACCCGGAAACGGTTTCGACCGACTTCGACGCGAGCAGCCGGCTCTACTTCGAGCCGCTCGACCCGGAGAGCGTCCGCTCGGTCGTCGAAGCGGAGACGCCGCCGGGCGAGCCGCTGCTCGGCGCGTTCGTCCAGTTCGGCGGCCAGACTCCGCTCAATCTGGCCGAACCGCTGTCGAAGGCCGGCATCCCGCTTCTCGGCGCCAACCTCGAGACTATCGACCAGGCGGAGGACCGCATCCGTTTCGCCAACCTGGTCGAAGAGCTCGGCATCCCGCAGCCGGAAGGCGGCATGGCGCGCTCGATCGAAGAGGCGCTGGCCCTGGCCGAGCAGATCGGGTATCCGGTGATCGTTCGGCCGTCGTTCGTCATCGGCGGGCTCGCCATCGACTTCAGCTACTCGCCGTCCGATCTCGTCAACCAGCTCGCGCGCGCGACCGACGTCGACGTCGACAAGCCGGTCCGGATCGATCGCTATCTCGAAGGCGTCGAGGTGGACGTCGACGCCGTGGCCGACGGCGAGACCGTGCTAATCCCGGGCCTGCTCGAGCACGTCGAGAAGGCCGGCGTCCATTCGGGCGACTCGATCGGCATGTTCCCGCCGCAGAACGTCAGCGCGTCCGACCAGGAGCTCGTCGTCGAGGCGATGGATCGGATCGTGCGCGCCCTCGACGTCCACGGCCTGGTCAACGCCCAGTTCATCGTCCGCGAGGACGGCGTCTACCTGATTGAGGTCAACCCGCGCGCCAGCCGAACGGTCCCGTTCATGAGCAAGGTCACGGGCGTGCCGATGGTCAAGCTGGCCGTTCGAATCGCCCTCGGCGAGAAGCTCGCGGACATGGGCTGGCCCAACGGCCTGCTGCCGGAGCCGCCGCTCGTCGCGGTCAAGGCGCCCGCCTTCTCCACGTCCAAGCTCCGCGGCGTGGACCCGAGCGTCGGCCCAGGGATGCAGTCCACCGGCGAGGTCATCGGCATCCACACCGACCCGCGCGTGGCCCTTGCCAAAGCGATGCAGGGAGCGGCCCTCATCCCGCCGCGCCCCGGTGCGGATGGCGCGCTGGCGCTACTTTCCGTGGCGGAACGCGACAAGCACGGGCTGCCTCGCGTCGCGCACGCGCTCGCCCGGGCCGGCTACCGGTTCGCCGCCACCGAAGGCACGGCCGCCGAGCTCGGCAAGCTCGGATACGAGGCGCAGGTCGTATCCAGGGTCGGGGATAAGCCCGCGCCCAGCCAGGTCGCCATCCTGGATCTCATCGCCGGCGGCACCGTGCGGCTCGTGGTCAACACGCCGTCGCCCAAGTCCGGGCCGGTGCGCGACGCCGCCGAGATCCGTCTGGCCGCAACCGCGCAGGGCGTCCTGTGCCTGACCGCCATCGAGACCTCGATCGCCGCCGCGGAAGCGCTCGACCCGGACCTCGTTTCGGGCCTGTCGGAGGTCCGCTCTCTCGGCGAGTGGGTGCCGGAGCCGGGTCGCCCGAGAGGAGTCGCGGCCGGGTAGCAGCCGCCGCGGGACGAGATCGCCAGCTGCTTCGTCAATCTGGTCATGATGGAGTTGTTGACCGACGAGAGAGGGGCTCCACAGTTGCTCGAGCGAGTAGGGGCCGGCCGCGAGGAAAGGGACGACCTCGAGGACACCTTCGAGGCCATCTACCGGCGGCGCTATCGCGACGTGTTCCGATATGCGCTGCTCATGCTGCGCCATGAGGCGGAGGCCGAAGACGCGACGGCGGAGGCTTTCGACCGCGCGTATTCGGCCTGGCGCTCGGGGCATGGGCCGTCGGGCCAGGCGCTGCCCTGGCTCCTGCTGATCACCCGACGGATCGTCATCGACAAGATGAGGCGGCGCCGACTGTTTGCCTGGCTGCCGATGGGCGCGCTCCGGCCGGCCGACGAGCCGGCCTCCGCCGGCGACACGGACCGATCCGATTTCTGGCTCTGGTTCAACTCCTTCGCCCGCGACCTTCCGCCACGCCAGCGCGAGGTGCTGATCCTGCGCTACCAGCGGGACCTGGACGACCAATCGATCGGCGAGATCCTGGGGCTCTCGGCTTCGGGGGTTCGCTCGCTGGTGGCGCGGGCCTGCGAGGCGCTGCGCGGCAATCCGGAGATCTGGCGATGAAAGAGAACGACTCGATGCCGCGTGGCGGCGTGCCCGAAGCGACTGACGAGGAAATCCTGCGCGGCATCCGGCGGCGCATGGCCGCGATCGAGACGCTCATACCCATGCCTCCCGTATGGACCCGCGACGAGGGTAGGGCTGCGATGTCGCGGACCAGGGTGCGCACCGGCCTGCGCCTTGCTGCGGCGCCACTGGTTCTCGTTGCCGCGTTGGTCGTAATCGTCATTGGGGCCGGCCTCGGCGCCAGGACCGCGACACTGGGCGCTTCACCATCGCCGCGCTATACGACCCTGGTCTACGAATACGTGCTCGATGCGGGGCAGACCGTGACAGCGGCCGATCGCGAAGCCATTGCCACCATCCTGCGATCGAGGATCGAAAGCGCGGGAGTCGTGGACTCGGTCGTGACGGCCGAGAACGACAGGGTCCAGGTCAAGGTCCCGGCAGATGCGAACGTCCAGAGCATCGAGTCATTGGTCGGCCGGCAAGGCCTTCTCGAGTTCGTCCTGCTGCCCCCGGCGATCTACGGCACGAGTGACTCGCCGGGCTCGAAAGAGATCCCCGCCAACGGCTCAAAGCTCGACCCGTCGTTGCCGGCGCAGTTCACCAGTCGGGACCTCGATCGGAGCAAGACGGCAGCCAACCCGGGCGTGACCGGAGGCTGGCAGGTCGACTTCGCCTTCAACGACAACAAGGCTGCCGAGTTCGCGACCTGGTCCGGTGAACACATCAACGACTACTTCGCGATCGCGCTGGATGGTGTCGTCCAGTCGGCGCCGTACATCCAGTCGAAGGTCGAGGGAGGGCACGGGATCATTTCCGGGGCCTTCACTGAGGAAGAGGCCAAATCGCTCGCCGCCCTGCTGAAGGCCGGCAGCCTTCCGTACCCTCTCAGGCTCGTCAGCGTGATGGGGCCGGATGCCTCAGCCCCGGTCGAGACGACGCTCACCCCCGCGGACTCGCCCGCTTCCGTGCCCTCGTCGGCTTGCTCGATCGTGCCGTCGTCCGGCGCACCTACCGGGCTCGCGTCGCCTTGCGGTGAGGAGCCGCTTCGCTCCGGCTCTGTACCCAGCGCCGCGGCCACCACGGGCGCGTAGCGGCTAGGCGCTCTCGATGGCGGTGGGGCCCTCGAGGATGTGCTCCGGCGAGACGACCGGGGTTTCCGTCCGCACGCGATCGTCGCGATGGAACCAGATCCAGAGGAGGCTGGTCGAGAGCGTGTACAGGCAGATGATCGTGATGAAGTCCACGGTGTAGCCGGCCGTGAATCCCAGTGTCGCCTGCAGCGTGCTGTAGTACATCGGAGCGATCACCCAGCCGAGAGACCACAGCGTCGTCATTCCGGCGGCAACCGTGGCGCGCTCGTCGTCGCGGACCCGATCCATCGCGAATGCGTCGAATATCGGGCTGCCGGCGTTCATGAGCGAGTTCCGGACCGTCAGGGCAACCACCACCGTCCACAACACCGGCGAGAAGCCCAGGACTACCAGGAACGGGATGCTCATGCCCTGGACGAGCACGATCGATCCGATCCGCCCGAACCTTCGCGCCACGGCCGGTTGGGCCAGGATGGCGATGGCCGTGCCCAGGCTCGCGATGGCGAAGAAGGCGTTCACTTGCGCGAGATTCAGGTGGAACTTGTTCTCGATGAAGACGTTGAGGAAGGGGATGAGCTGGCCCGCGCCGAGGGAGGTGAGGAAGCCCGGCAGCAGAAGCTTGAAGAAGAGGCGGCGATCGTGGATCACCAGCCCGAAACGACCGGGCCGTCTGTCCCGCTCCTCGGCCGTGAGAACCGGCCGGTCGCGCGAGAGCAGGAACATGCTGGCGAGCGCCAGGACCCCGAGGGTCGCCACGCCGAGCAGGAGAAGCAGATACGGCGCCGACCTGGACGTCAGGCCCAGCTGGCCGGCGATCAGGGTCGCCGCCGCCCCGCCGACGAGCGTGGCCAGGAATCCGGTCGAGAACTGGATCGCCTGCCACATCGAGAAGTATTCGTTGCGCTGGTCCGGCGAGGTGTGCTCGGCCATGTAGGGGATCGAGACGACGCCGACGATCTGGCCGCCCGCTCCCATGGCCGCGACACCTACGAAGAGCAGGCTCAGCTGGCCGGGCAGGAAGGCGAACAGCGCAATGGCGACGAGCGCCACTCCGGCGATCATGACCGAGCGCCGGCCGATCCGATCCGAGAGGGCGCTGGCGGGCACGGCGACGGCAACCCCTGCCAGCTGCGAGACGGCGAGCAGCCAGCCGAGCGTGGACCCGCCGATCCCGATCGACTCCACGTACAGGTTGAAGTCGGTCCAGTACAAGCTCATCGACGAGCCGTAGATGACCGTGATCAGCAGGAACAGCCGGGCGTCGCGCGAGAAGCCGGCGACGCTGCGGGCGTAATGGGCGACCGGGTTTGGCACTCGGGCTACCTTGCTGGGCTACCTTGCTGAGTGGCGCCGCCCCGTTTCGGAGCGGTCAGATTCTAGGGGTGGACTGCCCTGGCGCTGCGAGCGTCATCTTCGCGCAGAGTCCGCCCGAACACGATCACCAGCGATCCGAGGTGGAAGTGCCTGCCTGAGACGGCGATCTGGACTTCACCCGAATCTGCGGTCGACGACCGCGCGCGGCACTTAGCCGCTTCGGCGCGCATCTCGGCGCCCCTTGTCTTTGCTACCGTTAGCCGGTTCTCCGCCGTGTCAAGCCACCACATCCCTAGCTCCCCAGTTCTCCCTGCTGTTAGTCGGTTGCAGACTTTAGTTAGCTACTCGTCTAACAAAGCGCCAGACGACTTACTGGTAGGCGTTCCATCGGGTCAGTGCGCCAGGAAGGCGCTGAGCTCCGGACCGGCCTCGGAGACGCGGTCGCGGCGCAGCGAGTAGTAGGTGAGGTTGCCTTCTTCGGTGACCATGACCAGGCCCGCGCTGCGAAGCTGGGCCAGGTGGTGGCTCACCGTGGGTTTGCTGAGCTCGAGCTCGTTGGCGAGCTCGGTCAGGTAGCGGTCTTGATCGACGAGCAGCCGGAGGATGCGCAGGCGCGTTTCGTCGCCCAGCGCACGGTAGAGACGTACCGTCGTGGTCGGCGGCACCGACCGGCTCTCGGGCCCCACGGACGAATCGGCGATGGGGTAACAGATCACCTGAGTGTCGCCGATACGGGTCAGCGAGTTGTAGGGCCGCCCAAAGTAGCTCGCGGCGAGGACTACTCGCCGCATCTGGCGCTCCGGCGTGAGGCGGATGCCGTTCGTGGCCCGCTCGACGAACCCGATGGGATCGCGTCCGGCTTCCTCCATCGAACGAGATGCCACGTCTCGCGCGAGCATCTTGACGACGCGGTCCTCGACCTGCTGGAAGGATGGGAGCCAGGCATGCACTACCTGGCGAGCTGCCGGTGCCAGATCGCGGACGCCGCCGGTCAGCACGGGCCGTCCTTTGTGGCCTTGAAGCTGGTCCTTGAGCTGCTCCCAGGCGCTCGAGTCACCGATGAGGGCTCGCTTCGTGACGTCGCCGAAGTCCGGGCTGGCGACCAGCTCCGCGAGGAGGACGTCCAGCAACTCCGAATCGCTCAGCTCATCCACCGCGGCCACGAGGTCCGCCGCCGTCTCGAG
The DNA here is from genome assembly GCA_027364875.1 of Chloroflexota bacterium. Taxonomy (GTDB): domain Bacteria; phylum Chloroflexota; class Limnocylindria; order Limnocylindrales; family CSP1-4; genus Fen-1039. The sequence goes on from DAHXON010000008.1 coordinate 13,522, forward strand.
TTGGGGGTTCAGGATTGCGATGCGGCCGAGCTCGGAGAGGAACTCCGCGCACTCGGCCGGGCAGGAGCCCTCGCCAAGCTGCGCGGTGACGTCGGCGCGCGCCTTCTCGACCCAGGAGCGGTCTTCCGGCAGGAGGTCCGACAGCTCGCCGCAACCCGGGCAGGCGCTGTTGAGGAAATCGAAAATCGGACGCGAATCCATCTCGACCGTCGGCAGCGGTGCCGCGGTGATGCCGGGGCGCACGAGGCCGCCAGGCCGAACGAGGCCTGATGGTCGAGACTGCCGGCCCGGATTCTGGATCGTCACCACGTCACCTTTCCCTCTTTGCCATGTTAGACGAAACACTAACACGAGTTAGATGAAAGTCAAGAGGTGTTGCGACGCGGGGGCCCATCCACCGGCTCCGGCGCGCACCACCTTGCAGGACGAAAGCTCCGAATGGTTGCGGCCCGTACAATGCCGCCAGGGCTTTGCCGAGGGATCAGGCGGCCCGAGGCGGCGATCTGGCCGGAGGCTGCTGCCGGCGAGCGCCGAGCTGGCGACCACGGAGGAATTGCGCCCGGATGACCGCCCCAAACGTCACCTTCACCGACGAGCGCCTGGCGAACGGGCTTCGTCTGATCGTCTCCGAGGATCACCTGGCGCCCGTCGTGGCCGTGAACATCTGGTACAACGTCGGGTCCAAGCACGAAGTCCCCGGCAAGACCGGTTTCGCCCATCTCTTCGAGCACGTGATGTTCCAGGGCTCGCGCCACGTGGGCAAGGCCGAGCACATCGCCCTCGTCCAGGCCGCCGGTGGAACGGTCAACGGCACGACCTGGCTGGACAGAACCAACTACTTCGAGACGATGCCGAGCCACCAGCTCGAGCTGGCGCTCTGGCTCGAAGCCGATCGGATGGGCACGCTGCTCGACGCGCTCAGCCAGGAGAACCTGGACAACCAGCGCGACGTGGTCAAGAACGAGAAGCGATCCTCGTACGACAACCGGCCCTACGGCGCCTGGTTCCACAAGATCCAGGAGCACGTCTTCCCGGAGAGTCATCCCTACCACCACCCGACGATCGGGTCCATGGACGACCTGGACGCGGCCTCGCTGGAGGACGTGAGCGAGTTCTTCCGGACCTACTACGTGCCCAACAACGCGGTTCTTTCCGTGGTGGGCGACGTGGATCCGGCCCAGGCCCGCCGCTGGGTGGAGCGGCTCTTTGGCGAGATCCCGGCAAGGCCTGTGGTTCCGGGCCCGGACGGCACGGCCCTTGAGCCCACCATCGGCGGCGAGACGCGCGAAGTCGTAGAGGATCGCGTGCCGCTGCCGAGGCTCTACTTCGGCTTCCGGACGCCTCGCTTCGGCGACGCGCGCTTCGACGCGCTCGAAGTCGCCTCGCAGATACTCGCCGGCGGGAAGGGCAGCCGGCTGTACCGTCGACTCGTCCGCGAGGAGCGCATCGCCCAGGACGTGGCCTTCTTCACGCTCGGGCTCAAGGATGGCGGCTCGATCGCCGCGGGGCAGACGACCGTTCGGCCGGGCGTGGACACCGCCGTCCTCGAGACCGCCTACGAGGAGGAGCTCGATCGTCTGGGCCGTGAGCCCGTGACGGACGACGAGCTGGCCCGCGCCCGCGCGCTCATCGAGACCTACGAGCTCGAGGCGCTCCAGCGGGTCGACGAGCGGGCCGATCGGCTGTCGATGTACGCCACGCTGCTCGACGACCCGGGGATGATCAACCGCCAGCTGGGCCGCTACCTGGCCGTGACCGCGGAGGACATCCGAGCCGCGGCGGCCGATTTCCTCGGGCCCGACAACAGGGCCGTAGTCACCTACGTCCCGGCCGCCCAGGCCGGCGGCGGCTCGCACGACGAGGAGAGCGCGGCATGACGCTCGAGGACGTTCTGTCGGTTCGACCTTCTCCCGGCCAGCCGCGCGACTACAGGTTCCCGGCCTTCGAGCGCATCGTCCTCGATTCCGGCCTCCAGGTTCTGACGGTCAACCTGCCGGGCCGGCCGCTCGTTTCGGCGAACCTGATCATTCGCCGCGGCGCCGCCGACGAACCGCCGGACATCGGCGGAGTGACGGGCCTGGCCGCTCGGGCCGCGACCGAGGGCACGGAGCGTTACAAGGGAGTGGAGTTGATCGAGGCCGCCGAACGGCTCGGCGCCACGCTCCACGCCGACGCAAGCTGGGATTCGTTCATGGCGTCCGTCGACGTGGCCGCTTCCCGGCTGGGCGCGGCGCTCGAGCTGCTCGACGAGCTCGTGGAACGGCCCACGTTCCCGGAAGCGGACGTCGCCAGGCTCCGCGACGAGCGGCTCAACGACCTGCTCCAGGTCAAGGCCGATCCCCGGCGGAGGGTCGAGCGGGCCTTCACGAGCGTCATCTACGCGCCGAACTCGCCGTACTCGCGGCCCGCGGCCGGCGACGAAACCACGGTGCCCGGGCTCGATTCCGACGCGGTCCGCCAGGTCCACCGCATGCTCCTGGATCCGAGTCAGGCCGCGCTCGTGGTCGGTGGCGACCTCACGGGCCTGGACGTTCCGGCACTGGCGCGGTCCGCGTTCGCCGGACTTGCCGGGAGAGTGGCGGGCGGCGCGGAGGGATCCGAGCGCGTGGCTCGGCCCGCGCAGGCCGCCCCGGCCGCCTCGACCGCGCCGGCCGTGCCGGCCGCGACCACAGCAGTGGATCGGCCGATCGTCCGCTTCTATCACCATCCGGGCGCGGTTCAGACCGAGCTCCGGATAGGCCACGTCGGCGTCGCGCGCAAGGTCCCGGACTTCCACGCGATCCAGCTGATGGCCGCCATCCTCGGCGGCTTGTTCAACTCCCGACTCCAGATGAACCTGCGCGAGGAGAAGGGCTATACGTACGGCATCGGGGCCGGGTTCGAGATGCGGCGGGCAGCGGGTCCGTTCGCCGTGCGCACGGCAGTCCAGACTGCCGCCACGATCCCGAGCATCTCCGAGTCGCTCATCGAGCTGAACCGGATGCGGGACACGGACGTCACGGACGCCGAATTGCGGGCCGCGCGGGACTACCTCGGGCGTCTTCCCGCTCCGGTTCGAGACGCCCGAGGCGGTCGTTGCGGCTATCGGAGGTCTGTACAGCCTGGATCTCCCCGACGACGAGCTCGCGCGCTACCGCGAGCGGATCGAGGCCGTGACGGTCGGCGACATCCGCCGGTCTGCCCGGGAGCGAATTCACACGGACAGGATCGCCATAGTGGCCGTCGGCGATGCCGACGTGCTCGGCAAGGATCTCGAGGCGGCCGGTTTCGGCGAGCTCGAGATCATCCGCGAGGAGCTGCCGGCGGCGGCAACGGCGGGATCGGCGGGCGGCTCGGGCGAAGTCGGCGACGAGGCGGGCGAGGCTGGCGATGAGTCCGGCGAGACCGGCGAGGCGGCCGAATGATCGTCGTGGTGGGCCTGCCGGCCTATGTCGACGAGGCCGGAGGCGGCGTTTCCGCAGGTGGCCTGGCTGTAGAGGTGGCGGCGGAAGCTCGGCGGCGCGGCGCGGTCGTGGAGCTGGCCGGCAAGGTCGGCAGCGATGGCGCCGGGGATGCCGTGGTCGTGGCCCTCGGCCGGCTCGGCATCGGGCATGCCGCGCTGCTCCGCGATCCCGCACGCCCGACTCCACTCCTCGTCTCGGACCGGGAAGCCGCAAGCACGGCCGACCTCGCGGAGATGGCCGGCATGGACTCGGAATCGGCCGTCTCGCACCTCCTGCCTGATGACCCGAACCTCCGGCCGGCCCTCGAGGCGGGCGACGTCGAGATGGCTCTCCGCTATCTCGCAGGCCCGTCGGTAGTGGTGGTCGCCGATCTGCTCTCTTCGACGGCCCTCGCCGCCGCAGTGGATGGGGCCGCATTCTCGTCGGCGAAGCTGGTGCTCGCCACGGCCCGCCAGGCGCCCGGGTCGCAACCCACCTCGGCTGCCTCGGAGATGCCCGAGCTGCCGGAGATGCCGGAGCTGCCTGAAGGCGCGACCGTTCTGGAGATGCCGCCGGACGACGACGGGGCGTTCGCCAGGCTCCTGGGCGCCTACGCCGCCTCGCTCGACGCGGGAACGGATCCGGCCAAGGCCTTCCGCGACGGCGTCCTGGCATCGGGCTGGGAGCCGAGCACCGAGTGACCGCTCGCAGCCCCGGCCTCTTCCTGTACAGTCGCAAACATGGATAGAGCCTCGCTCGGATTGTCTGGCAGCGGCCGGCCGGGTCCCCGCGACGCGCTCACGGCCGGCTGGTCCGGACCATTCGATCGTGACGGGGCGATCGCCGCCGTCCAGCAGGCCGACGCCCTCATGGAAGAGAGCGAACCGGAAAAGGCCCTGCCTCTCTATCAGATGGCCTCCGGCTTCTCGGATCGCGACGTGGCCGCCGCGGGTCTCTTCGGCATGGGAAACGCCCTCTACAGGCTCGATCGCGAGGTCGAAGCGCGGGAGTCGTGGCAGAAGGCCACGGAGCAGGGCGAGACGCCGGTCACGTACAGGGCCTGGCGCCAGGTGGCCGCGGCTCTGGTCCGCGAGGGCGACCTCCCGGGCGCGCTCCAGGCCTACCGCCAGTGCGAGCGGCGCGCCCCCCGCGAGGATCGGCCCGAGATCGCGTCGCGGCTCGGCTGGCTCAACAAGGAAACCGGCAACACGAAAGCCGCGGGCCGCTACTTCGCCCGGAGCCGCGGCGACTCGCTCCCGGCGTTCATGACGTACCTCGTCATCGCCGTAACCGTCGTGGTCTCACTCGCGGCAATGAGCGGAGGCCACAACACCCAGTTCGGCTACGTGCCCGGCCAGCTACTGAATCAGCTCGAGCTGCAGAAGATCGACATCGCCCACGGGGACTGGTACCGGCTTCTGTCCGTCGTTCTGGTCCACGACCCACAGGACATCTTCCATCTGCTCTTCAACATGTACGCGCTCTGGTATGCCGGCCAGCTCGTGGAGCGCATGTACGGCTCCTGGGTGACGCTGCTTCTGTACTGCGTGTGCGGCATCGGCGGTTCGATCGGGACGTACGTCTTCGGCGACGCTGTGGCAGGCGTCGGGGCTTCGGGTGCGATCTTCGGGCTTTTCGGAGTGATCCTTGTCGCCACCCGATTCCACCATTCGATCCTGGATGCCCAGTCCCGCGCCATCGCCTCCCAAATCGGCTTCCTGATCGTGCTCAACCTCGTGCTGGGCTTCTCCGGGTTCTTCAACGTGGACAACTTCGCCCACATCGGCGGGCTGGCGACCGGACTGTGGCTGGGCTGGATCTTCCCGCCAAGTCAGGTCGCGACCCTGGGATCGATCTGGCAGTCGCCGCGCTGGGGCCGAACCGCGGGCGTCACGCTCGGCGCCCGGCTCCTCGGAGTCCTGGCGCTCATCGTGGTGCTGGGCATCGGGTTGATGATCGGCAACGACAAGTGGGGGAAGTACCAGAACCCCCCGGGCCTCGGGTCGAGCTCCGCCGTGCCGCTCCCGCTGGTCGATTCGGCGAATCCGCCCGGGGTGGACCTGCGGCTCGGCTGATCCGGACTCGGCCGCCGGCGCGGCCGCGATATGGCGTCGGCGTTCAGCCGGGCGCTCAGCCCAGGTCGTCGCGCCAGCCGAAGGCGTCGAGCACCCGGTACATGTTCCGCCGGTTCAACCGGGTTCGCTCCAGAGGCCACACCGTTTCGTCGCGCACCAGGGGAAGTTCGAGCGAAAGGGCCCGCCTTGGTGCCGGCAGGTCGGCCGGCTCGGGCGCCCGAGCTTCTGCCTCGCGAGCACCGGCTGAGTCGGGCTCCGCACCCGTTTCGAAGCCCTCCACGCCGTCCCGCTCTTCGTCCTCCTCGCCGAAGCCATCGGAGCCGGCCCGGAGGCGGAGCGAGAGCCACACGTCCAGCCACGCGGGCGTGACGAAGTGCTCGTCGAGCGAGCCAAGCCAGCGCAGGTCGTCGCGGCGGAACGCCAGCCAGGCGCCTTCGAGGGCGGCGACGTCGCGCTGGGCAGTTGCCGCGTCCGTCTCGGTCCCTCCGAGACGGGCGAGCGAGCCGGGCTGGAAAGGTGCGTCCGCTTCTGTCGTCAGGCCATAGCCGCCCGCGATCGCCACGTCGGGATCCTGGAGGGCCTGTGCCAGCGGCGTCAGGGCATCGCCGGTCGGCACGGCCGTGCCGTCCGCGAGCAGCACCAGCTCTCCGATCGCACGGCGCAGTCCCACGTTTAGCGCCGCCGCATACCCGAGCCGCACGGACGTGCGGATGATTTCCGGCTCGCGGCCGGCGATCGGGGAGCGACTCTGGGCACCGTCCGCGAGAGCCTGGACCTGGGCGTCGCTCGGATCGTTCTCGACCACCACGACGTGGGTTCCGGCCGGGGCATGGGCTCGGAGCGCGGCGAGGAGCCGCGAGACCCGGGCCGGTTCCTCGGATGCGAGGAGGAGGACCGTCCAGGCCGCCGTTGCCGGCGCGTCCAGCGCCGAGGGGACGTCCGCCGCGGATCCATATCGCCGCTGGCCGTCTATCTCCACGGTCGGCGGAGCGGCAGGGTGGACGCTCGAGCGCCTGCCGCGATCCACGATCCGCCAGCCGGCGGCCTCGATGCGGGCCTTCAGCTCGTCGGCGCGGGCCCAGTCGCGGCTCGCCCGCGCCTCGGCGCGCTCTCGGACGAGTTGGGAGATCTCGGCCGGCGGGCCGGAGAGAGGGGATTGGTCGGTCACTCGGGAAGGATAACGGGCCGCGTGAGGTCGGGCCGGCGGGGTCAGACAGGCGGGTCGGGGCGGCCGGTGGTCGTCGGCGCGCGCCGAGGGTCACCCCGCGCGGTCAGGTCGGCCACTCGCGGCGAGCCGCCGGCGTGCGGCGCCGGACGTCAGGCAGGGGCGGGCCCTTCGGTCGTGGCCGCCGCCACCGGCATGGCCGGGACGATCGGGAGCAGGACCGTCACCCGGGCGCCGTGAGGCGCGATGTTCTCCGCCCAGGCTTCGCCGCCGTGTGCCCGGGCCATGTCGCGGACGATCGCCAGACCCAGGCCCGAGCCCGCGCCGCTGCGCGACGGATCGGCCCGGTAGAAGCGTTCGAAGACCTTCTCGCTCGTGCCCGGCGGGAAGCCCGGCCCGTCGTCGGTCACGCTCATCGAGATGCCGGGCGCGTAGCCGGGCACCGTCAGGTGCGCGGCCCGGAGCCATACCGTCCCGCCGTTGGGAAGCACCGAGAGTGCGTTGTCGACGAGGTTCTGGAGTATCCGCTCCGCGGCCAGCCGGTCGCCCGTGAACGCCAGCGGATCGGTGCCGGGCGCCCGGCCGGCCACGTCCAGCTTGACGTTCTGAGTGGCGGCCCTCACCTCGAAGCGAGTCGCGGCCGCGGCGATCAGATCCTCGGCGTCGAGCGGCTCCGGCCGCAGTGCCGCGGGACCGCTGCGCAGCCGCTCCACCACGCCGAGCTCTCCGACGAGGCGCTCCAGACGTTGGGCCTCTTCGGCGATGGTCCGGGCGGCGGTTACGGCCGTCGGCCCCGACGCCGTTCCGTCGGCGATGGCCTCCGCGAACCCGCCGATGCTCGTGAGCGGCGTCCGCAAGTCGTGGCGCAGGTTGGCGAGCATCTGCGCCTCCTCGTGCCGGGTCGAGGCGAGTTCTTGGGCCATCGCGTTGAACCGCTCGGTAACCACCTGGACCTCGCTCGGGCCTTCGAGCGGAAGTGGTTCGTCCCCGTTGGAGCGCGGCAGATCCCGGGCCGCGTTGGCCAGGCGTCGCATTGGCGACGTGATCGACCGAGAGAGCAGCCACGCGGCCGGGATGCCGACGATGAGCAGAACCACGATGATGACCAGCAGGGCCCGGCCCAGATCGCCGACGGCCTGCCGCGTCGACGTGTCGGGCACGGCGAAGACGAAGGTCCAGTTGCGGGTGCTCGTGGGAGCGGGCTCGAAGTAGATGTAGTTGTCGCTCGTCTTGCCCGCGCCGGTGGCGGCCGGTATCTCCTGGCTGGGCGGATTGCCCACGGCGATCCGGACCGTCCCGCCCGGCCCGCGGACGAGGATGTAGCCGCCGTCGGCGACGATCGGGGCTCCCAGCTCCTGGACGGTGGCATCCCATTGGCCTGTCGGCTCGAGGTTGACGGCATAGACGACGCTGACCGCCCGGATCCCGATGGCCTGCTTGATCGCATCCTCGTGGAGGTTGCGCAGGACGACGAAGAGCGTCGCGGAGACCGTGATGAGCAGCGCGGCAGACAACCCGAGTAGAACCAGGACGAGCCTGCCGGTGAGGCTGCGGGGCAGCATCGTCTACTCCGTTCCGTTCGCTGAAGCGGTCGCTCCCGCCGCGGATCGGGGTGGGGGAACGAGCCGGTAGCCGATGCCCCGGACGGTCTCCACCTGCGGACCGTCCTCGCCGAGCTTCTTGCGGACCTCGGCCACGTGCACGTCCACGGTCCGCGTCTCGCCCGGGAAGTCCGTGCCCCAGACGTCCTCGAGCAGGGCATCGCGGCTCAGGACGACGCCGGGATCGCGCGCGAGGGCGGCAAGGAGGTCGAATTCGCGGGCTCGCAGGTCGATTCGTCTGTCGCCGATGTACGCCTCGCGCCGCCTCGGATCGATGCGCAGGCTGCCGACCTCGATCGGCCGGCCGCCCTTCGCCGTGGCGCTGGTCCGCCGCAGGATCGCCTTCACCCGGGCGACCAGAGCGCGTGGATTGAAGGGCTTGGTGACGTAGTCGTCGGCGCCCAGCTCCAGGCCGACTATCGCGTCGACGTCCTCGGAGCGGGCCGTCAGCATCAGGATCGGCACGTCGCCGCGCCGGCGCAGCTCGCGACAGACCTCGAAGCCGTCCATCCTGGGCAGCATCAGGTCCAGGACGACAAGGTCCGGGGCGGTCCGCTCGTATTGCGTCAGGGCCTGTTCTCCGTCCCCGGCGGCGACCACGGCGAAGCCCTCCTTCTCCAGGTACAGGCGCACGAGCTCCACGATGTTCCGCTCGTCGTCCACCACGAGGATGGTCTTCATTGGCGCAGGATACGATGCCCGTCCCGCGGCTCGTACGCTCCGTGTAAGCGGCGTGTAAGAGCGATGCGTCCACGGCCGGCCCGGGCAACCGCTACGATGCTCGGCGATCCCGTTCGACCGGGGCGAAGGGCCCGCGCAGGAGGAACCATGCATCTGTCCGGCGAAACCGAAATCGCTGCGAGTCGCCAGCGGGTATGGGAGGCGATCAGCGATCCATCCACGGCCGTGGCGAACGACGACAGCGGGCAGGCACGGGTCGAGAAGATCGACGATCGCCACTATCGGGTCACCGTCACGCCGGCCGGCTCGCCGATCCCGATGAACGTGACCCTGGACCTCGAGCTGACCGAGCTGTCCGAACCGTCGAGAGTGGCCGCGGCGATCTCGGGCGCGGTGATGGGTGGTCCGATCAACGGAACCGGATACATCGAGCTGTCCGAGCTGGCTCCGAAGCTGACGCGCGCCGAATGGGAGGCCGATGCCACGCTGGGCGGCCTGCTGGGCGGCTTCGAGCCGATGCTCGCCGGCCCGATCCAGGGCGGCGCCGAGCAGGGTTTCGAGTCGCTCAAGCTCCGCCTCGAGGCCGAGGAAGCGGCCGCGAGCTAACGCTGCCGGGTGTACAGGCCCGTCAGCTGCGTCTGGCCCAGCAGTACGGCCTTTACCGCCGTGCGAATCTCCGCGGCAGTCGGAGTACCGCTGACAGTCAACGTCCTGGAGAGGGCGTACAGCGTGAACTGGTAGTGGTGCGTGCCGCCGGGCGGACACGGGCCGCCCCATCCGGTCCGGCCAAAGTCGTTGCGACCCTGCGGCGGTTGGGCCGTCGCGGAGACGCCTTCGGGCAAACCGGTCTCGCTGCCGGGGATGTTGTAGACGACCCAATGGATGAACCCGCGGGCGTCCGGATCGTCGACGATCAGGGCGAACGCCGCTGTCCCGGCCGGAGCGCCTTGCCAGCTGAGGGCAGGTGAGACGTCGCGCCCGTCGCACGAGTGTTTGACGGGAATTGCGCCGCCGTCGGCGAAACTCGGACTTGTGAGCACGAATCCGGCCATGTCTGTCTCCCCGGGCAATGCAGCGGAATCCGAAGCGGCCCTCGCGGGCGGCGCAACCGGCGTACCGGCCGGCACCTGAGCCCCCGAACAGCCGGAACACAGCAAAGCAGCCGCCAGTGCTCCGGCGAGCCGCAAGTCGACCAATCGCCGACCGCCGTTCACCCGCGCAGCATCGGCCCGGACCCGGAACAGGTCAAGCCGCCTGACGGCCTGACTCGGTTCCGCCCCGGACTCGATTGGCCCCGTCGGGCTCTCGCCCGGTCAGCCTCGATAGGTCTTGCGAGCCTGCGTGTCTTCGGAGACGTGCCGGACCATCTTCGAGAACTGTCGAGCCCTCTCGCGACGCAGCGCCGGAGGCGGCAGCTCGGCCAGCTCCGCCGTGAGCTTCTGGTAGCTGCGCAGGCGCCGACGGTCGATCCGCCCGTCTTCGATAGCTGCTCTCACCGCGCAACCCGGCTCGCGGTCGTGACGGCAGTCCGCGAACCGGCATTCGGCGGCGATTTCGGCGATGTCCGTGAACGTCGCCTCCACTCCGTCGTCCGCGTCCCACAGGCCCAGCTCTCGCATGCCCGGGGTGTCGACCATGAGCGCTCCGCCGGGCAGCCTGAACAGCTCCCGGTGGGTGGTGGTGTGGCGGCCTCGAGAGTCGTCCTCGCGGATCTCGCGCGTGAGCATCAATAGCTGGCCGGCGAGCCGATTGAGAAGCGTCGATTTGCCCACGCCCGACGAGCCGACGAGAGCCAGAGTCCGGCCCGGCCGGAACCAGCCTTCGACGGCCTCGATGCCTTCGCCGGTGACCGCGCTGAGGGCGACCGCGGCAATGCCGAGCTCGGCGGCAAGACGAGCTGCCGTCTCCTCTCCGTCGGGGACCAGATCCGTCTTGGTCAGGAGCAGAACCGGCTCCACGCGGGCGTCGCGGCCCATGGCCACGTACCGTTCGAGCCGCTGGGGGTTGAGGTCGCCGTTGAGCGACGTGGCGATGAACAGCGTGTCCACATTGGCGGCCAGGAGCTGCGAACCGAGCTGGGTGCCCGCCGCACGTCGCCGGAACACCGACTGGCGCGGCACGATCGCGTCGATGCGGACTTCGCCGCTGTGCTGCGACGCCACGCAGCCGACCCAATCGCCGACGGCCGGCAGCTCTCCCGGGCCCGCCTGATGGCGGAACCTGCCGGTAGGGCTTGCCGGCCGCTCGCCGCCTTGTGTGATGACCACCCAGGCTCCGCGATGCTGAGCTACGACCCGGCCTGGTTCCAGGCCCACGGCCGCGTGCGGCTCGAAGGCCCGGGACCAGGTCTCGTTCCAGCCCCAATCGTCGAGGTTCAGAAGAACGTCCATCGTCAACCCACCCTCTTGAGCTTGCCGGTTCGCTTGGCGTACTTCTCGGCCTGGCCGAAGCCCCAGAGCCCCAGCGGGATGAAGGCGACGGCCGTGATCAGCAGGGGCCAGAGATCCGGAAGGAGATCCGGGATCGACGCCCCGTCGATCAACGCGCGGCGGACGGCGTCGAGGACGTAGGTCGCCGGCGAGATTCGTGAGATCAGCTGCATCCACTCCGGCAGCACCGTGGTGGGGTAGTAGACCCCGCTCACGAGCAGCAGGCACGACTGCAGCACGAAAACCATCTGAGAGCCGCGCTCGACTGACATCATCGGCAGTATCGCCGCGAGCATGCCGATTCCGATCAGGCTCAGAGAACCGACGGCCATGAAGACGGCGGCCGCCGGGAGGTTGGCCTTGCCGAGGTCGAGCGAGAAGAACAGAGCCAGCACGATCAACAGAATGGTCGTGTGGATCAGCCCGTAGATGACGGCGTAGAGGGCCGATCCGAGCAGCTGCACGGACCGGCGAACCGGGGCCATCATCGTGTATTCGAGGGTGCCTTCCCAGCGCTCCCAGGTGATCGTGTCGCCGATCGACTGGAAGACCACCGAGAGGTAGTTCCAGAAGACGGCGCCCACGACCAGGAGCATGAGCAGGCGCCGGTCGCCGATCGATTGGCCGATCAGCGAGACCGACAGCGCGCCCGCGACGGCGTAGACGAGGAAGGCGGCTTCCCAGCCGATGTAGCGCTTGGTCAGGTTGAAGTTGCGCTCGACGAAGGCGTAGCTCGCCCGCGCCTCGCGCGTGAGAGAGGTCAACTGAGTACTCCTCGTGGAGTGGGGGAGTGGCCCGGCAGGGCCGCGGCCGCGAACGTCACCGCCGGGCCGCAAGTTCGCCGACGGAGCCGCACGGATCGCGAACGATCCGAGCGCCTCGAGCGTCGTCGGCCCCGATCGCGACGCCGAGCTTCACGACCCCGCGACCGACTCGCTGGCGAATCGACCGCGGGGGCCGGGCCGATACGGATCGCTCGGCCAGGGCCGCTCGCCGCATGAGCCGCAGCTCGATCTCGCGCTGGCGCTCCTTGTGAATCATCTGGGCAATCTGGTACTGGAACATTGGGTTGTCCTTTCGGAGTTGATTTCGTTTGTCGTGGGAGCGGACGTAGCGCCCGTCTCCGGTGTCGATCACGGCCATCGCCACTATTCCTCCTCGGCTTCGCCCTCTTCGATGTCGTCGTCGAGGGAGCGGCCGGTGTACTGCATGAACACGCTTTCCAGCGTGGGTTGGAGTCCGTAGTCGGCGGCCACAGTGGCCTTGAGCCGGATCGGCGTGTCCTCGGCCGTCAGCTTCCCGCCGGCCAAGATTCCGATCCGCCCGCACAGCCGTTCCGCTTCGGCCAGGTCGTGCGTCGTGAGCACGATCGTGGCGTCGTGAGTGGCCTGGAGCTCTTCGATGAACGACTGGACGTCGAGCTTGGAGCGCGGATCCAGTCCGGTGGTCGGCTCGTCGAGGAGCAGCAGCGTGGGGCTGGTCAACAGGGCTCGCGCTATGGCGACCTTCTGCTGCATGCCCCGGCTCATCTGCTCCACCGGCCGGCTCATCCGCTTCTCGCCGATGCCCAACCGGCCCATGATCCGGACCGCTTCCTTGCGGGCGGCCCGCGGGTCGAGGCCGTAAAGGCGGGCGGCGAACGAGAGGTTCTCCGCAGGCGAGAGCTTCTTGAAGAAGGCGGCGTCGACGCTGACCCGATTGATCAGCCGCTTGACCGCCATCTCCTCGCGGACGAGGTCGTGGCCGAAGACTTCGACCCGGCCCTCGTCGAGGGTCAGAAGACCGCTGACGAGGCGGATGAACGTGGACTTGCCGCTGCCGTTGGCTCCGAGGAGCCCGTAGATCTCGCCACGCTCCAACCGGATCGAGACGTCGTCCACCGCCACTACCGGCGGTTTGCGCCGGTCGACCTTGAAGCGCTTGGTGACGCGCTCGACGAGCAGCGCCGCCGGCGACGGCAGGGGTCGCACTACCGGCTGGTGAGACGGCGCGTCAGCGTTGTTGCTGACCGGCGATTGATTGTTGTCCAGGACCGCGATGCTCATCGGCTCACCTCCGTTTCGGAAGGTGGCTCGCGGCGAGGGAATGACCGCGAGCCGAGGTGGGAAGGGAACGGGGCTCGCGGCCGGCCCGGACACTCGGTCTACGGGCATCAAAAAAGCCGGGGCCCAGATCTGGCCCACGGCTCAGAGGTTCGTCCTGGCGGTTCTACCGCCCCGGAACTACTCGGTGGGCACAGATCTCCCGCACACAGCGGGGCTGCCGTTCGCGAGAACGGTCCCTGCCGTGGCCTTGAGGCGAATGCAGTTCACCGAGCTACCTCACTAGCTGCTACCGGGCGGTAAGCCCGGCGAAATGTACGGAAGTACGACGGACGTGTCAACCGTTAGTACGTCAGGTGACGTTTCTCGGATCACCCGGAGTTCAGATCGAGGCGGACAGACGGCTCCGGAGCTCCACCAGCCGGCTGCTGTCGCGGACGATCAGCTACGGCTCCACGACGATCTGCTCGGGGGCCGGCTCCAGGACGCGCCGGGCCTGCCTGCTCCGTTCGATCATCGCGTCGATAGTGTGCACGTCGAGCACGCCGGCATCGGCGAGCGGCTGGTTGACGGTCGTGAGCGGGGGCCAGAAGTGGGACGACTCGGCGATGTTGTCGACGCCGACCACGGCAATGTCCTCAGGGATCTGCCTGCCGACCGTGTGTGCCGCGTGCATGAGGCCCAGGGCCATCTGGTCGTTGCTGGCGAAGACGGCGTCGAGGTCGGGGCAGGTCTCGAGAAGCCGGTACAGTGCCTGCTCACCGCAGGCCACGGTCCAGTCACCCTCGACGATCAGGCAATCCTCGGCTTCGCGGCCGGTGGCCTCGATGGTTTCGCGCCAGCCGGCGAGACGCTGCCGCGCCTCCCACCAGCTCATCGGACCGGTGACTATGCCGATATGCCGCGCGCCTCCGTCGAGCAGGTGCTGGGTCGCGAGACGCCCCATCGCGGCGTTGTCGATGCTGACGGTTGGGAACTGGCTCCGGCCGTTCATCGGGCCGACCAGCAGCACGGGGCCGTTGCCGTCGATACCGCCGGATCGAGCCCAGCTCCGATTGTCGCCGACCTCGGGCACGGCCCAGATGATGCCGTCCACCTGCCGGGCGCGCAGCCCCGTCAGGATCGAGTCGGCGTCGACCGTCTCGGGGTCGAGGATCAGCGTGAGGGAGATGCCGTAGCCCATTTCGGCCGCTGTCCGCTCGATTGCGCCGACTATGCGTGACGGGCCGAAGTACTCGAGTCCGTACGCCACGACCCCGAGCTGATGGCTGCGGCCCTGGGTCAGCCCCCGCGCGAGCATGTTGGGGGCGTAGCCGGTCTCCCGGATCACCTCCTGGACGCGTTCGAGGGTCTCCGGCGCAACGTCAGGGCGGTTGTTGATGACGCGCGACACGGTCTGCGTCGAGACGCCGGCGGCCGCCGCGACGTCGCGGATGGTCGGACGCTTCGACTTGGCCATGGCGCTGTGCTCCTCCCTGTGCGATCGGACGCGCTCAGATGATTCTGTCGCATCGACAGGTTCGATGCATTCGTTTTCATGCGGCTGGTCGCACGGTCCGCGACTCGCCCGGGCCGGCGCCCCGGGGAGCGGGCGCGGTGGCCGGGCCCGTCTTTCGCCTATTGACTCGGCGTGCGGCCGCTGATAGCCTGTTACCGCTCCCGTTACCGTTACCGGGAACGATAACATCGGTTGGACCGTCTCGCAATGAGTAGTCCGGGGAACGGAGAAGCCCCAGGCAAAGGCTCTTATCTGCGAAGGCGGGGAAGCGGCGAACGCAACAGCAGCGGAGGCGGCTTCGAGGCGACTGCCGTGGGAGGCGGCGATCCTCGATGCGGCGGAGGACGGATAGCCGAGATCGGGTGAGGCCACCGGCCAGCCGGGAAGACAGCCAGGTGGCTGGCGGCTGATAGACCGGTCTTCGTCATACGGCACGTCCATGGCGGGTCGGAGTGCGAGTCCAGCCTTGTGGAGACCCTGGATTCGGGCCCCAGCCCTGACCGCGACCGCTTGCGAGCGTACGGCCCTGCCTGTCGCGACCGAGGAGGTGTGGATGACCCTAGGCGCCAGTTGACCCGCGATGGAGGCGAGATACCGCACGAGTCAGTGGAGAGACGGGCAGCGAGGCAGCACGGGTCTGCCTCAGCCAGATGAGTGCAGGACACCGCCACAACTGCCCCAGACACGGAGAGACCACCAGATGACCAACTCTCGGACTATCCGGATCGCCGCGGCGATCGCAGTTACGGCCCTTCTGGCCGGCTGCTCGGCGAGTGCAGCCACCCCCCCAGCCACCGCCAAGACCTACACGTACAAGGACATGACGGTCGGGTTCATCCAGACCGGTTCTGAGTCCGGCTGGCGCGCGGCCAACACCTCGTCCTTCAACGAAGACGCCAAGTCCAAGGGCATCACCCTCAAGTTCTACGATTCGCAGAACAAGATCGAGAACCAGATCACGGCCTTCAACCAGTTCATCCAGGATCCCCAGGTCAACGTCATCGTTCTCGCCGCAGTCGGCACCACCGGCTACGACGACGTTCTCAAGCAGGCCAAGGCCGCCGGCAAGGTCGTCGTCCTTGAAGACCGCCGCATCGAGGCCGACTCGAGCCTGTACTACACGTACATCGGGTCCGACTTCAACGCCGAGGGCCAGAAGGGCGCCAAGGCGATGTGCGATCTCCTGAAGAACAGCACGGGCAAGAAGGTCGTCGAGATCGGTGGCGACCAGGCTGCCTCCGCGGCGATCGACCGCGCCAAGGGCTTCCGCGAGAAGATGGGTGACTGCGGCATCACCGTCACCGCCACCCAGTCTGCCCCGGGTTGGGATCCCGTCCAGGGCAAGGCGATCATGGAAGCCTATCTGAAGAACAGCAAGGACATCCAGGGCGTCTACGCGCACAACGACGAGCTGGCCATTGCTGCCATCCAGGCCATCGAGGCTGCCGGCCTGACGCCCGGCAAGGACATCCAGGTCGTCGGCTTCGACGCCACGGCAAACGGCTTCAAGTACCTCATCAGCGGCAAGCTCGGTGCCGACATCGAGTGCAACCCGCTTCTGGCCCCCCAGGTCTACGAAGCGGCCCTCAAGGCCCTCAACGGCGACAACAGCGTTCCGAAGTGGGTTCCCTCCCAGGAAGGCGAGTTCTTCGCCGCCCAGGGCGCGGCGACCCTTCAGTCGATCCTCGACACCCGCAAGTACTAGTCACGAATCGGGCGTCCGGCCCTCCGCCGGCGCCTGATTCCCAGGGCGATGAGGAGGAGTGGCACCAGCTTCTCCTCATCGCACCTCCAGGCGTCCTCGCCGCAGCCTCATCTACCAGACCCAGCCCTCGTTCCGGTCGCCCCCATGCCCGGGCCGACGGCTCCAGACGGTGACTTCATGCCAGACTCGAGCCGCGACATCGTAGTAATGAAGGGCATAGACAAGTCCTTCCCGGGCGTGCACGCGCTCCAGAACGTGGACTTCTCCCTGGCCACAGGCGAGATCCATGCGCTGGTAGGGGAAAACGGAGCCGGCAAGTCCACCCTGATCAAGATCCTGACCGGTGTGGATCGGGCAGACCGCGGGACGATCGAAGTCGATGGCAAGACCGTCTCGATTCGCAACCCGCTCCACGCGCAGGAGATGGGGATCAGCACGGTCTACCAGGAAGTCAACCTGTGCCCCAACCTGACGGTTGCGGAGAACATCCTGATCGGGCGCCAGCCTTCGCGCCTCGGCAGCGTGGACTGGAATTCCCTGAACAAGCGCGCGGCGGAATACCTTCGCGAGCTGGACGTCGACATCGACGTGACTCGAACCCTCGGCTCGTACTCCGTCGCGATCCAGCAGATGGCGGCCATCGCACGGGCGCTCGTGATATCGAACGCCAAGGTCCTGATCCTCGATGAGCCGACCTCGAGCCTGACTCAGCACGAGACCGATCAGCTGTTCAAGGTGATGCGGAAGCTCAAGAGCGAGGGCATCGCGATCGTCTTCATCACCCACTTCCTGGACCAGGTCTACGGGGTGACGGACCGGGTCACCGTTCTGCGGAACGGCACGCTGGTGGGAACGTACGAGACGAACTCGCTGTCCCGGCTCGAGCTCATCCGGTTGATGCTGGGGCGGAGCATCACCGACCTCGACGACATGACGGCCCACAAGATCGAGTCGAGCCTGCACATCTCCGCGGAGACGCTGATAGAGGCCAAAGAGCTCGGTCTGTCGAACTCAGTCGATCCGTTCGACCTGAAGCTGCACGCGGGCGAGGTGGTGGGGCTCGCCGGACTGCTCGGCTCGGGGCGGACGGAAGTCGCGAACCTGCTCTTCGGGGTCGATCGACCCGACTCGGGCCAGCTCGTGATGGACGGCAAGGTCGTGGACGACTTCTCGCCGGCCGCCTCCATCGAGCGTGGCGTGGCTCTGTGCCCGGAGGACCGCAAAGTCGAGGGCATCGTCGGCGACCTGACCGTCCGGGAGAACATCGTCCTGGCGCTGCAGGCGAGGCAGGGCTGGTTCAGGCGGATCGGCAAGAAGCGGCAGATGGAGATCGCCGACCGCTACATCAAGCTGCTGAACATCAGCACCCCCACCGCGGACCAGCAGGTCAAGAACCTGAGCGGCGGCAATCAGCAGAAGGTGATCCTGGCCCGCTGGCTGGCCGCCCACCCCAAGCTCCTGATCCTCGACGAGCCCACCAGGGGCATCGACGTGGGCACCAAGGCGGACATACAGAAGCTCGTCCTTTCTCTGGCTGAAGAAGGGACCTCTTGCGTTTTCATCTCGTCCGAGCTCGACGAGGTTCTCCGGACCAGCCATCGGATCGTCGTGATGCGTGACCGCG
The DNA here is from genome assembly GCA_027364875.1 of Chloroflexota bacterium. Classification (GTDB taxonomy): domain Bacteria; phylum Chloroflexota; class Limnocylindria; order Limnocylindrales; family CSP1-4; genus Fen-1039. Next base: position 31,764 of record DAHXON010000008.1, read on the forward strand.
AGAAGGTCATGGAGTTCTCAGGGAAGGTCGACGAGAAGGAGATCATGCAGGCGATCGCGGGAAGTGAGTCATGAAAGGAAATCGGAGGATCTGGGCCCGGCTCACGGACAGCATGCTGTTCCTGCCGACTGTCGCGTTGCTCCTCATGTTGCTGGTCGACGCGATCTTCCGACCGGGCTTCTTCACGCTCGAGTTCAAGGACGGCCACCTCTACGGGAACCTGATCGACATCCTGGTCCACGGGTCGCCGACCATGATCCTGGCCATGGGCATGACTCTCGTCATCGCCACCGGCGGTGTCGACCTCTCAGTGGGCGCGGTCATGGCCATCAGCGCTTCGGTCGCCGCGATCATGATGAACCCGACGATCGTGGGGATGAACCTCGCCGACCCCAAGCTGTTCATCAACAACCCGCAGTACACGTGGATGCCCCTGCCCCTGGTCATCATCGTGCCGCTCATCGTCGCGACGCTCTGTGGTTTGTGGAACGGGGTGCTCGTCTCCTACGGCCGGATCCAGCCGATGGTCGCGACCCTCGTGCTGATGATCGCGGGCCGCGGCATCGCCCAGCTCATCACCAACGCCATCCAGATCATCATCTTCAACGACACGTACGCCTTCATCGGCAACGGCTACATCGTCTTTCCGTTCGCCCTGTACGTGGCCCTGGCGTTATTCGTCGTCGCGTGGCTCATAGCCTGGCGGACACCCATAGGTTTGTTCGTCCAATCGGTCGGCATCAACTTCCGTTCGAGCTACTACAGCGGTATCGACGAGAAGAAGGTCAAGCTTTTCGCCTACGCGTTCTGCGGCTTCTGCGCCGGGATCGCGGGGCTGATCGTGACCTCGAACATCAGAACGTCCGACGCGAACCAGATCGGGCTAAACAGTGAGCTCGACGCGATCCTCGCAGTCGTCATCGGCGGCACCCTGCTGGGCGCCGGCGGGCGCTTCTCACTGATGGGCAGCGCGATCGGCGCACTCGTCCTCCAGACCATGATCACGTCCACGCTGTCGTTCGGCGTGCCGGCGAGCGCGATCACGGCGGTCAAAGCCCTCGTTGTCATTGCCGTCGTCCTGCTCTACGCCGAACAGGTCAAGAACTTCACGCGCGGACTCGGGAACATCTCGATCCCAGGCTTCAGGGGCCGCGGTGGCTCCACCCTCGAGGAGGTCGCTCAATGAGCGCCATCGCCCCAAACCTCGAGGTGGCGCCCGCCGCCCGAGGCACGCGGCTGAGGGCCGTGCTGTCCAGGGCGGTCGACCGGAACCGCAAGTTCGTGCCGCTCGGCTCGACGATCGCGCTCTTCCTGATCGTCTACCTCTACGGCTACCTGTCCTATCCGGCGATGCAGGATGGCCAGGCCTTCTTCAATCTCTTCGACGCGGCTCCGTTCCTGATCGTCACCGTCGTCGGCGAGAGCTTCGTGATCCTCTCCGGCGGGATCGACCTTTCGGTCAGCGGCATCCTGGCCCTGTCCACCGTGGTCGCGGCCTCGCTGCTCTACATGGGCTGGAGCCCGTGGGTGGTATTTCCGATCGTGCTCCTGGTGGGGACCATTTTCGGCGTCGTGATGGGCTGGTTCATCACGTATCTCAAGGTTCAGCCCTTCATCGCCACTCTCGCCGGCATGTGGCTGGCGCGCGGCCTGTGCTATGTCATCAGCGACGCCGAGGTCCGCATCAACAACGCGACGTACACGACCCTTGGCCAGACCAAGATCCTGATCCCGGGGCTCGCGGATCCGGTCACCAAGCGCGGCGACTACATCACGTATCTGGTGGTTGTCGCGCTCCTCATCTTCGCCTTCGGCCTCTATCTGGCGCATTTCACGCGGTTCGGGCGCACCGTCTACGCAATGGGCGGTGGCAACGGCGCCAACGAGGTCTCGGCCCGGATGATGGGTCTGGCGGTGAACCGCACGAAGGTTCTCGTCTACACGTTCAGCGGTTTCTGCTCGGCGGTGGCCGGGATCCTGTACAGCATCTACGTAATGTCCGGCCGCGGGACGCACGGCACCGGCTTCGAGATGACGACGATCGCCGCGGTGGTCATCGGCGGCATCGCCCTGACCGGCGGCGAGGGCTACCTGATAGGTGCGCTCGTCGGCGTGCTGATCACCTCGCTGATCCAGAGCATGATCCAGTACAACGGCCAGCTGAGCTCGTGGTGGGTCTACATCTTCATCGGCGGCCTCATGCTCATATTCATCGGCATCCAGAGCCTCGTCGCCTCCTGGAACGCCGCGGCGCTGGCCCGGGCCAAGGCCGGGGGCCACGGCCGGCCGCGACCACGAGCTGTCTGGTACAAGCGGAAGGGCACCCGGCGGGTTGCCGCCCTGGGCGCCATCGCAATCGCGGCAATGGCGACCGTGAACGTCGTCTTCCCGTTCGTCTTCCCCAAGCAAGCCACACTGACCTGCACTCTCCAGGACATGCGGCCTCAGCAGGCAAAATCGCTGTCCGACGGCGGTGCGGTCATCGTTCTCGAGCGCAACGGCAGCACTTCCTGCGTGGATCAGCTTTACGCCATCTACGCCGATGGCAAAGTCGTTTCCGACTTCGGCGGCGGCGACACCAAGGAGACCCAGATAGGGACGGCCAAGGTCGACACCTTGCTCAAGCAGATAAACGACCTCGGCTTCTTCACGCCCAACTTCTACACCACCTCGCATACGCCCTGCCTGGCTTGTTATCGATACTCCACGACCGTCACGTACCAGGGGCAAACCAAGACCGTAGACGCGGTAGACGGGGGGACAGACGCACCCGCGAACTACTGGATCATGAGCGGCGCCCTTACGGCAGCCGTGGCCAGGCCTTAGTCAGCCATGAGAGACGTTGCCCTTATGAACCTCCGCAAGGTTGCCTTTCTGGTGGCCATCCTCGGGCTGGTCGGAACCGGCTGCGACTACATAGTCCCGCCCATCGATTTCTCGACGGCCACGCCCAACGTGGCCAACGAAGGCTGGGCGGGGATCGTGACGAACGTGTCCGAGGCCAGCGGGAGCCTCCACGTCGATCTGTCGATCGTCAACAAGACCGGCGACTGGAGCGCCATGGACGTGGCCTCCAGCAAAGCCAGCGTGACGGACTCCGCGGGCAAGAGCACTACCTGCTCCAGGGTATTCGTCGGCACGGCGGTCTTCGTCAACGACGGCGGGTGGTACCTGCCGCCCGGGTTCGTCATGAAGGGCTACACCGGCGGGACCGTGGCCAAACCTGCGGTCCAGCCCATCTACGTCGAATGCGACGGAGTTGCCAAATCCGCGGCATCCAAGCTACGGATCGACTACAGATACATCCAGGGCCCGTTCAACTACTACACCCCGTCCAAGTACATCGGCGACTCGATGACCCTGGACCTCGCCACGGTCGTGACCGACACCAAGTACCCGGTGGCGAGCACGGTAGACAAACTGATTACCAAGTCGGATGCGGTTCTTGCCGGCATCAACAACTGCACCGTGCAGCTGACGGACGTCAAGAGGACCGACCAGGGGATCGAGCTCTCATGGCAGAGCACGAACCCGGGCGAATACCCGGCGTACGTCCACATCGGCCTGCCTCCCGTGATCGGCAGCGACGGGATCCTGTACGGGTTCTATCAGAGCCCGCACCTGGAGACCCCGCCGATCACGCCCTCGGGCGGCGGTAAGGCAGACTGGACGACCAAGGTTGCCGTACCGGCGGACGTCAGCGGTCTCTACGTTCTGCTGCCGCTCGAGACGAAGCAGCAGAAGTACTTCGTCGATCACGTGATCGACATCACGGACAAGTAGCCAAGCCAGTCGCCAGGCGGCTCTGAGTCGCCCTGGCCCAGTAGCGCGTGGTCTCGTGGCGGACGTCGAGAGGCAGCCGCCACGAGGTGGAAGCGATCGGAGCAAGGCGAGTGAAATCGTTGGGCGCGTTCGAGGTCTGGTTCCTCACCGGCAGTCAGGATCTGTACGGCGAGGAGACGCTGCGCCAGGTTGCCGTGGATTCCGAGCGGGTCGCCGCCGCGCTCGACGCGGCCGAGGCGATGCCGGTTCGGGTCGTCTTCAAGCCTGTGGTGAAGTCCGCCGAGAGCATCCTGGCCACGTGCCGCGAGGCCAATTCCGCGGACGCCTGCGTGGGTGTCATCGCCTGGATGCACACCTTCTCGCCGGCCAAGATGTGGATAGCCGGTCTCCAGGCACTTGCCAAGCCGCTGCTGCACCTTCACACGCAGTACAACCGCGATCTCCCCTGGGGCGAGATCGACATGGACTTCATGAACCTCAACCAGTCCGCGCACGGCGACCGTGAATTCGGGTTCATCGAGACCCGGCTGGGCGTGGCACGCAAGACCGTTGTGGGCCACTGGCAGGACCCGTACGTGGTCGATCGGATCGCCGGCTGGACGCGTGCGGCCTGTGCCCTGCGTGAAGCTCGACACCTGAAGGTTGCCCGCCTGGGCGACAACATGCGCGACGTCGCCGTGACCGAAGGAGACAAGGTCGAAGCCCAGGTTCGGCTCGGCGCATCGATAAACGGCTACGGAGTAGGGGAGCTGGCGGCGGCCATCGCGGCCGTGCCGGAGAAGGCCGTCACGGATCTCGTGGAAACCTACCGGGCCGAGTATTCGGTGGAGCCCAAGCTCCTGCCCGGCGGCGAGTACCACTCGAGCCTGCAGGATGCGGCGCGGATCGAGGCAGGTCTGCGGGCGTTCCTCGACGCCCGTGGAGCGGGCGCCTTCACGGACACCTTCGAGGATCTCGTCGGGATCCCGCACCTGCCGGGCCTGGCCGTCCAGCGGCTCATGTCCGAGGGCTACGGTTTCGGGGCCGAGGGGGACTGGAAGAGCGCGATCCTGGTCCGGCTGGTCAAGGTGATGACGGCCGGCCTTCCGGGCGGAACCTCCTTCATGGAGGACTACACGTACCACCTCAACCCGAGCGGGCAAAAGGTGCTTGGCGCTCACATGCTCGAGGTCTGCCCGAGCATTGCCGATGGCAAGCCGCGCTGCGAGATCCACCCGCTGTCCATTGGCGGCAAACCCGACCCAGTTCGCCTGGTCTTCGACGCCGGTACCGGTCCGGCCTGGGTGGCCTGCATGGTGGACCTCGGCGATCGCTTCCGGATCCTGGCCAACCAGATCGACCTCGTCGAAGGCGAGCCGCTCCCGCGCCTGCCCGTCGCCCGGGCCGTCTGGCAGCCCCGGCCGGATCTGCGAACATCGGCCGAAGCCTGGCTGACCGCCGGCGGGGCCCATCACACCGTGCTGACCCGGGCGATCGACGTGGAGGTCATGGCTGACTTCGCCGAGATGGCAAAGCTGGAGTTCGTCCTGATCGACTCGGACACTCGCATGCGCACCTTCAAAAACGAGCTACGCTGGAACCAGGCGTATTACCGACTCGCGCGAGGCTTCTAGCCAGGTGAGTCCCGCGCCGGTGCCCGAGGAATCCATGCCGTCGCAATCGTTGGCCGAGCTTCGCGAGCAGGTGCTCCTGGCCAATCTCGCCCTCGTCAAGTCCGGGCTCGTAACCCTTTCATGGGGCAACGCAAGCGGGGTGGATCGCGTCGCGGGGGTGATGGTCATCAAGCCGAGCGGCGTGCCATATGACCGCCTTCGCTCGGAGGATCTCGTCGTCGTGTCCATCGAGGACGGCCGCGTGGTGGCAGGAGACCTGCGGCCGTCCTCAGACACTCCGACCCATCTCCGCCTCTATCGAGCGTTCCCCGAGATCGGAGGGGTCGTTCACACTCATTCTCGCTGGGCAACCTCATGGGCCCAGGCAGGCCGTTCCATACCTCCCTTCGGCACGACACACGCTGACCATTTCCATGGGGCCGTGCCGGTGACTCGTCCACTCCTTCGGGATGAAGTCGAAGGCAGCTACGAAGCCGAGACCGGGGAAGTGATCCTGGAAACCATCACTTCCCTCGGCCTCGGTCCGGTCGAGATGCCGGGCATACTCGTCGCTTCACATGGTCCTTTCACCTGGGGCCACGACGCGCCCGACGCCGCCGCCAACGCGGTCGCGCTCGAGGCCGTGGCGGCGATGGCCAGCGAGACGATCAGACTGAACCCGACCGCGAAGCCCGTGCCGGACTATCTGATCGATCGACATTACTTGCGCAAGCATGGGCCGAGCGCTTACTACGGACAGAAGGATCATTGAGGTGCGGCCGCCAGTCCCGCGCGGGAGATCGGCGACGGGCAGGCGCGGTCGGCAGACGCCGAGGAGGATGCGGTGAACCAGCAACAGGACCGCGCGGCAGAGCTTGTGCGGTCAGGTAACGCCGTTCTCGGAATCGAGTTCGGCTCGACTCGCATCAAGGCCTCCCTCATCGCTCCCGACACGACGCCCCTGGCTGCCGGCTCTTATGCCTGGGAGAACCAGCTCGAGGACGGCGTCTGGACGTATCACCTGGACGACGTCTGGAAGGGCCTTGCGGACTGCTACGCGTCGCTCGTGAAGGACGTGCGGGCGCGCTATTCGGTGGAGCTGGCGACCGTTGCGGCCATCGGCTTCAGCGGCATGATGCACGGGTATGTGGCTCTGGACGCGGATGGGCAGTTGCTGGTGCCGTTCCGGACCTGGCGGAACAACATCACCGGCAGGGCCTGCGGCGAGCTGACCCCGCTCCTCGACTTTGCCGTGCCGCAGCGCTGGAGCATCGCCCACCTGTATCAGTCGATCCTCGACGAGCAGCCGCACGTGACGCAGATCGCTCACCTCACCACGCTGGCGGGCTATGTCCACTGGAGACTGACGGGCGAGCACATGATGGGCATCGGCGAAGCCTCCGGAATGTTCCCCATCGACCCGCTCAGCCGTGACTGGGACGCCGGGCGCATGGCGAAGTTCGACGCCCTCATCGCCCCGCGCAAGCTCGGTTGGCGGCTCCGGGACATACTCCCCACCGTCCTGCCTGCCGGCCGCCCGGCCGGCAAGCTCACAGCGGAAGGGGCGAAGCTGCTCGACCCATCCGGCAGGCTCCCGGCGGGAATCCCGCTCTGCCCACCCGAGGGCGACGCGGGCACCGGAATGGTCGCGACCAATGCGGTTCGGCCGCGCTCGGGCAACGTCTCCGCCGGCACCTCGGTCTTCGCCATGATCGTGCTGGAGAAGAGCCTGTCGCGCGTCCACGAGGAGATCGACATCGTGGTCACGCCCGACGGGAAGCCCGTGGCCATGGCCCACTCCAACAACGGTTCCTCCGACCTCGACGCCTGGATCGCCCTATTCGGCCAGGTGGCCAGGGCCCTCGGCGTGGATCCGAGCGTCGACGATCTGTACGGCAAGCTCCTGCCGCTGGCGGCGAAGGCAGACCCGGACGCAGGCGGTCTTCTGGCCATCAACTACATCTCCGGCGAGCATCTGACCGGCTTCACCGAGGGTCGGCCGCTCTTCGCGCGGGACCAGAGCGGCAAGTTCACCCTGGAGAACTTCATGCGGGCGATGTACTTCGCCTCCCTCTGCGCTTTGCGAACCGGCCTGAACATCCTCACCGTCGAGGAGGGCGTGGTCGTCGAGGAGATCCGCGGCCACGGCGGCTTCTTCAAGGGCGGCGACACGGGCCAGCGGATGATGGCGGCCGCTCTCAACGTCCCCGTCAGCATCCCGGCCACCGCGGGCGAGGGCGGTGCCTGGGGGATGGCCGTGCTTGCCGCGTACATGCTTCGCGCCGACGCCGGACAGTCGCTGCCCGACTACCTGGACGGGCTCATCAACGAGAGCATCGGCAGACCCGTCCACCCCGAGCCACGGGACGTCGCGGGATTTGCGGAGTTCTTCGCCCGCCACGCCAGGGGACTCGCCATCGAGCGTGAGGCCGTCAAGGCCCTGAGTTGAGGTAGACTGAGCCGGGAGCCGTCACAGGCTTCCGGCGGTGCTCGTCTCCAACCGCTCCATCGGTCCCCATGACCGTCCCGCGTCGTGTGCTTGTTCGTCCCGATGATGACAGGCCATCGCGGTCCTCCGGAGCGGGAGATGTGCTCCCTGCCATCCCCTGTCACCAAAAGACAACGTCGCGTTAATCGCACGACGAGGCCGGGGATCCTATCCTGCCCACTCGCTCAAGTCGCGGAAATCGGGGAGCCGCGACGATCAGGAGAAACCATGCAAGCTCACAAGAACATGATCGCTCTGATTGCCCATGACGGTCGCAAGGCCGACATGGTCGCTTTTGCCACCTACAACCGCGACCGCCTCGCCACCTTCGATCTGGTCGCGACCGAAACCACCGGGACCCTGCTCATCGAGAAGGTCGGTCTCGAATGCGAGCGCGTCCGATCCGGACCCCACGGCGGCGACGCCCAGATCGCGGCGATGGTCGCCGAGGGTCGTGTGCGTGCCGTCATCTTTCTGGTCGATCCGCTGACGTCGCACCCGCACGATCCGGACATCCAGACGGTCATGCGGGTCTGCAACGTTCACAACGTGCCGATCGCGACCAACATCGCCGGTGCGGACCTGTTCGTTGCCTCGGAGCTGTTCGACGCGGTAGCCGCCTGATCGGGCCGCCCCAATCGACCGGTGGGCCGCGGCAACGCGCGGCTCAATCTCCCCAACTTGAGGGATGAGGTGAGCGTCGGCCCGTTGCTACCATGGCCGGGAATCTCATCCCGAGGGCAGGCTACGCGAGGCTGATCAGGTGGCGCCCGACCGCCGGCGGGATCCATGGTCCTGAGCCGACGTCTCTACTTCGCGAGCATCGCGGTCATTGCCCTCAGCATGGCCGGCGGCACGTGGGGATTCCTTTCGTACTCCCCAGCTGAGCGAACACCACTCCAGATAGTGTTCGGCGTCGTCGTGCCGCTCGTCATCCTCGTCGTCGTGACTGCGAGCCGCGGGCGCCGCGGCTACCTGCTCGTAGCTGCCGTCGGCCTGATCGACCTCGAGTCCGCGCTGCTTGGAACGGGGCCTCTGATCACGCTCCCGTTCGTGATCGCCGTGCCGCTGATAGCCGTGAGTTTCGGGGCGCGCCTCGTACCTCCCAAGCAGCTGCCGATCGTCTATGCCGCGGCATGGCTCGCCGGCACGGTCGGCTTCGGCCTCGCGGTGGGTCGAATCCCGACCCAGGGATTCGGACAGACGGCCGCGGGCATGACGGCTTTCATGGTCGTAGACGCGTTTGCACTGGCGGCCCTATGGCATCTCGAAGCAGCCCGGATGAGTGCTCTCGAAGCTCTTGCGGTTGCCGAGTCCCAGGCTCGTGACCTCATCAAGGGAGTGGAGCTGTTCGGCGTCAATGTCGGCCGCGATTCCCGGATCGACTTCATCAACGACTACGCGCTGCGGCTGACGGGCTGGACGCGAGACGAGATCATCGGCAAGGACTGGTGGGACACGTTCGCCACGCCCGAGAGGAGGGAGCAGGCCCGGGAGAACTTCCGGCACGTGGTGGCGGGCGAGCGCGAGATGGCCCATCGCCGCCAGAGCCCGATCCTCACGCGTTCGGGCGAGGTCCGGATCATGCGCTGGAGCCACGTGCATCGGCGCGGGCCGGACGGGGCATTCATCGGCCTGGCCAGCCTCGCGGAAGACATCACGGCGATGGAGGCCGCGGCGGAAGAAAGGCGGCGCAACCAGGAGCTGGTTTCCAACCTGGTCGTGGGCTCTCCGCTCGCGGCCGCGGTCCTGACGCTCGATCGCACCGTCCAGCTCTGGAACCCGGCGGCCGCGGAGCTGCTCGGCTGGACCGAGGAAGAGGTGCTCGGAAAACCCATCCCGCCGGTCTTCCTGGCTCGAGATCGCTGGACCATCGGCCGGCTGTTCGTCCGGGCCGCTCGCGGGGAGCCGCCCGAGCACCGACTCGTTCAGCTGGTGCGCAAGGACGGTCAGACAGTCCTGGCACGGTTCTACGTGGGCACGGTCCGGGACCGAGACGATCGGCCCATGGCTGTCTCCGTGCAGGCTCGCGACGTCACCGCAATCCACGCGATGGAAGAGAAGCTTCGCGAAGCCCAGCAGATGGAGGCGATCGGCCGGCTGGCGGGAGGCGTAGCCCACGACTTCAACAACAGCCTCACCGCGATCGGTGGCTTTGCTTCATTGATCGCCTCGAGCACAAGCGAGGAGGAGACGCGCGTCGGCGCGGAGACGATCCTGCAGGCTTCACGCCGCGCCGCCGACCTCACCCGGGAGCTGCTCGCGTACTCCCGCCGCTCGCTTCTCAAGCCGCAGACCATCGACGTCAACGAGCTGCTCGTTTCGGTCAAGCCGGTGGTCGTCAGCCTGCTCGGCCCCGCGGTCTCACTCGTGATCGAGGCGGACACGCCTCAGGCTCTCGTACGCGTGGACCCGGGCGGCCTCGAGCGAGCGATCGTGAACCTGGCGACGAACGCGCGGGACGCGATGCCGGACGGTGGGATCGTCACTATCTCGACTCGCGCCGAGCTCGCGGACGCCTCGGAGCCCGGGCAGCGATGGATCTGCATCAGCGTCGTCGACGCCGGATCGGGCATCCCGGCCGAGGCCCAGTCGAAAGTATTCGACCCGTTCTACACCACCAAGCCGGTAGGCTCGGGCACGGGCCTGGGCCTGGCCATGGTCAAGGGGTTCGTGATCCAGTCCGGGGGCCAGGTCAGCCTCAGTTCAGAGCCCGGTCGCGGCACGGCGATCGAGATCAGGCTTCCGGAGGCGGTCGCCACCTCCGGAGTCGCCGCCCAGCCTCAGGTGCTGCCGCCACCCGGCGGGAACGAGACGATCCTTCTGGTCGAGGACGACCCGGCGGTCGCCGCCCTGGGCTTCCGCATCCTCAGTCTCAACGGCTATCGAGTTCTGCTCGCGGACTCCGCCGGCGCCGCGCTGAGCCTGCTGCGCGGGCATTTCGAGCGGATAGACCTTTTCCTCGTGGACGTCATGCTGCCCGACAAGCGCGGCCCGGTGCTCGTCGATTCGGCCCGACCGATCCATCCGGAGGCAGCGGTGCTATATGCCTCCGGCTACTCGGGCGAAGCGATGTCTCGAGCTGGTGAGCTACCCCCCGGCATCGACCTGATCGAGAAACCCTACGAGCCGGAGGAGCTGCTGACCCGAGTCAGGTCGATCCTGGACCGGGCGGAGGAGGATCGGCTGGCGGGGTAGCCCCGGCGGCCGCCATCGGGACGGCATCAACGGGGACGATCGTGCCGGCGGGCTGCGCCACGGCCGGTTCGTTCGGTCCGACGGGCCCGCCCCGGGGCGTCCGGTCGGCGTCGCTCGAAGGTCCATGCGGCACGGCAGCCGCCCCGGCCGGACGTGTACCATGCGAGAGCCATTCCATGGACCCACTCCTGGCATCGGCCTGCGCCGCAAGGGCGAGTGTCGGAATGCCGGGCATTCAGGAGAGAATCGCATGCCCCAGGTTGCCGGCTCCGTCAAGGAGCTCCTCGCCGCCCTCGACGGCATCGTCCGCGTCGACGGCGACAAGCTCGTCGTGGTCGACGAGAACGCGCTCCGCACTCGCGGCGCCTACGACCTTGCCTGGACCGCCACGTTCAGCGAGGACGAGGCCACCGTCGAGGCCGCCCGCTGGATCGTCTGGGAAGCCAGCCAGGCCGTCGGAGCCCGTTCGGCCAGCATCCAGGAGCTCTACAAGGCACGCTCGCGCGGCGAGTACGAGGGAATGACCGTTCCGGCGATCAACCTTCGCGCCCAGACGTTCGACATGGCCCGCGTCATCCTCGAGACGGCCAGGAAGAACGACAGCGCCGCGGTCATCTTCGAGCTCGCCCGGTCCGAGCAGACCTACACCTACCAGCGCGTCTTCGAATACGCCACGAGCGTTCTCGCGGGCGCCATCGCGGCCGGCTGGAAGGGACCCGTCTTCATCCAGGGCGACCACTACCAGTTCAACGCCAAGAAGTACGCGGCGGACGCGGAGAAGGTCACCGAAGAGATCCGCAAGGCCTGCCGCGACGCCATCGCCGCCGGGTACCGCAACATCGACATCGACAGCTCCACGCTCGTCGATCTCGGCCCGGAGACGCTCGACGCCCAGCAGCACCAGAACTACATGCGTGCCGCCGAGTTGACGGCCCTCATCCGCTCCCTCGAGGTCGACGGCGTGACCGTCAGCGTCGGCGGCGAGATCGGCGAAGTCGGCAAGAAGAACTCCACTCCCGCCGAGCTCAAGGCCTATCTCGACGGCTACCGACGCGAGCTCGATGCACGCGCGAAGGGCGCGATCGGCCTGTCGAAGGTCTCCGTCCAGACCGGCACCAGCCACGGCGGCACCCCCCTCGCCGATGGCGGCGTCGCCGAAGTCGCCCTCGACTTCAACGTCCTGGCCGAGCTCTCCAAGGTAGCTCGCGAGTACGGACTCTCCGGCGCGGTCCAGCACGGCGCCAGCACCCTGCCGGAGGACATGTTCCACAAGTTCCCGCCCACCGGTTGCGCCGAGATCCATCTCGCCACCGGCTTCCAGAACGCCCTGTACGAGCACCCGGCCTTCCCGGCCGAGCTGCACAAGGCGATCGAGACGTGGTGCTTCGAGAACGCCGCCGACGAGCGCAAGCCCGGCCAGACGGACATCCAGTTCGTCTACACCTCGCGCAAGAAGGCCATCGGCCCGTTCAAGCGCCAGCTCTGGGATCTGCCGACCAAGGATCAGATCCTCGCTTCGCAGGCCGTCAAGATCGACTTCCTCTTCAAGCAGCTCGGCACCCCGGGGAGCCGCGCGCTCGTCGAGAAGTACGTCAAGCCGGTTGAGTACCACAAGCCCATGCCGGAAGCCCTCAAGGCCGCCGTCGCCAAGTAGCTCGTTTCCTGGTAGAAGCACGAAGGGCGCCCTCCGGGGCGCCTTTCGATTCGGCGCCGCTATGGAGCGGTCCCAGACGCTGCCTCCTGAGACTTGAGGGCCGCAACGAGCATCTGAAGGAACTGCACGTCGGACCCTGACGGATGGCCGACGCTGGTTCGGACCAGGATCATCACGTTGTCGACGACCAGGCGCCGGTAATCCCAGCTGCCGAACGACCCGCCTTCGGTCCAGTCGACCGCTGATGGCTGCACTGCCCCGGCCACCCCTGGCTGGAGGGTCGGCAGGGCACGCGTCAGCGCTTCGGACGAAGGCAGGACAGCGGCGCCCGCGATGGGCGACGCGTATTGAACGCCGGGCGTCATCGGAGGACACATCATCAGACCGTCCGTGGCGGAGGCTCCGCACCCCCATACATCGGACGCCGGGGCGCGAAGCCCGCTTGCGGGACTGGCCGCGCGCGTGGCGGCTATCACGTCCGCCACGGTCAGCGGGTGGGGAGCCGTAGCCGCGTCGCCGGTCCAGAGAACGTCGTCGACGACGATCATGTCGTCGCAGATCGATCTCTGATGACCGCACTCCGTGGCGCGAGGGTCGTGGATGTGGATGCGCATGATGGCCGGTCCGGTGGCCAGGTTGCCCTGGTAGAAGCGGAACGTGGTCACTCCGCTCTGAGGTGTGGGCGTCGCGCCGGCGTCGGCGCTCACGTAGTTGAACTGGCAGCCACCCCGTCGGACCCAGGAGTCAGGAGCGCTGGGGTCCGGACCGGGATCGTTCGGGCAGGAGAAGACGCCGACCGGGACGTTCAGCCAGGCGCCCACGAGGACCGGTGTCGCGTCCTTCGCGGTCGCGCGCATCGCGAGGGCTCTATCCCAGCGAATGACGGGCTGACCGTCCCAGACCTTCGGAATGCCGTCGTCGTACCGCAGCGTCGCGTCGGCGGTGGTCGGCGTCGCGGTCGAGAGGCTGGGCGGCACGGTGGCGGTCGGGAGCACGGTCAGGCTCGCGGCGGCGGATTGAGTCGCTGAAGGCGACGGTCCGGAAACGGCCGCCTCGCGCGCCTGCGCCAGGACCAGCCCTGCCACCACCGCGGCGATCGCCACGACCCCGCCGAGAGGCGCCCAGAGGGCGCGACCAGCGTGACGGGGTGGCCGTGACCGCCGCGACTTGATCTCAAACGAGGCCGCGTCCGCACTCGCGAGGCTCAGCTCCTCCATGAAGACGATCCGAATTCGACCCTCGAGCTTCGACTCGTCTCGTTCAGTCATCTCCGAGCTCCTCGCGAAGGCGGGCCAATCCTGCCTTCAGGTGTCCCTTCGTGGTGCTATCGCTGATCCTCATGACCCGGGCGACCTCGCCGACCGGCAGGTCGGCCAGGTAGTGGAGGACGATCGCCGTCCTGGCCCTCGGCGGAAGCTTCGCCAGGGCAATCCGCAAAGCAAGCGCGTCCGCGCTCGGTCCAGGTCCCGTAAGGATTGCTGGGTCGACGACGCCGAAGTGGATCGCTCGGTTCAACCGGCGACGAAGCCGGAACGCCTCGTGGACCTGAATCGTCAGGAGCCACGATCTGGCGGCGGTCCGGTCACGCAGGTCGCAATATCTGCGAGCGGCGATCTCGCACGTGGTCTGGACGAGGTCGCGAGCGTCCGACTCGTTGCGCATGAGCGCTCGTGCGGATGCCAGGAGCAGTGGGAGATGCTGTTCGAGCGCGACCGCGAGCTCGACGTCCGCCGAACCGACTTCCGGCCCGCAGGTATCCGTCGGCATGCCCGCCCTCGTGTGCGATCCAAGTTCTAAGGCCACAACCATACAGAGGCGCTTCGAGGTCAAAACGGGTGGCTGCGTTGCCCGGGACGTCGATTTTCGTCGGGGCCACATGCCCGTTCCAAGGCAACGGGTTCGCTCGTCTCCATCGTGTCCATCAACCAGCGTGGCAACTGGGGAGATCCGATGAGGGCGGCTTTCGCGGCAGCAGGATTGCTAACGCTCGTTCTCGTGGGTTGCGGCGCACCGGTCACGTCTCAGGCGCCGAGTCCGGCGAGCCCCACCGGCTCGGGTGCGCCCTTGCCAACCCCTCCTCCGAGCGCAAATCCGAGTCCGAGTTCGCTCGCGACGCCGGCCCACACCGCTGAGTCGTCCCCGACGTCGAACCCGCGGCCGTCGTTCGTGACGAGCGGCATCGAGCCCGGCAAGATATGGGCCTCGATCGCCTGGACAAAGCTGCCGGCGAATAGCCCCCTTTCGTCGATAAGAGGTCTGGTCCACTGGCGCGGCGGCTATGTGGCATACGGCGACGCCGGGCTGTGGACATCGACCGACGGCCGCCTCTGGAAGCCGTCGTCGGATGTGCCGGGCAACATGACCGCCGTGGCCGAAACCTCGATCGGGCTCGTCGCGCTCGTCTTCGGCTTTGCCGATTGCCCCGTCATCCCGCGGCCCTGCTACCCCTCCGCCGCGGGCACCGTCGAAGCGTGGACGACTACGGACGGCCTGAGCTGGGTCGATCGAGGTCTCGCCATCGGGGTTTCGGGATTGCAGCTGGCCGGCGTCGGCGGAAGTCCACTGGGCGCAGTCGCCTCCACGACTGACTCGAACAAACCGGGAGTTGCCTATTCGGCCGACGGGGTGACCTGGAAAGCCGTGGTCGTTCCGTCGGTTTCATCGGCCTTCTGGTGCCAGGACCCCGAGTTCGGCATGGGCTTGTTCACGATGATCTGTCCAGCGGCCCAACCGACTGCGCTCGGCGATCTGCCTTCTCAGCCTGTGTTCTCGGCGGATGGCATCCACTGGGCCGCGGGAACAGCGCCTATGACGACGGACCGGCCGGCTGGAATGGACCGTGTCCTCGTGGGGCGCAGTGGGCTCATGGCGACCGGATACGTACCCGGGGAAGGCGGAGCGGCGCAATGGTGGCGCTCGGATAACGGCATGACGTGGCAGATGCTGAATGGTTACTCTCCGGTCGGCAGCTTCACCAGCCGCGCGATCCCGGGTGGCACCTACCCGAACGGCACCCTCGCAGCGGACGGGACAAGGATCGTCGCACTCGGCTTGGACGCCCAGGTTGCGTCACTGAGCGGTGAGACGTGGAGTTCCTGGGACGGGAAGTCCTGGTCGAAGCTGGCGAGCCATGGCGCGCCGGTCGCTGGCCCAATGGACGAAATAGTCTTTCCGACGGGAATTCTCGCTGGCGATTGGTGGGGCACGGCCGGTTGACCTGCCTCGGCGAGACAGGGCGTTCGCAGCCCCGCTACGATCCCCACATGAGTGAAGCGCAGGCATCAAAGGTCGAGCTTCTCCGCTGGCGCAGCGTGGCTCTGGCCATCGCCGACGAGGCCGACCGTCTCGCCATGGGTGGTTTTCGGCGGGACGTGAGGATCGAGACCAAGCGCGACAAGAGCCTGGTGACCGAGATAGACCAGGCGATCGAGCGTATGGCCCGCGAAACGCTCCGCGCGGAATTCCCCGGATGTGGCCTGGTCGGCGAGGAGGAAGGGACCGAGGCGGCCGACGCGAGCCTGTGCTGGTACGTCGATCCCATCGACGCGACCCACAACTTCGTCCGTGGCGTGCCCGTTTTCGCAACGCTCCTTGCCGCGTCAGTGGACGGCGAGATCCAGGTCGCGGTGGTCAGTGCCCCGGCTTTGCGCGGCCGCTGGATGGCGTGGCTCGGTGGGGGAGCCTGGCGTGCCGGAGAGGCCGGAATCCAGGATGCCACCCGGCTGCACGTGAGCGACGTGGCCACGATCGAGGAGTCGCAGCTCGTGTACGGGAGCCGTACCGCGGACATGGCCAGCGGCGAGATGCCCGGCCTGGACCGGACCCTCGCCGAAGCGTGGCGCGAGCGCGGCTTCGGGGATTTCTGGGGCTACATGCTGGTCGCCGAAGGCGCCGCCGAGGCCATGGTGGAGACCGGCGCGCATCCATGGGATTGGGCCGCGCCGCAGCTGATCGTGGAAGAGGCCGGCGGCCGCTTCACCACTGCCCGCGGAGAGCGGCGGATCGACGGCGCTTCGGCGGTGGCCACCAACGGCCGGATCCACGACGACCTTCTTCGGCGGCTCCGAGGCCGGGGCGCGTAGACCCGCTGCCGAGGCGCCGCACGGCCGGGGCGCCGAGTGGCCGCGGTGCCGAGTGGGCGCGGCGCGCGTGGCGCCTAGTGGCCGCGGGGGCGCCGAGTGGCCCTCGGCCCTAGACTCATACCTGCAACCACACACAATGCCCAATCCTGCCGGCGAGAAGCCGGCCGACGGAGCGTAGATGGTCAAGACACGGAGATCCGCGAAGCCGGGCCTGCACAGATTCAACCGTCACCAGATCGAGCTGCCGGACGGCAGAAAGCTCGAAATGCATGAGGACGGCACCATCGTGGAGACCGGCGAGGCCGCCGAGGCGCCGAAGACCTGGCCACTCGACGACCCGGAATGGGCACGACTCGCGCTCCGCTTCGGAGTGCTGCCTCCGTCGGAGACCACCGTCCCGGAGCGTCCCCGCCGATCCAGCCCGCGCCCGCGCTGACGCCGGCATCCGAGACGGACCACGGCTCCTGCCCGGACGGGTCGGGTAGGATCTAGGGGTTACGCCCGTCTGCCTGGAGGACAAGATGCCCGCACCGATTCGTCCCTCGGTTCTGGTGGGTGCGCGCTTGCTCGACGGTCGCTCTCCGGACGTCGCCATCGGCTCAGTGGCCATTGGCGCCGACGGCCGGATCGCCTCCGCGGGTCCCCAGGCGGCAGCCGACGCAGCCGAGGGCGCGCGGCGGGTCGATCTCACCGGCCTGACGCTCCTGCCCGGAATCATCGACTGCCACGTCCACTTGAGCCTCCGCCTGGAACCCGTGGCCGACCAGGTCCAGCGCTCCGCGACCGACCTCGTGGTTCGGGCCCTTCAGAGCGGCCGCGAATTCCTCGAAGCGGGCGTCACGACCGTCCGCGACGCCGGCTACACACCCGCGGGCGTCAAGCGCGCCTTTGCCAGCGGCGCATTCCCTGGTCCACGCACGCAGGTAAGCTGCCGGCCGCTCTCCCAGACCGGCGGCCACGGCGACGGCTGGACCCCGTCCGGCGCGATCCTGGACACGGATGTCAGCGATCTGCCGCCGGGCGTCGCCGATGGCGTGGACCAGGTCCGCAAGGCGACGCGGCTGCAGATACGCGCCGGCGCGGACTGGATCAAGGTCATGGCCAGCGGCGGTGTCCTCTCCGCCGCGGACTCGCCGGACGCGAGCCAGTTCACGGTCGAGGAGATCCGGGCGATCGTGGAAGAGGCGAAGGCGGCCGGCATCAAGGGAACGCTCGCTCACGCAGAAGGCACCACGGGGATCAAGAATGCCCTGCGCGCGGGCATCACCAGCATCGAGCACGGCGACCTGATCGACGAGGAAGGCCTCGACCTGATGCTCGAACGCGACGTGCCGCTCGTTCCGACGTTCAACATCAACTTCGTCCTCATGGACGAGGAACGCGTCGCTCGCGGCGATGTCCCGCCCTGGGCGATCGAGAAGATGCGCTACCTCTTCGACAAGCAGCAGGCGAACTTCCGGCATGCCGTCGACCGCGGCGTCAGGGTCGTCATGGGCACGGACAGCTTCAACGGCCTCTATCCGCCGGCAGAGCTCGCCTACATGTCTGAGTTCGGGCTGGGGCCTTTCCGGGCCATCCAGGCGGCCACGACCGAAGCAGCCAGGCTTCTGGGCATCGCCGACCAGGTCGGCACGCTCGAGCCCGGCAAGCAGGCCGACCTGATCGCGGTCTCCGGCGACCCGCTCGCGGAGCCGGGCCTGTGGCGCGATCCGGCGCGGATCGTCCTGGTCATCCAGGGCGGCCGAATCGTCGCGGATCGGCTGAGGGCGTAGCCATGATCGCGAGGACGTGGCGCGGCACGGTCCGAACGGCGGACGGCGATCGCTATGTCCGCTACATCGAGGACACTGGGATCGCCGAGTACAAGGCCTGCGCCGGCAATCGGGGAGCGTGGCTGCTGAGCCGCGACCTGGGCGACGGCCGGACCGAGATCGTCACCCTGAGCTTCTGGGTCGATCGGGATTCGATCCGCGAGTTCGCCGGCGACGACATCGAACGCGCGGTCTTCTACCCCGACGACGACGCATATCTGCTCGAGCGCGACCTCACGGTCACGCACTACGAGATCGCCGATCCCGAAGCGCGCGGTCCGATCCCGACGGCAGACCGGGCGTGATATTCCGCGGGCCGGCTGCGCTCATCGACGCCTGGCTCGCGATCGCCGCGCGGCTTCGATCGTGGGCGGCCCGGCCCACCAGGCCGCGTGACTGGTGGCGGGCTCTGCCGGGCGACCTGCTCGGTCGGACGGTGATGCTCGGCCTGGGCATCCGCGAGCACAACCGAGTGCACGACGCGGGCGACGTGCGTGCCTTCGTGGTCGAGGACGAGCGGATCGACCGCTACTTCCGCATCCACCTAATCCCGACGAGAGCCCAGACGCTCGGCCACTACGTCCTATGCCGCGGCCCCCTGGATGCCGAAACGATGGCCCACGAGTGCGAGCACATCCGCCAGTGGGAGTGGCTCGGGCCGCTGTATCTGCCCGCCTACTTCGTCTCGTCCGCGTTCGCCTTCCTTAGCGGCCGGCGACCTTACTGGGACAACCACTTCGAAACGGCCGCTCGAGTCCGCGCCCGGCGCGAGGTGGCGTCAGGCCTCGATCATCCTGCCGCCGAACGCGACGCGACGTAGGGCCGGCGTGGTGGAGTGCGGCATAGTGGGATGCTCTAGGTAGATCCGTTCGTCTCGTCTTGAGGTCTCCAGCGATGGCCACGTCGTTCCAGGTCACTTTCGACTGCCATGACCCCGCCGGGCAGGCCGAGTTCTGGGCGGCCGCTCTGCACTACGTGGTCGAGCCTCCTCCGGACGGGTACTCGAGCTGGGACGACTGGGCGCGGGCGCAGGGGATACCGGAGGAGCACTGGAACGACGCCGCCTCGGCCCAGGACCCGGGCGGTCTGGGCCCGCGGCTCTTCTTTCAGAGAGTCCCGGAGGGCAAGGTCGCCAAGAACCGCGTCCACATGGATCTCAACGTCAGCGGCGGGCGGAACGTTTCAGTGGAGATGCGCAAGCAGCAGATCGTCGCCGAGGTGGAGCGTCTCAAGAAGCTCGGCGCCGACGACAGCCGCGGTCCCGTCGACCAGGGCGGCGAGTTCTGGGTCCGGATGAACGACCCGGAGGGTAACGAGTTCTGCGTCCAGTGAGGGGCGAAGGCCGCGCGATCGATCGCTAGCGGCGCGTCGCGGCCCCCTCGACGCGTATCTCCGACCAATCTCGTAGGATATTGACGAACCGCCGCGCAACAGACCGCGAGCCTCTCTGCCGCAATCGAGGAACGAGCCCACGATGCCGACCCTGACCCAAGATGCCGTCCTCAAGGCCCTGGCCACAGTTCAGGAGCCCGAGCTCGGGGGAAACCTCATCGCCCGGAACATGGTCAAGGACCTCGTTCTCGACGGCTCGAAGGTCTCCTTCACCATCGAGCTGACCACGCCCGCTTGCCCGCTCAAGGATGAGATCGAGGCGCGAGTGCAGGCCGCCCTCAAGCCGATCGGCGCGACCGAGATCGAGGTCGGCTGGGGCGCCACCGTCCGCCGCTCCACGCCGGCCGGCCCCCAGATGCTGCCCGGCGTCAAGAACATCGTGGCCGTGGCATCCGGCAAGGGCGGCGTCGGCAAGACCACCATCAGCGTCAACCTGGCCGTGGCTCTGGCCAAAGCGGGCGCGTCGGTAGGACTTCTCGACGCGGACATCACGGGTCCCAACATTCCGATGATGATCGGCGCCGAGGGCGCGCCCGTCGCCAGCGCGAACGGCAAGATCACGCCGATCGAGGCCAACGGCGTGAAGGTAATCTCGATCCAGTTCTTCCTGCCGGAGGGCCAGCCGGTGGTCTGGCGCGGGCCTCTCGTAGGCGGCGCCATACAGCAGTTCCTGCGCGACGTGGAGTGGGGCGATCTCGACTACCTCGTGGTGGACCTGCCGCCCGGAACCTCCGACGCGCAGCTGACGCTCGCCCAATCCGTGCCACTGACCGGGGCCGTGCTGGTGACCACGCCTCAGGAAGTCGCCCTCTCCGACGTGGCCAAGGCAATGGCGATGTTCAAGCGTGTCAGCGTGCCGATACTCGGCCTCGTGGAGAACATGTCCGGTTTCGTCTGCGCCCACTGTGGCGAAGTCACAGACATCTTCGGGCGCGGCGGCGGCGAACGCTACGCCGCAGAGAACGGCATCGACTTCCTCGGAGGCGTACCGCTCGACATCACGGTTCGCCAGGGTGCCGACGTGGGTGTTCCGGCGGTGGCCCAATCGCAGCCCGGCCCCGCGGCCGCGGCGTTGGAGCACGTGGCCCGCGCAATTGCGGGCAAGGTGAGCGTGCAGGCCGCCCGTCAGCAGCCGGTCCTGACCGTCAGCTGACCTCCGCTGGAGCCGCGCCGCCTGGACCGCGTCACACGCGGTGCGTCGCCTCGGAGTGTCGGGTCCAGTCGAATTTGACCGGCGCGACGTCGTACCATTCGGGCAGGAGGTTCCCGTGCCTTGTCCCGACTGTGGTACGACGCGGACCGCAGGTGCCCGCTTCTGCCACTACTGCGGCCGCCGCTTCGAAGGCCTGTCCGAGGGGCTTCGGATCGGTGATCGCCGCGTCGTCACCGCGCTCTTCGCCGACATGGTGGGCTACACCAGGCTGGTGGACGAGCTCGACCCGGAGGAAGTCCGGGCGCGGGTAGACGGGGCGCTGGCACTCATTGGCGATGCCGTTCTCCGATTCGGCGGATCCCTGGAGAAGTTCATAGGCGACGCGGTGCTCGCGGTCTTCGGCACTCCCGTTGCCCACGACGACGACGCTCTCCGCGCCTGCCTGTGCGCGCTGGAGATGCAGTCGTGCCTGAGCAGGTATGTGACCGCGGACTCGCAACCGCTGGTCCTCAGAATCGGGATCGCCACGGGTGAAGTCGTGGCCGCTCTCCGCGACGTGGCGGGGAATCGATCGGTGGCGCTCACCGGCGAGCCGATGACAACGGCCGCGCGCCTCCAGCAGCTCGCCGAGCCCAACGAGATACTGCTCGACGACGCGACGGTCCTCGCCGCGGAGCCTCGCATCGGAGTTGACCACCTGGGCGAGAAGATCCTCCGGGGCCAGCGCAGACCGGTCGTGACGCACAGGCTCCGGAGCGAGCGCCGGCTCGTGACCCAGGCCGGCCGGCGGATGGCGCCGCTCGTGGGCCGGGCTGGCGAGCAGGCCCGCCTGCGCGAGGTCCTCGATAGGGCCGCGGCGACGGGCAAAGGCGCGGCGGTCCTGGTTCGCGGCGAGGCGGGGGTCGGCAAGTCGCGATTGCTCAGCGAGATGGAGCAGGACGCTCGCAATGCCGGGTTCGGCTGGATGTGGCTCGACAACGCGCCTCACGGCATGAGCTCGCCCTACAGCGCCGTGCGCAACATGGCGGACTGGGTCGCCGACGAGCAGGGTGTGACCGCCGGGATAGCCGGCCGGCAGATGCTCTTCGGGCCGGACGTTCCCGCGATCGACGCCAATTCCGTCCGGCTGATGCTCGGCGCCGTCGCCGTCCTGGCTCGCGACTCGAACATGCTGCTCCTGCCCGAAGAGGGCTGGGGATCCGGGCTCCTGAACCTGGTTCAGCCCAATGAGATCCAGCTCGGCCTGCGGCTCGCCACAGAGGTCTGGGTGAACCAGCTAGTGGCCCGCCAGCCACGTTGCATCGTCGTGGACGACTACCACTGGATCGATCCTTCGAGCCGGCAACTCCTCGAGCTCATGATCCGGCTGGCCGCCGACCTGCCGCTCGTCGTTCTCACCGGTTCGCGCTACCCCGCGGAGCCCGAATGGCTCGGCCTGCCGCACGTCGAGGCGATCGATCTGGCCGGGCTTGATGCGGCCGCAACGGAGGAACTGGGTTCGGCGGTGGCCGGCGCCGGCCTCGTGTCGGAGTCGGCGCGCTGGCTCTACCAGCGCACCTCGGGCAACGCGCTCTTCGTCGGGGAGATCATGCGCACGCTCCGCGACGCGGGCCACCTCGAGAAGAACGGGGACCAGCTCCGAATCGAGTCCGGCGCGGCTCGCCGAAGCGTGCCGCTCAGCCTTCGAGCCCTCCTCGGCGCGAGGATTGACGCCCTGCCCGGCGCGGAGAGAGCCATCCTCGAGGCTGCGTCGGTGGTCGGCCTGTCCTTCACGGTGGATCTTCTCTGCGTGCTGCAGGGCGAATGTCCGGAGGAGGGTCACCTGGAATCGCTGGCCGAGGCGGGCTTCATCTCAAGGGTCGAGGATCCCGCCAGGCCCGAGGAGGTTTGGCGGTTCCGCCACCAGCTTTTCCTCGACGCCGCATACGGCCGGCTGTTGAACGACAGGCGGCACCAGCTTCACGGCACGCTGGCGGATTGGTACGAAAGAACCGGAACGCATATCGAACCGGCCGAGCTCGGGCGCCATAGAGCGGCCGCCGGCGACGCCGAGCGCGCCCTGCCGCTGCTCGAGCGCGCCCTCGGCGACGCGCTGGCCGTCGGCGCGGACGAAGAGGCCGACGGCCTGCGCAAGTTGATCGAGACCCTGACGAGCGCTCCGGGTCAGGCCGCCGCGCGCTGACGAGCCTGACGGGCGGGGCGCCGCCGCCGTCTCGCCAACACGGCCGGCAGCACGGCAACGGGACCCAGTGCGGCCGGGGCGAGTCCGCGAGGCCCTCTCTCGCCGGTACCGGCCAGCTGATCCGATCTGGCGGAGCTCGAAACGCCATTGGCCCACGCGTCCGCCTTCCAGGCGTCGGCGGCGAACTTGGCCTGCCCGGTGAGGGACGGGTGGAAGTAGTCGACGGTGCTCAGATCCTTGAGGACGAAGTCGCGACCGGACAGGAGGGCCTGGTTGTACGTGCAGTGCAGGTTCGCCAGCGCCCCGGTCACGGCGTTTTCCTCGTCGCAGATCGTCTCGAGGGCGGCGTTGTACGAGGCGAGGATGGCCTCCGCGTCCGGGATCGAGGCGGGGCTGTTCGAGCCCAGGAACGGCGCGCAGCGGGTCGAGTTCTTGGGCTGCAGCAGGGCGGTCCGGGCGGTTGGATCGGCCTGAGTGATTGCCCGGAAGTGGCTGAAGTCGGGCACCGGCATCATCAGCAGGCGGCTGCCCGGCGGCAGGTTGACGCGAAGAGTCTCGACCGCCGCTCGGGCCTGGGCGGTGAAGTCCGCCAACGGGGTCTTCGGGTCGTCGCACAGATCGTTGGTGCCGAGCATGAAGGTCACGTATGCCGTCTGGCCGTGCTGCAGGTTCGCCGCCGCCGCGACGACCTGTTCGACCTGGCGCTGGGCATCGATCATCTTGCGCCCGGAAGTGGCGGCGTCGACCACGCCGGGCGTCGCCCCCAGGGCCTTGAACCGCTCGAGCAAGCTGGTCACGCCGTCGTTCCTGGCCGTCCCCACGACCCACGAGTACTGAGGATGGTCGCGAAGGTTGGCCGGCGAAACGCTGTACGCCTGGCTGTAGGAATCGCCGATCGCGGCGAGCATCGCCGGCAGCGGCGGAGTGGCCGTCGGTAAAGGCTGCACGGTCGGAGTGGCGGTCGGAGTCGGCGAGGGGAGGTCCGACGCCGAGGCAGCCAGGGTCGGGCTCGGGGTGACGCCCGCGGTCGCCGAGGCCGTGGCTGTTGGCGTGGTGGCGGCAATCAAGGACGGCTTCGAGGGGCCGGCGGCGAGCGTGAGGGCGAGCCAGCCGACCCCGAACCCGCCGACGACTGCCGCAACAAGGATCGCGCCGACCAGAAGACCACCGCGGTGCGAGCGCGCCGACTCGGGCCGCCTCTCTGTCGTGTATGGCATTGGCCAATCCTAGAACGGCGAAGCCGGATCCCGCGCGGCGGCCCGGCCCCGCGCTCCATTCGGCTGCCAGTGCCCGGGCTCGGTGGATTCCGTCCGAGCAGTCCGCTCCGCTCGAATCACCGGCTCCGCCCGGTCGGGCTCGGCTACGATGGGGGCGTCATGCAAGGCTCATTCGCAATCGACGCTCTCCGCCGCGGCCGGCTCTTCGCCGGCATGGCCCCCGCGTCGCTCGAGGCCATTTCCCGGACGCTTCGATCCCGCAAGTTCCGTCGCGGCGAGGTTCTCTTCCACGAAGGCGACCCCGGCGATTCCCTCTTCATCGTCGCGTCGGGCTCGGTCAAGGTCGTCGTGCCGTCCGACGACGGCGACGAAGCAATCCTCGCGACGCTGGGTCGCGGCGACTCGCTCGGCGAGCTTTCCCTTCTCGACGGCGCGCCCCGTTCGGCCAGCGCGATCGCGATCGAACCGGTGGAAGCTCTGACGCTGCCGCGCGTTCAGTTCAAGTCCCTGCTGGCCACGGATGGCGACCTCCGCGACGCCTTGCTCGCTCAGCTGGCACGGGAATTGCGGCGCCTGACGACTCACGTCTCGGATCTCCATTTCCTGGATCTCACGGGCCGATTGGCGGCGCGGCTTGCCCGCCTTGCGGAGGAGCGCGGCGAACGGCTCGCGGACGGTTCCTACCGTCTGGAGGCTCCGCCAACGCAGGGCGACCTCGCGTCGATGATCGGCGCCACCAGGCAGAGCGTGAACAAGCTCCTCGGCGAGTTTGCCGACGAGAAGCTCCTGCGTCTCGAGCCCGACGGGATAGTGATCCCGGACCTGGCGCTGCTGGCGGCTCGGGCGCGGCGTTAGGCGGTCCGGCGCGGCGTCGGGGCTCGGCGCGGACGAGCGCGCGCGACGTCGAGGATCAGCCCGCGGAGATGACGCCCTCGCGGCCGAGCTGGAGAACCTGCGCCCGGCTCTCGTCCAGATGCTGAGTGGCGAAACCGAACAACCTGCGAAGCAGCAGCTCCGAGCGGGCCGATCCGCCGGTGAGCAGGGTGAGCAGCTCACTCGCGGGCACGGAAACCAGGGTCGCCGGTCCGATGGCGCGAGCGGTGGACAGCGCCGTCGGCTCCTCTCGCAGCGCCGACCAGCCGAGCAGGTCGCCGGCGTGGAGCGTGGAGACGAGGACCCAGCGATGGTCGTGCTGGACGCGCAGGCCCAGCTGCCCGTGTTCGAGCCAGTGGACCTCGGAGATAGGGGAGCCCATCTCGACGAGCGTCTCGCCGTCGGCAAGGTGGCGACGCACGGAGGCGGCCGCCAGCGAATCGAGGCCGGCGCGGTCCAGACCAGCGAACAGCGGCAGACGAGCCAGTTCGTCCGGGCTCACCTTCTCGGTCGTGGCCATCAGCTGCTCCTCCGACACCGCTCTATGTGAGATCCCATTCTCCCCCCGCGCCCCGCGCCGTGCTCACCCTTTCGCCTTCGTCGCCTCGCCGGCGAGCCGAAACAGGAACGCGGCCGCGGAAATGCCCGCTCGCCGCCGGCCCTCCGCGCCGCCCTGAAACGTGGCTCGGCCCGCCTCGACCTGACCGAAGGGCCCAACCGCAGCCATCTCGACGATCGTGTCTTCGTTCGCGTCCGCGGCCCGGACGGCCAGCCCGACTTCGGCGCCCGACTCGCGGCGTTCAGCCTCGGCCAGCTCGACTAGCGCCTGTGCCGCGCTCGCTGTCAGGAGTCTGGCGGATCGGAGCCACGGGGCGTCTCCGAACAGCTGAGCCGCGGTTCCACCGGTGCCGAGCTCGACGATGGCCGCGCTCCATCCCAGCGCCTCGAGTTCACGACGGACGGCGACGGGCCAGGTGTCCTCATCGCGGCCCCAGACGTACCTTCCCACCGCCGCGAGCACGATCGCCTCGGCCTCCTCGACGAGGTCCCCCGGCGTCCGGCCGTCTTCCGCAACGGCGGAGATGCGAACGTCCACCGCATCGGCCCTGGCGTAGGTGGCCACCACGGGGTTTGTCTTGCGAAGTAGAGGCTCGCCGAGGGCGGCCGCCACCGCCGACTCTCCGATGCCGGTCAGCCGGTAGGTTCGGGTCACGCGCTCCTGGCCCAGGCCCCGATCGCGGAGACGCGGCTGGACTTCCTGCTGCCACATCGCCGTCATCTCGCGCGGCGGCCCGGGCAGGGCCACGATGAGCCGCCCATCGGGCCGCTCGACCCACCACCCGGGTGCCGTCCCGCGCTCGTTCGGTATCGCCTGCGACGACGGGATGAGCCACGCCTGCTTGATGTTGGTTTCGTGGAATGGCCATCCGCGCCGTTCGAACAGGCGGTGGAGCCACCGCTCCAGGTCCGGGTCCACGGAGGTCTCCTCGCCGCACACCGCGGCGATCGATTCGCGGGTCAGGTCGTCCGGCGTCGGTCCGAGTCCACCTGTCGTGACCACCAGATCCGCGTCCTCGAGAGCGCGGCGCAGGGTTGCCACCACTGTTGCGAGCACGTCGGGCAAGGCCGCCGTCCAGGCGACGGTCACGCCGGCCTGGCTGAGAATTCGAGCCAGGTCGCCGCTGTTGGTGTCTCTGGTCTCGCCCGTCGTTAGCTCGGAGCCGACGGCGAGGAGCACGGCCGTCCGGATAGCGCGGGGCGCGGAGTCTTCCGCCTGTCGGGCGCCGGTGGATCGTGAGAGGCTCATTGACGGAGTGTAGGGGAAGCACCGCCGCCGGTCGTCGAGCGCCGTCTGGGAAGCTTCGTGTCACTACGGCGCTCGCCGCTGCTATCATCGCCGTGCTGTCAGACCCTACCCGAAGGAGGTCCCTTGGCTGACCGGTCCTCCTCTCTGCCGCCGTCCGAGCCCGGATCGGATGGCGCCGGCTCCAATCCTGGCGACGCCGCACCCGGTCTGGGAGAACAGATCGGCCGGACGCGCAAGGCTCTCTTCGGCCTGATCGGATCTCACATTGCCCTGGCCAGGGCCGAGTTCTCCGAGATTGCCGACGAAGTCAAGCGGATCGCCGGCCTCGTGGGAGCGGCCCTCTTCCTGCTCTTCATCACGGCAATCCTGATCTTCGTGGGCGTGTTGCTCTTCGCCGGAGAGGCGATCTTCGGCTCGATGGGCTGGGGCGTGCTTCTCGGCTCGGAGCTGCTGATCGCGGTGTCGGTCATCTTGCTCCTCGGCGTCCTGGAGCTCGGCTTCAGCCGGACGAGCGGGTCGTTCCTGGTGGCACTAGGCGTGGCGCTCGTCATCGGCGGCCTCCTGGCCAACGATTGGGCCGCCGTCAGCCGGAACAACACGAGCCTGCCCGGTCAGCCGTGGCTGGCCGTCGCCTCGGGCGCGGTCCTGCTGGGCATCCTCTTCGCCCTGCTCGGGGCCAGCTTCGGTCGAGGCGCGGCGAGTGGCGCCGCGATCGGCGGGATCGTCGTCGGCGGCCTGCTCGGTTTGCTCGCCTCCGCCGGGCCGGGCCTACGGGTCGCTTCGGCGATCGGAGTGGCAGTCCTGCTGCTGATGTGGCCGATCACCGCCGCCGTGCTGCTCTTCCGGCACGGCATAGATACGGGCCGGCTCAAGGAGCGGTTCTACCCCAGCCAGACAATCGAGACCACCAAGGAGACCATCGAGTGGGTGCGCGCGCAGTTGCCGCTCGGGCCGAAGTCGTAGCCAGCCGGCAGGCCCTCCTCGACGAGGTCACCCGCCTGGAGGCCGCCGGCCGTTCCGCCGTGGACATCAAAGCCAAGGTCAGGCGTTCGCCGGGCAAGACCGCGGCGCTCGCCGCCGGGACGGTCTTCCTCGCCGCGGGTGGGCCGAAGAGGACGTATCGAGCCGTTCGAAAGGCGATCTTCGGACCTCAGGCCGAGCTCCCCAAGTCCATGTTGCCCAACCAGATCGACAAGGCGCTTCGAGCCCTCGGATCCGACGGCGATCGAGTCCGGGGCGTGATCGAGCGCGAGTTTGCCGACTATCTGGAGAAGAGCAAGCCGGTCCGAGACGCCCGCGACCTGCGCGGGACGGTGTCCGAGCTGGGCGGCAACCTGCTCAAGCCCGTCACCGCCGAGGCCGGCAAGCGCCTGGCCAGGGAGCTCTTCAAGCCGGAAGGCAGCAGCTTCAACGAGGTGATGGTCAGGATCCAGAACCGGCGGGAAGCCCGCCGGAAGGGCGAGGCGAAGGGCTAGCGAGACCCGAGCGGATGGTGCGTCGACGCACCGGTCGCAGAGCCGCGAGCGCGGCTACACTCTTGGGCCGCGGGCGAGTGGCGGAATGGCAGACGCGCCAGCCTTAGGAGCTGGTGCCGGTCACGGCATGCGGGTTCGAGTCCCGCCTCGCCCACCAACATCGCGCTGGGGGCCGCGCCCGGGGGCTGGAGCTGCACCCGAGGAGCTGGCCCCGCGTTCCGGGCCGCGGGAGCCGCAGTCGGTAGCCCCGGCTCGCATCGCGCCGCTTACCGGCCCGGCGAGGCCTCGGCCCCTATAATCCACGGGCGATGCAGACGACCAACACCCCCCTTCCCAAGTCACGCCTCCAGCTCGAGCTCGAGCTTCCCCCCGAACGCCTGACACGCGCGATCGACCAGGCGGTGAGCCGCCTGTCGCGCCAGACTCGAGTTCCCGGCTTCCGGCCCGGCAAGGCTCCCCGGTTCATGCTCGAGCGGATGCTCGGCCAGACGGCGATCCTGGACGACGCCGTGGATCACCTCGTCGAGGACGCGTTCCGTGAGGCGATGAAGGAGCAGGACATCGTCCCGCTCACGACCCCCGAGGTCGAAGTCACCCAGTCCGAAGAAGGCAAGCCGGTCCTCTTCAAGGCGACGATCCAGGTTCGGCCGGAGGTCAAGCTCGGCGATTACGACCACTTCGGCTTCGCGCCTGAGGTCAAGCCCGTCGACGACGAGATGGTCGCCAAAGTCATCGAGGAGCTCCAGGACGCCCACTCGGAGCTCAAGCCCGTCGAGGGGCGCGCGGCCCAGAACGGCGACTACGCCGTCATCGGCTTTCGGGGCACGCGCGACGGCGTCGAGTTCCCGGGCGGATCGTCGGAGCGTATGCCGCTCATCATCGGCGAAGACCGCCTCATCCCCGGTTTCGAGGAGAACCTCGTCGGGGCGATGAAGGGCGACGAGCGCGAGTTCGACATCACCTTCCCGGACGACTACCAGGAGGAGACGCTGCGCGGCCAGGTCGCGCACTTCTCGGTCACGGTCAAGGAGCTGCGGCACAAGCAGCTGCCCGAGGCCGACGACGACTTCGCCAGGCTCGTCGGAAAGTTCAACGACATGGCCGAGCTCCGGGCCGAGCTGCGCGAGCGGCTGGGCGCCAACGCCCTCGACCACGCCCGCCACGAATTCGCCGACAAGATCATCGAGTACGCCACGGCCAACGCCACGGTGGATCTGCCCGACGTGCTGATCGACCAGGAAGTCGAGGTCATGCACGACGAGCTGCGCTCCGCGCTGGCCCGCCAGGGCATTACCGAAGACGCCTACCTCAATGTCGTCGGCAAGACGGACGAGGACATCCACACCGAGTTCCGGCCGCAGGCCGAGAAGCGGGTCAAGACGCTTCTCGTCCTGACCGAGATCGCCAGGGCCAAGGGAGTGGAAGTTCCGGAGTCGGACGTCCAGGGCGAAATCGATCGAGCCCGGTCCCGCTACGCGGACAGCCCCAACCTGATCCGCTACTTCGAATCGGAGCGCGGCCGAAACTACATCAGGAGCACCTTCCGGCGATCGCGGACCGTCGAGCAGCTCATCGACGAGTGGCTCGCCGCACACCCGGAGGCACCCCGGCTGCCGCATCTCGAGGAATCGGACGACCACTCGCCGGTGGCGAGCTCAACCGCGGAAGCCTCCGCTTCCATCGGCGCCACCGACGTCGAGGCTCTCACGCCGGAATCAGCTTCTGCCGGCGGCGCGTAACCGGCGCGTATCCAGGGTAAGTACAGAGGAGACGATCAGATGCTCGTGCCAATGGTGATCGAGTCCTCGAGCCGTGGCGAGCGCGCCTACGACATCTACTCGCGGCTTCTCCGCGAGCGGATCATCTTCCTTGGCGACGCCATCGAAGACAACGTCGCCAACCTCGTGATCGCCCAGCTGCTCTTCCTCGACGCAGAGGATCCGGAGCGGGACATCAGCCTCTACATCAACTCCCCCGGTGGCGTGATCACCTCCGGGCTGGCCATCTACGACACCATGCAGTACGTCCGAGCGCCGGTCAGCACGATCTGCATCGGCATGGCGGCCAGTATGGCGGCCGTGCTGCTTGCGGCCGGGGCTCCGGGCAAGCGGTTCGCCCTGCCCCACAGCCGGATCATGATCCACCAGGGTTCGGGCGGCTTCCGGGGCAACACCCCCGACGTCTTCATCCAGGTCAAGGAGATGGAGACTCTTGTCAACACCAATCACGAGATCCTGAGCCGCCACTCGGGCCAGCCGATCGAGAAGATAGTCGCCGATACCTCTCGGGACTACTTTATGTCTCCAATCGAGGCGAAGGATTACGGCATAATCGACTCGGTATACTCTGCGACCGGCCAGCCGCTCAGCGGCAAGAACGGGTCGGCCGGCGACGGTGAAACGGGCGGAAGCTCTGATGGGCAGTCGGCAGCAGCTGGCGAGCCAGCGGCAGCTGCCGAGTAAGCGGGTAGTGGCGCAGGCGCGAAGGATGGGTCAAGGCGCGTGACGACGACCAAGAGCGGCCCCAAGGTTCCATATCGCTGCAGCTTTTGCGGCAAGAGCCAGGAGCAGGTCCGCAAGCTCATTGCGGGCCAGGGCGTCTATATCTGCGACGAGTGCATCAACCTCTGCCAGGAAATCATCGAAGAGGAGATGCTCGAGGCGCCGCGGGCCAAGCCCCAGGTTGCGAAGCTGCCGAATCCTCGCGCCATCAAGCTGGCCCTCGATCAGTACGTCATCAGCCAGGACAAGCCCAAGAAGGTTCTGTCCGTCGCCGTCCACAACCACTACAAGCGAGTGAACGCCGGCCACCAGATCGATGAGGTCGAGCTCCAGAAGTCCAACATCCTCCTGGTCGGGCCCACCGGGTCGGGCAAGACGCTTCTTGCCCAGACGCTGGCCAAGATCCTGGACGTGCCCTTCTGCATCGCCGATGCCACCTCGCTCACCGAGGCCGGCTACGTCGGCGAAGACGTCGAGAA
This sequence comes from Chloroflexota bacterium, assembly GCA_027364875.1. Lineage (GTDB taxonomy): Bacteria > Chloroflexota > Limnocylindria > Limnocylindrales > CSP1-4 > Fen-1039. The sequence goes on from DAHXON010000008.1 coordinate 63,451, forward strand.
CATCCTTCTGCGCCTCATCCAGTCGGCCGATTTCGACGTCGCGAGGGCGCAGCGCGGCATCATCTACATCGACGAAATAGACAAGATCGCCCGCAAGGCGGACAACCCATCGATCACCCGCGACGTGTCCGGCGAGGGCGTCCAGCAGGCACTCCTCAAGATCCTGGAGGGCACGCTGGCCAACGTGCCGCCACAGGGTGGCCGCAAGCACCCGCACCAGGACTTCATCCAGATAGACACGACGAACATCCTGTTCATCTGCGGCGGGGCGTTCGACGGGCTGGACAGGATCGTCGAGGAGCGGGTCGGCAAGCGCTCGATGGGCTTCGGAGCCGAGAACCACATGCCCATCATGGACCGCGAGCGGATCCTGGAGCGGCTCATGCCGGAGGACCTGCTCAAGTACGGGCTCATCCCCGAGTTCGTCGGCCGGCTGCCGGTCGTCGTGACGCTCCAGTCACTTACCGCGGACGACCTCGTCCGGGTCCTGACCGAGCCCAAGAACGCGATCACCCGCCAGTTCCAGAAGTTCCTCTCGCTGGACAAGGTGGAGCTCGTCTTCACCGAAGCGGCGCTTCGGGCCGCGGCCGAGCTTGCGATCACCCGCAAGACCGGTGCCCGCGCTCTCCGCTCGATCGTCGAGGAATCGCTCCTGGAAGTGATGTACGACGTTCCGGACCACACCGAGATCCGGAAATGCATCATCACAGAAGAGACCATCCGCGAAGGCCGTCTGCCGCTCCTGCTCTCCAAGAGCCAGGTGGACTCGGGCGTGGACGAGACCAACTACGAGAAACTTCTCGCGGAACACGGCCAAAGCGCGTAGCCACGAGCCGGGGGGTGAGAGGCAAAGGGCGGTGCTTCGGCCCGCTGAGGGGATCCGCCGTCGGCTAGTACCTCCTGCTCGCCTGGTAGGGATAGGCGGCCACACCGCGACGAGACCGATTGGCCCAGAATGAGGCCGTGACTCGCTGGCGGCGAGTGAGCTCTGCAGCCGGAGGCGCATCGGAATGACTCTCAAGTGGTCCGACGAGAAGGCTCGACGCGGGGGCCCCGGACCACACCGTGAGCTGGATGCGGACAAGCCGCGCAGGCTGAGGGGCAGCGAACGGCCCGGTCACGAGCACGAGAACACGCTGGTGATCGGGATGCTTGTCGCCGTCGCCGCTCTCGCGGCGCTCGCCTTCGCCTGGTGGGTCGCGCCCTACCAGCCGGGTGGTGGGGACGGACTGACTCCGGAACAGCTCGCAGTGTTCCTGTTCGCCATTGCCGTGCTGCTGCTCGTGGCTATGGCCCTGTGGCTGTTCTTCGATTTCCGGACGCCGATCCTGATCATGAGCGGCCCGATCGTGGTTGGGCTGGTCCTGGGCTCGGCGGGTTCGCCTCTGGTGCTCGTGATCCTGCCGGCGGGCCTCTGCTTCGCCTGGGCGGGTCTGGCGGCCCTGGGCAGGCACCCGATCGATCGCTGGGTCGCCGTCGTGGTCGCCGTCGTCCTCACGATCGCCTTCGGATCGTTCGGCATCCTCGCGTTCAGCCCGGTCGCGATCGTGGCGGCCCTGGTGCCGATGCTCCGTTTCGGTCCGGAGGAAGAAGCGGCCGAATCGGACGCCGCCGGAACCGACGCTGCCGAATCCGGCGCTGCCGAGCCCGAGGCCGCCGAATCCGAAGCTGCCGAGCCCGACGTCCCAGGGGACGATCAGCGAGGCTGAAGGGCCATCTCCAGGACCTCGGCGAGGTGCAGAGGTCGCCTGCCGGTCGATTGAGATATCTGCTCCCTGCAGCTGAAGCCGCTGGCGATCAGCAGCGCGTCGTCCGCCGCAGAACGGACGGCCGGCAGGAGCGCACGCTCGCCGATCGCCATGGAGAGCTCGAAATGCTCGCCCCGCTCGAACCCGAACGCGCCGGCCATGCCGCAGCATCCGGGTTCCGGCTGGGCCGGCACGAGGCCGATCGCCCGCAGGACCGTCTCGTCGTCGGTCGTTCCGACCAGCGCCTTCTGATGGCAGTGGCCGTGCATGACGGCCGGGACGGAGAGGCGGCCCGAAAGTGGCCCGCGAAACTCGTCCGGATGGCTCGCCACGAACCTGCCCAGCCCCATGGCCAGCCGGTCGAGCCGCCGGGCTCTCGAGTCGCGGGGCAGAAGCGCCGGCAGCTCGTCGTGGAAGACCGCCTCGCATGAGGGCTCCAGGACGACCACCGGGACGCCGGCCTCGATCGACGGCCCCAGGTCGTCGAGGACGCGCCTGAGGAGCCGGCGGCCCTGGCGGAGGAAGCCGCGGTCGTAGAGCGGCCGGCCGCAGCAGAGGTCCGAGCGCGGGACTTCGACCGCGAACCCGGCGGCTCGTAGGACTCGCAGGGCGGCCAGACCCTGGGACGGCGCGAACGACTCGGTGAACGTGTCCGCGAACAGGACGACGCGCCCCGCGGAGTCGGCGCCGCCGGACGAAGCGGCCACGTCCGGCAGGCCGGCCACGTCGGGAACGTCCTTCGGCAGCGAGGCCCGGAACGTCCGCTCGGCAAGGCGTGGGAGTTGCCGGCGACCGTCGACACCCGCGACCAGCTTGGCCAGCGCCGCGATCCCCGGCGCGGTGCCCACGGAGTTGGCCAGGCCCGGCGCAATCGCCGCGAGATGGGCCCACCAGTGGATCAGCCCCATCGAATAGGCCGCGCGCGGCCGAAGACGCCCGGCGTAGTGGCGAGCCATGAATTCGGCCTTGTAAGTGGCAACGTCCACCTGGACCGGGCAATCCTGCTTGCAGGATTTGCAGGCGATGCACAGGTCCAGGGCCTCCAGGACCTCTTCGCTGCGCCACAGATCCGGGATGGCATCGCCGGCAAGCATCTCCCAGAGGAGGCGGGCCCGGCCACGCGTGGAGTGGCGCTCCTCGTGCGTGGCCTGATAAGTGGGGCACATCGCTCCGCCGGACTCGCGCCGGCATTTGCCGACCCCGACGCAGCGCGCCAGGCCGCCCGCCAGAGAGTGGCCCTCGTCGCCCAGGACCATTTCGGTGGTCGGATCGGCCAGGCGCATCGCCGGCCGCAGGTCCGCGTCGAGCGGCCGCGGATCAACCACCTTGCCCGGGTTCATCCGGCCGCGCGGGTCCCAGATGGCCTTGAACTCGGCAAAGGCGCGGACCAGCTCCGCTCCGAACATCCGCTCTAGCAGCTCGCCCCGGGACTGGCCGTCGCCGTGTTCGCCGGACAGCGATCCGCCGTGCCGGACGACCAGGTCGGCGGCCTGTTCGATGAACGAGCGGAACGCCCGCAGGCCGGCGTCGGAGTGGAAATCGAAGCCCGTTCGGAGGTGCAGGCAGCCGTCCCCGAAGTGGCCGTAGAAGGTCCGCTCGAAGCCGAAGCTCGCGATGAGCCGGTCCAGCTCGCGCAGGTAGTCGCCGAGCCGTGCCGGCGGAACCGCCGAATCCTCCCAGCCGGGGTACGTCGAAGGTCTGCCCGGAACCACCGCCGTCGCCCCGACCGCCGACTCGCGCAGGGCCCACATGGCCTGCTGGGCCGCGGCGTCGACGATGACCGTGAACGGGCGGCCGGACTGCCGCGCGGCTCGTCTCGCCTCGGCCTCGGCCTCGCCGGATGTCGAGGCGCCGAACTCCACGAGAAGCCAGCCGCCACCGGCCGGCAGCCGACCGATGGCCCCCAGGTTCATCGCCTTGCGCCGGCAGGCCTCGACCAGTCGATCGTCGAAGCCCTCGAGCGCGATCGGGCGGTCGAGCATCACGTCCGGCGTTCGGTCGGCCGCCTCGAACACGTCTCCGAAGCCGATCACGACCAGTGCTCGCGAGGCGGGGGAGGGGACCAGGCGCAGGGTCGCCTCCAGGACCGTGGCGCATGTTCCCTCCGTGCCGACGAGCGCCCGGGCCAGATCGAACCCGTTCTCAGGCAGGAGCGCCTGCAGCGGAAAGCCCGACACGAGTCTCGGCAGCTGGGGAAATCCCGCCCGAATCTGGTCCGCATACCGGTCGCGCAAACCCCGCAGGCTCCGGTAGAGCTCGCCGCGGCGGCCGTCGCTCGCGCACAGCGCGTCCAGCTCGGGCTCGGTCGTCGGGCCGGCGGTCAGCCGCAGGCCGTCGTGGGTCAGGACTTCGAGCGCCTCGACGTTGTCGCTCGTCCGGCCGGCCATGATCGAATGGGCGCCGCACGAGTCGTTGCCGAGCATCCCGCCTATGGTGCAGCGGTCGTGGGTGGCCGGATCGGGACCGAAGGTGAGCCCGTAGGGTGCGGCAGCCGTCTGCAGCGAATCCAGCACCACGCCAGGCTGAACGCGCGCAAGACGCCGAGCCGGGTCGAGCTCCACGATCCGGTTCATGTGCCGCGAGACGTCGACGATGACCGCGGCATTGGTCGCCTGGCCGGCCAGGCTCGTGCCCCCGCCGCGAAGCGTTACCGGCGCGTCGTGCTCGGCGCAGACGCGGATCGTCTCGACCAGGTCGTCGGTATCGCGCGGCCGGACCACGCCGACAGGCAGCTGGCGGTAGTTGGACGAGTCGGTGGCGTAGAGGGCGCGGTCGCCGGGCCCGAACTGAACCTCACCGCGAAGCCGGCGCCGGAGGTCGGCGGCAAGAGACTCGTGACGGGCTCTTGCGGGATTGGACGAAACCACGCACGGAGAATACGCGGCGCGGAGGCCACGCGCGGCGGCCGTGCCTCACCCCGTCCCCTCATCCCCGTCGGCCCGGCCGCGTCGCCCCGGCCGAGCGCTAGTGGAACTCGCCGAACGTGAACGCCAGCGGCACCGCCACCGCGAGGAGCAGGGCCGTGTTCAGGAGAGCGTTGACGTACACGCCGTGGAACAGCGATCGACCCGTATCCAGGGGATACCAGACGGCCACGCTTGCTGCGATTGCCCACCAGGCCCAGCTCTGGCGGGTCGCGAAGGCGTTCGCCGCGATGAATGCCAGGCACAGACCCCAGCCCGCCATCGTGGCGAACGTCACGCTGCAGGCCCAGGCCTGGAATCGGCGGGTCGTCTCGTCAGGGCCGCCACCCCAGAACGGACGATCCAGGAGCCGACCGGCCACCGCGAACAGGGGAGTGCCGGCTATCAGGACCATCGCCGTCCCGGCGAGGGCCATCGCGGATCCCAGGACCAGGAGCCAGACCCTGAAGAACTCGAACACGGCCGTCCTCCTCCGCTCGTATGCTGGACGCACCGGGCATCCAGCGTTAGTCTCTATACGGATATAAATGAATGTCAAACACGCAGCTCGAGGCCGACGTGGAGGTTCGGAGGCCCGGCCGTCCTCGGACGGTCAGTGACGACGCCATATACGCCGCCGCGCTCTCCGTTCTCGCCGAGCACGGCTCCAGCGGCCTGACGCTGGCCAGGCTCGCGGCCGCGCTCGGAGTAACGCCGGCGGCCGTGAGGCAGCGATTCGGTTCGAAGCGGGGACTCCTTCTTGAGATTGCGCGACGCCGGACGTCCGGGGTAGGGGCGGGGTTCGCCGCGGCACGGTCGCCCGGCGGGTCGCCGCTCGACGTTCTGGAAACGGCCCTGCTCGCGCGGCTCGAGGGTCTGACGGAGCCGGTCCGGCTGGCCAACGGGATCTCCGCCTACGTCGACAACGCCGGCGACCCGGACCTGCGGGCGATGTTCGAGGCCGAGCTCCTGGAGATGGAGCGGCAGGTTGGACTGCTGTTGAGGGAGGCCGCCGACGCGGGCGAGATCGACATCACCGTTACGCCCGAATTCGTCTCGGCGGTCTTCGCGGCCTTCGAGGGCGCGATCACGGTCTGGGCGATCGCTCCTCGTGGAAGAGTCGAAGATCGCGTCCGCGAGGCACTGGCGGTCGTGATCCCCGTGGCTCGCCGGACCTGAGCGCACCGTGAGTCGAGCGACCCCTGTGCTACGATCGCGGCCTCATCGCGACGACCCGAGAGGAGTAGCGTCGCCAGCCGGCGACAGAGAACGGGGCCTCGCCCGCAGCGCGGGCCCGGCTGAAAGCCCCGGAGCCGGAACGGCGCGAACGTAGCTCGCGAGCGATGCGGGAGGCGCCCGATAGCGCGCCGAAAGGGCCTCGACGAGAAGGCTGCCGAGATGTTCGGATGCCGGTCGAGGCCGAACCAGCAGGTGGTACCACGACCCGTTCGTCCGCTGGGCGAGCGGGTTTTCGAATCGATGGAGCGAGATATGGCGCAAGCCGAGGACGCGACCAAAGCACCCGCGGGCGAGACCGATCGCCCGCCCGATGGCGAGCTGGCGAAGGCGTATCGACCGAGCGAAGTCGAGATGGCCGTATTCCAGCGCTGGGTCGACGCCGACGTTTTCGCGCCCGACGGCAAGGGCTCGCGGGCCGACTGGTCCAGGGAGCCCTTCGTCATCATCCAGCCGCCGCCAAACGTGACCGGCTCGCTGCACCTGGGCCATGCCCAGCGCTCGACGGTCGAGGATTTGATGACGCGCCACGCCCGGATGAACGGCCGGCCGGCGCTCTTCCTTCCGGGTCTGGATCACGCGTCGATCGCCGCCCAGTACGTGCTCGACAAGATCCTCGCCAAAGAGGGCGAATCTCGGCAAACCCTGGGCCGCGAGAAGTATCTCGAGCGGATGTGGCAGTTCGTCCGCGAAACGCGCGAGGTGATCATCGCCCAGCAGCGCCGCGTTGGCGCCTCGCTGGACATGAGCCGGCTCCGCTTCACGATGGACGAGGTTTCGGCCAAGGCCGTGCGGGAAGCGTTCCTGCGGCTGTATCGAGAGAGCCTCGCCTACCGCACGGAGGCCCTGATCCACTGGTGCCCGGGCTGCCGGACCAGCGTGTCGGACCTGGAAGTCATCCCGAAAGAGACTCAGGGCAGCCTCTGGACGATGCGCTACCACCTGATCGACGAGGCGTCGGGCTCCGTCGATCCCGACCATTGGATCTCGGTGGCGACCACTCGGCCGGAGACGCTTCTGGGCGACACCGCGGTCGCTGTGAACCCCGACGACCCGCGCTACACGTCGCTGGTTGGCCGGCGGGCGATGATCCCGTTCGTCAACCGACCCGTCCCCCTCATCTCTGACCCGGTGGTGGACCGGGCTTTCGGGACGGGCGCGGTCAAGATCACGCCTGCCCACGACGGCGACGACTATGAAACAGGCAAGCGCCACGGCCTGCCGATGATCACGGTCCTCGACGACGCGGCCCGGATCAACGAGAACGGTGCCGAGTTCGCGGGGCTGGACCGCTACGAGGCTCGCCGCCGGATCGTGGAGGCGCTGCAAGAGCGTGGCGATCTCGATTCGGTCAAGCCCCATACGTCGCTCATAGGCCACTGCCAGCGCTCCGACGACGTCGTGGAGCCGCGCCTCAAGACGCAGTGGTTCATTCGGGTGGCCCCGCTCGCGGCCGCCGCGCTCGAAGCCACTCGCTCGGGCCGCACGCAGATACTCCCGGAACGATTCGTGAAGGTCTGGGAGCACTGGCTGACCGAGATCCGTGATTGGAACGTCAGCCGCCAGCTCTGGTGGGGCCATCGCATCCCGGCCTGGTATTGCCCGGACGGCCACGCCACCGTTTCCGCCAACCCTGCCGGACCGGACGCCTGCGAGGTCTGCGGCCGCCCCGCAGCGGAGCTCAAGCAGGACGACGACATCTTCGACACCTGGTTCAGCTCCGGCCTCTGGCCGTTCTCCACGCTCGGCTGGCCGGACGACACCGAGGATCTGCGCCGCTTCTACCCGGGCTCGGTGATGGAGACCGCCTACGACATCATCTTCTTCTGGGTCGCTCGGATGATGATGCTCGGCATCCACCTGACCGGCGACGCGCCGTTCCACACCGTCTACCTCTCCGGGCTGATCCGCGACCCATTCGGCCAGAAGATGTCCAAGACCAAGGGCAACTCCGTGGATCCGCTGGCCACGATCGACGAGATCGGCGCCGATGCGCTGCGGTTCGCCCTGGTGAACGGCACCGGCCCGGGCTCCGACGCGCGCCTCGGCCAGGAGAAGCTCGACAACGCCCGCAACTTCACCAACAAGCTCTGGAACGTGGCCCGGTTCGTCCTTGGCGCACGGCCGGCCACCATCCCCGCAGGCAGCACCCGCCAGAAACCGAACCGCGACAGGATCGGCCCCGCCGACCGCTGGATCCTGGCCCGGGCCGCCGCCACGGTGAAGGCGGTCGACCACGAGATGGGCCTCTATACGTTCGGCGACGCGAGCCAGATCCTCTACGAGGCCATCTGGAACGAGTACTGCGACTGGGCGGTCGAGCTATCGAAGATCCGGCTTGCCGACGAAACCCTCAGTGCCGCGGAGCGCGAAGCCACCTGGTGGACGCTGGTGGACGTGCTCGACACATACCTGCGGCTACTGCATCCGTTCATGCCGTTCGTCACCGAGACGATCTGGCAGCGGCTGCCGCATACGGCCGCGGATCCCGAGCTCCTGATCGTGGCCGACTGGCCGTCTGCCGCCCCGGAGGACGAGGACGCCGAGACCGAGTCGAAGGTGTCCAGCCTGATCGATCTCGTCCGCGCCATCCGGAACGCCCGATCGGAGGCCCGGATCGAGCCGTCCGCCTGGCTGCCCGTGGACGCCTATCTGCCGTCCAGCCTGAGCGGCGTGTTCGCGTCGCTTTCGCCCGCCATCTCGCGTCTGGCGCGAGCGCGGCCCCTCGTCGAGCAGACGGAGCCGCAACTCGTCCGCGAGCTGGCGGAGAACGGTCTCTCGGTCATCGTCGGCGAGATCGAGGCCGTGGTCCGGCCGGCGGCCCGGGACGACGAGCAGGATGCCCGGGATCGCGCCCGGTTGGAACGCGAGCTGGCCGAGGCCCGGGCGATGCTCGCCGCCGCCGAGGCCCGGCTGGCCAACGAGTCCTTCATGTCCAAGGCGCCGCCCGCAGTCGTGGAGGGCGCTCGCGCTCGAGCCGCGGAGCTGGAGGAGCTCGTCGGCAGGCTTTCCGCCAGACTCGGCTAGGGCCCAGCCCGCGACGCTGGCCTGATAGGCCGCCCGAGAGGCCCCGAGGCCGGTCCGGAGCGGTCATAGCGCATGGGTACGGGGCAGCGGTTGCGGCGTCGCTGCTAGCATACGTATCGGTCCGTCCGTACCTAGTTGGGAGGGAACGTGCCGCTCTTCGGCAAAACCCGCCGCGCGGGACCAGTGGAACCGCCGCCGGCGCCGCTTCCGGTAGAAGAGGTGAGCTCTCACGAGTTCACGCTCAAGCTTTCCTATTCGGCGAAGACGTCCGAAGTCGTGCGCATCAAGAACGGCAAGGGCATGGCGGACAAGCTGCACGACATGCTCGGCGGCTACGTCCGCGAGTCGGAGCTCGTGGCGCCGCTGCCGCCGGAGCTTGCCCAGGCTTCGCCCAACATCGCCCGCGTTCCCGGCAGCGTCCAGTGGCTGCAGTACAACCAGGGCCGCTCGCCGGTGACGCGCCATGCCATGGTGGTCTTCGAGACCTGCGACGCCATAGACATGGTCTTCGAGACCCTGGTGGTGGGCCTTCTCGACGGTCACGTGGACACGTCCGGCTACCCCGAGTACAACACCATCGTCGGCGGCGTGGTGTCCCACTGGGACGAGATCAGCGGCGACCTCCTGGTCCGTGCCATCGTCGGGTGGGGCGGCAAGGGCGTCCGGGGCGACACCGAGCGAACGGCGTCCCGTCTGCTGAGCGGCCTCTTCAACAACATCATCGCGGACAGCCAGTCGATGGGCACTGTCGTCGTGGAGCGGCCTGTCCCCTTCCTGGGCGAGGGCGGGGCAATCTGCCAGCATTGCGGCTACAACTCAGGGCACGAGCGGGCGTTCTACTGCCCGAAGTGCGGTATGCGAATGGTGCGCGGCTAGCGCGGAGGCTTTGGTGCCGATCTACGACTACGTCTGCTCGAACTGCGGGCATCAGATGGAGGTCAGCCACTCCATCCATGCCCCCGGCCCGAGTGAGTGCCCGAATTGCGGCGGGCCGATGAAGAAGGCCATCTCCGCCCCGGCGGTGCACTTCAAGGGAACGGGCTGGGCGCGCAAGGATCGATCCGGCGGATCAAAGCCGGCACGAACCAAGGAACCGGAATCCTCTTCCGGCTCCAGCTCGACGGCGAGCGGCGACTCCGGGTCGACCGCATCGTCCAAGAGCGACACCTCGGCATCGTAGGGAGCGACAGATGCCCAAGCCGCCTTCCGATTGGATCTCCCTCTCGGAGGCGGCCGAGTTACTGGCTGCCGCGAACGTCCGGTTCACGCCCGGAACGATCGGCCGGTGGGCCCGGACGGGGCATCTGCAGAGCATCAAGCTCGGCAACAAGCGCTTCGTGCGAAGGACCCAGATCCGCTCGCTCCTGCGGCCCCATGGATCGTCCCATGTCGACCTGGACGCCCAGCCGGTCCTGTTCGCGGACCTGGACGTCTGAACCCTGGCGGACGAGGGCGCCGACGGCCGCGAGAAGGCGGCGAGGGTTGCGGCCCGGCGCCGAGTGGTGCTAGATCTGCGACGTGCCGCAGCGCCGGCAGAAACGGGCGTGCGTGGAGACCGGCAGACCGCAGTGATGGCAGACTCGGACGCTGCCGTGATTGAGCACTTCCTGCGCTGACTGAGCCCACATGGCCGCCACGACCGGGGCGGGTGCGCTCTGCGAGGAC
>DAHXON010000090.1 GCA_027364875.1 Chloroflexota bacterium
TTACAAGTCGGCCGAGTCGAGTGATTCCGTCGCTAAACCGGGTTGCCTTCCCGGGTGCACCGCCGCCATCGGTATCCCGGCATTCCTGGGCTCGAGCGGCCAATTTCGATGGAGAATCCGCACACGGCACCACTCAACCGCGCACCGTGGACCATGACGCCGGGCGGGTTCGTCGCCCGCGTAGGATTCAACTGACGGCAGCTGTGGTGGCAGTCATGGCGAGCGTCGGGAGGCTTCGATGAGCGACTCCGGCCACGGATCAGGCGGCGAGGGACCGAGCGGCAGGACGCCGGACGGCCCCGGCGGACCCGGCGGACCCGGCGGCCCGGGCGGCCCCGGCGGCCCGGAGCGCGCGTCCACCGCGGAACCCGAGCTTTCGTGGGCCGACTTCGAGGCGCGGCTGGCGCGCGTGCTCGGCCGGATGGCGCCCGACAGCTTCCTGCTGCTCCTCGTCAACCGCGAAGAGAGCAACTACTTCGTCCAGTTCGCCCAGGGCGGGGTGGAGGGCTTCCGCGCGGAGGCCGTCGGCAACGCCTACCTTCGAGGCCGCTGGGTTCTCTCGCCGGCGAAGGAACAGCGGCTCGCGGAACTGGGCTGGGCCCCGCCGGTGCAGCCGCCGCCGGTCGCGCCGGAAGGAAGCCGCAACTTCGTTCGCGAGTGGAAGGCTCCGCCGCCGTACGAGGAGATCGCCAGCCTGGCCGTCCGAAGCCTGCGCGAGGTGTACGACGTCGATCGGCCGGCCGAACTTCTCTACCGTAGGTTCGCCAGGAGCGGGCCCGACTTCGCCGAGCCGATGCTCCGGATCCCCGCGGAGAAGCCTCACGCGCCCCGGGCGAGCGGCGCGCACTCGACCCCGACCATCCACCAGTTGCGGCCGCTGGTGGAGGAGGTGGTCAGGCAGTTCCTCGGAGTCGCGGAGCTCGAGGTCGACCAGGACGGCGATATCCCGATCCGCGCCGGCAGCGCCATGCTGTTCGTTCGGCCGGTCGACTCGGTGCCTCCCGTCGTCTCGATCTTCTCGCCGGTCCTGAGCGGCGTGGAGCGAAGCCCGGACCTGCTCGAAGCGCTCAACCAGATCAACGACCGGCTCACGTTCGGCCGGGTGTTCTGGCACGGCGGCGTCGTCGTGGCGATGACCGAGCTGCTCGCGATCAGGATGTCGGCCGAGCAGATCGCCTTTGCCTGCCTGCACCTGGGCGCGCTGGTCGACCAGCTCGACGACGAGCTCCACGACCGATTTGGCGGCCTGCGCTACACGGACGAGCCGAAGCGGCTCCTGAACTAGCCGCCCGCCCCGCGCGGACGCCACGGACGCGCGCCGACGCCGCGGCCTCGGAAGCCTCGGACAGACGCCACGGCCCGGACGCGCAAACAGCCGCTCGCCAGCGCGAAGCCCGCATGTCATGATCCGGGCGTTGGCCTGGCCTGGCGCTCGCGCGGAGGGGTAGTCGTGCTGTTCGCGGCTTTCGTCGTTGGAGGAGTGGCCGGCTGGCTCGTCACGCACGACACGGTCGGCATGGCGCTCGGGGCCACCGTCGCCGCAGTCATCGACTTCCTGGCCGAACGGTGGGCCAGAACGGCCCGAAGCCCGCAGGAGCCGCCCGACGAGCCCGTGGACCTGTCCGGGCCGGATCCTGAGAGCCTGACCGCGAACGCCTACGCCGCAATGCCGCTGCCGGCGCGAAACGGGACCGTCGCTCGGATCGTGGCGAGCGCCTCGGGCGTGGACCTCGACGCCGCGGTCGCACTCCTCTCGAACCTCATGTGGCGAAGGAAAGCCGCAGACCCGGACGACGAGCAGACCCGGCAGGCCATCATGAAGGCGGACAAGGAGATCCCCGCCGAGCTGCGCGAGCAGATGAAGACCGTGTGCGAGGGCGAGCTGCGTCTGGCCGCGCGAACGTCCAGACCGGAAACCGATCGGGCCCGCGAGTTCGCCGAGGAGTCGCTGGGCGAGCCTCTCACCGACAGCGCCCTGCGGAGGGCTGCGCTCAAGGCCCGCCTGGGGACCGGGCAGACGGTGTCCGAGATGATCGACGACACTCTCGCCGGCGGCACGGATCTGGCCTTCGCCGTGGCCACGATCAGGCGCGTCGGCGAGATCCAGGCGGCCGAATTCGCAAAGATCCGCTAGCCTGCGGCCCCGCGGGGCTGGAGCGCGGCACGCCGCTTGAGCCCGAATACGAGGCGGCGCATCATCGGTCGGTCGCCGAGTTCGTTCATGAGGTAGGGAGATGACCGATCGGATCAGCCTCCGCGAGTTCCGCGAAGCCGAGGGCACCGGAGATTGGCGGATCCTGGAGAGCGGAGCATGCGCCTTCTTTCGCGCGGGCTCGTTCGCCGAGGGCGCCCGGCTCGTCGCCGCCATCGCGGAGATGGCGGACCTCGAGCCCGGCCAGCCGGACCTGGACCTTCGCCACGACGGCGTGACCGTGCGGCTGGTCACGAAGACCGACGACTACTTCGGCATGAGCGAGCGCGACGTCGAGCTGGCGCGGCTGATTTCGCGGCTGGCGCGGAAGCTCGGGCTTGCGGCCGATCCGACGGCCGTGCAGTCCCTGCTCATCGTCCCGGGCGCGCCGAAGGTTTCCGACGTGACCCCGTTCTGGCGGGCCGTGCTCGGCTATGAGCCCCGCAGCGACAGCCCCGAAGAGGACCTCATCGACCCGGCCGGCCGCGGTGCGCCATTCTGGTTCGAGCAGATGCAGGAGCCCCGCGCGGACGGGGGCGGCGCGATCCACATCGCCGTCTTCGTGCCGATCGAGAAAGCCGAAGCTCGCGTGGCGGCCGCGCTCGCGGCAGGCGGTCGAATGGTCCGCGACAAGTACGCGCCGGCGTGGTGGACGCTAGCCGACCCGGCGGGCAACGAGGCGGACATCGCGACCACCGAAGGCCGCGACTGACGACGCCACCAACGACGCGGCTGACGTCCCCGCCCACCGCCGCGGCCACGGACGCGACTGACCGAGCGGCCAGCGGCTGATCAGCTCGGGCGCAACTCGATGCGGAACCGGCATTCGGCCGAGCCCGTGACGGCGCTCGACAGTATCTCCACCGCCACCGGGCGCCCCAGAACCTGGCTCCAGTAGTTGCGGACGAACGCCCGCGAGCACTGGCAGTAGGTGGGGGAGACCGCGGCGTCGGCGGGCAGGCCGCGCATGAGGCCGCAGAAGCAGCGCATCGGGTGGCTGAACTCGCGCGGCGCGTAGACCTGGTAGAGGACGTCGCCGTCGAGCTCGATCCGCGTGCCATTCGCCGGCTTTGCGGCCGCGGCCGCGAGGAAGGCTTCCTCCGTGGCGAATTTGGCGCGCCGGGCAACCGCTCGATCGGTCACGCCGTGGTTGACCTTGCTGCAGGCGAGCCCGCACCTCTCCATGACGACTCGCGCGTCGTCCCCGGCCAGCTCGTCCAGGCGATCGACCGCGTCGCGCATCCACAACGAAACCTTCTCGGGGCTCGAGCTGGCTTTGAGGCGCTCGGCCCCGGCCAGCACCTCGCGTCGAACGTCCTCCCCGGCGACGGCCTCGACGTCGCCTCCGAACTGCTCGATCATCCCCAGGACCGACGGCATTGCGGTTCCCCTTTCGTTTCGGGCTCGGGCCAGCCGGTGGGCCGGCGCCGACCTATCAACCCCCGCCGGCAAGCCTCGCCGGCTCGTCGGGGGAGAGGCGCATGATTGGGATCCGGCGGCTCGAGGCACGGGCGTAGCGCTCGTACTCGGGCGAGGCCTGGAGGATCCGGTGCCACCACTCCGCCGCCTCTGCGTCGGGCAGCTGCGACGCGAAAACGTGTCTCGTCACGCCGTCGATCTCAACCCGGGCACGCGGATCGGCCATCAGGTTGAAATACCAGCCCGGGTGCGACGTGCCGCCGTCGTTCGCCGCGGCGAGGATGATCTCCTTGCCGTCGGGGAAGTACTGCAGGACGACGGTTCGCTCCCGTCCGCTCCGCCTGCCGCAGGTGGTCAGCAGCAGGGCGTTGACCTTCCACGGCCGCGCAATGCCGCCCTTCGTGCGGCGGAAGACCCAGACACCGAACGGCGAGAGCCGGCGATCGAGCCCTCGATGAAGGAACAGGCCGACCCGCTCCTTGCGCGAGAGGTGGACCGGCGGGCGCGGTGCCATCAGTGGCTGGCCCCAAGCACGGTGACGACCGGGCCGCCGCAGCCCGGACAGGCCGTGGCGAACCAGTGGAATCGAGTGCCGCAGGCGGGGCAGTTCCAGCGAGCATCCTGCTCCGCGCTCCACGCCTCCAGGCCGATCTGGGCGAGTCGGGCCATCGCCGCCGGGGTGTCGCGGTGGTACGGGTAGCGCGGGTCGTCGATGAACGCCTGGAGCTTGGCGCACGGGTAGTCGGCACACTCGGCGCAGACGCGGATGCCTCGCTGGCGGGCACAGTCTTTGAGCCCGCAGTCGGTGCACCAGACGCTCAACTCGGCCGAGTTGCAGCCTCGACACGTGGTCGGCTTGCCCGGCTCGTACTCGACGCCGCCGCCGGCGACGGTTGCCTGATAGGTCCCGCAGCCGGGGCAGTAGAGCCCGCAGTATCCGAGCTTCTCGTCCAGGTCCACGATGGCTCCCTCCCAGCTGCGAACGGCGACGTGACGGCCATGTCAATGATGCCTCGCAGCGCCTCGCTCGGCGTGGTGATTCGATGATTCTCGGGCGGCGCGGCCTCCACGAAGAGGTAGTCTTCACGTGCCAGCCGCAACTTGTTGGAGATGGCGATGAGCAGCACGTCGAACGCTTCGGAGAACCGGCCCGGCCTCACGCCGGAACGTGTCTGGGGGACCCTCGCGAAATCGAGCTTTGCCGTCATGAGCCACGTGACCGCTTCCGGTGAGCCGCGGTCGAGCGGCGTCGTCTACGGAACCGACGGCCGGCACGTGCTGGTGGTCGTGGCCGCGGACAGCTGGAAGGCCCGCACGATTCGGGAGGGCCAGATCGTCTCGTTCACGGTCCCGATCCGGCGGGGCGGGCTGCTGGCGCTGCTCTTCCCGATCCCACCGGCGGTGATCAACTTCCGGGCGCGGGCCCATGTCGGCGAGCCGTGCATGCTCGACCGGGATTCGCTGCCGCCGAAGTTCGCCCGCCTTCTGCCGCCGACGTCGGAGCCGAGCTGCGTCCTCGAGCTGACGCCCGAGGGCAACTTCCTGACCTACGGAATCGGCGTCTCGCTGATGCAGATGCGCGATCCCGAGGCCGCCCAGGCCCGCGTGCCGGTAGCCTGAGCGCGCGGCCGGACTCCCCCGGCGGCGCGCGGCCGAGTGCGCGGCCGGGCCGAATCCACTGCCGCTCGGCGTGCTAGGGTGCGCCGGGCAACTCAGCAA
Organism: Chloroflexota bacterium; assembly: GCA_027364875.1. Lineage (GTDB taxonomy): Bacteria > Chloroflexota > Limnocylindria > Limnocylindrales > CSP1-4 > Fen-1039. The sequence continues at coordinate 5,330 of DAHXON010000090.1, forward strand.
CCGTCAGATGGGGCAGGGAAGGAGATCCACGTGACTGCGCAGGGCCGCGACGGCGACGCTCGAGACAGCGAGGCTCGAGACAGCGACGCCCAGCACGACGGCGAGGCGGGACAGGCCGAAGCGCGCCAGATCGATTCGTGGGTGACCTACCGGCCCGAGCTGAAGGTCCTCGACTGCACGATCCGCGACGGCGGTCTGATGAACGACCACCGCTTCGAGCCCTCGTTCGTCAAGCGCGTCTTCGAGACCGACGTAGCCGCGGGTGTGGACTACATGGAGCTCGGCTACAAGGCCGACCGCAAGATCTTCCCGGATTCGGGTCCGTGGAAGTACTGCACCGAGGATGACCTGCGCCGCATCGTGGGCGACGCGCCGACCGGAATCAAGCTGACCGCCATGGCCGACGCGGAGCGGACCGACTACCACACCGACATCCTGCCGCGCGAGAAGAGCGTCCTGTCGTGCATTCGGGTCGCCGCCTACGTTCACCAGGTGCCGGCCGCGCTGGACATGATCAAGGACGCGCACGACAAGGGCTACGAGACCACCTTCAATCTGATGGCCCTCTCCACGGTCCAGGAGCGCGAGCTGTTCGACGCGCTCGAGGTGGTCGTCGCGAGCCCGGTCGACGCCATCTACGTGGTGGACAGCTTCGGCTGCTTCTACTCCGAGCAGATCCGCGACCTCACCGGCAAGTTCGCAAAGCTCGCCCACGAGGCCGGGAAAGAGGTGGGCATCCACGCCCACAACAACCAGCAGCTCGCCTACGCGAACACCATCGAAGCGATGCTCGCCGGCGCGACCTGGCTCGACGCCACGATCGCCGGTCTGGGCCGTGGCGCGGGCAACTGCCCGCTCGAGCTGCTCCTGGGATTCCTCAAGAACCCCAAGTTCCACCTCCGCCCGGTGCTCGCGTGCGCGCAGGACCTCTTCGTGCCGCTCAGCAAGGAGCTCGACTGGGGCTACTCCATCCCGTACATGCTGACCGGCCAGCTCAACGTCCACCCGCGGATGGCCATCAAGCTGCGCGAGAGCAACACTCCGGACAACTACGTCGAGTTCTACGACGCCTTGAACGAAGATACGGACTGAGGCGCCTGGAGACTGTCCCGGGCGGCAGCTCGAACCACCCTCGAATTCCGCCGATGACCTGGCCACTTCGCCGATGACCGCGCCGACCCCGCCCACTCCGGCCACTCCGCCCGCCGGCCTCGATCCCTTGCTCGCCCTTTCGGCCGGCGAGCTTGCCGTCGGCGTCAATTCGGGCCGGCTGGCGGCGGTGGAGGTCATTGACGCTGCGCTTGCCCGAATCGAGGCGCACCGGGACGGCCACGCCTTCATCACGGTCTGCGCCGACGAGGCGATGGATCGAGCCCGCGCCAACCCGAATGGGCCGCTGGCGGGCGTGCCTCTCGCGGTCAAGGACCTCTTCGACATCGCGGGCGTTCGGACCACCGCCGGCTCGTCGATCCTGCGCGACAACGTGCCCACCCGCACCGCTCCGGCCGTCGCCCGGCTCGAAGCCGCCGGCGCGAGCGTCGTGGGCAAGACCAACATGCACGAGTTCGCCTGGGGAGTGACCAGCCAGAATCCGCACTGGGGCACGGTCGCGAACCCGCGCCTGCCGGGCCGGGTTGCGGGCGGTTCGAGCGGGGGAACTGCCGCCGCGCTGGCCGACTTCCAGGCGACGGTAGGCCTCGGGACGGACACGGGCGGCTCGGTCCGGATCCCGGCGGCCTGCTGCGGCGTCGTCGGCTTCAAGCCCGCCTTCGGATCGATCCCCGTCCGGGGCGCCTTCCCGCTTGCTCCCTCGTTCGACACGGTTGGTCCGATGGCTCGAACCGTGGCCGAGGTTGCTCTCCTGGAGTCGGTGCTGACCGGGCGGCCGATGCCGGAACCTCGCGTCTCGGGCCTGCGCGTCGGCGTGCTCGAGAGTACGGGGGCCGAAGCCACTCTCGAGGCGTTGGGGGCGCGACTGGAGCCGGCCGCGCTGCCGGAGCTCGACCCGGACCTCATGGCCGTCTTCACGGCCGAATGCGCGGTGACTCACCTGCGGTGGTTCCCCAGCCGGCGCGACGAATACGGGCCCGACCTCCAGCTCAAGCTGGCCGCCGCGCAGGAGATGACCGCGGTCCAGTGGCAGAGAGGCGTGGCGGCCGTCCGGGCGCTCAGGCGCAAGAGTCGCTCCGCGTCGGAATGCGACGTCCTGCTGAGCCCGGTCATGGCCATCGAGCCGCCGGCCGACGACTGCTGGGAGCCCGACGTCCGCGCCGCGATGACGCGCTGGACTCGGCCGTTCAACTTCCTCGGCTGGCCCGCCATCGCCATCGGCGGCATCCAGATCGCCGGTCGAGATCGGGACGCCGTGCTGGGCATCGCCCTGGCGGTCGAGGCAGCGACGAGCTAGCGCCTCCGCGCGCGCTTCGGGCCGATGACGTGGTGACGCCGGCAGCGGGCTTCATATCGATCGACCGCGTGGCCTTGCTCGAAGCCGCCCGGGAGGATCAGCTGCTCGTCCGGTCCCGCCGGCGAGCCGTCGGCGTGGAGTCGCTGCGTCTTCGTGGCCTCCTCGCCGCAGACCTGGCAGATCGCCTTGAGCATGCGAACGTCGTCCGAGAGGGCCATCAGGGTGGGCATCGGCCCGAACGGGCGGCCCAGGTAATCCTGGTTGAGGCCGTTGACGATCACGACCAGATGTCTGTCGACCATCGCCTGGACCGCGGCGACGATGCCGTCGTCCCAGAACTGGCCTTCTTCGAGGGCCACGAAGTCGGCGCCGGCGGCCTCGACCGTCGGCAGGATCCGCGACGAGTCCGCGATGGTCTGGGCCGGGAAAGTCATCCCGGATCGGCTGCGAGCCTCCTGCGTCTCGATTCGCGTGTCCACGGCAGGGCGCAGCAACAGCACGTGACGGCCCGCGATCACGGCCCGGCGCAGCTCCCGCATCGTCTCTTCGCTCTTGCCGCAGCACATTGGGCCGGTGATGACGCGCAGTTCGCCCCTGGGTCGATGCACTGCTTCGATCTCCGCTCTCCGTGTCGAGGATGGTCGCGGTAGGTTGGGCTCCTATTGTGCCGCCCCGCGGACCCGCGGACGCGCTGCGCCCGCCCATCGTGCAGGCGCTCGGCCGCTCACTCCACCACGCGAAGCGTCGCCGGGAGATCCATCCGGGTCAGCCGCCGCCACGTGAGGGCAGGCGCCAGACCCACCACGGCGACACCGACGCCGATGGCAAGTGCGATCGTCTCGGGCGACAGGGCAGGGGATAGGGCGAAGTCCGGCATCGACGTCGGCATTAGCCCGTAGACCAGCCAGGTGAGGGCCCCGAACCCACCGGCGAGCCCGACAACGGTGCCCAGGAGTCCGATCAGCCCGTTCTCCAGCATCGCGGAAGCCAGGACCCTCTTGATCGGCACGCCGAAGGCCAGCATCGTGGCCACCTCCCGACGCCGCTCGTCCTGGCTGATCGTCGCCGAGTTGTACGCGACCAGCAGCGCCAGGACGAGGGCCACGAGAGCGATCACGCCCAGGATGTCCGTGAACTGGGCGACCAGCTCACGCATGCTGTTGGCCATCGCATCGATGGGCTGAACGGAAACCACGCCGGGCATCTCGAACAGCGCGCGCCTCAGCTGGCCCGCGTCGGCTCCGGCCGCGGGTACGACCGTTGCCCGATTCGCCAGGCCAGTCATGCCGAACAACGAGTCGCCGCTGACGTCCATGTACGCCGTGGGCCGCAGCGGGCTCGGATTCGTGCCGGCGAGCGTGACCTCGGTGTCCGCGATGGCTGATGCAGTTTCGGAGACCCGAACGGGATGGCGAAGGATGAATGAGTCGCCGATCCTGAGGCCCAGCCCGGCTGCCGCGGTCTGCGAGAGCATGATCTCGCCCGGTCCCGCCGGCAGTCGTCCGTCCACGACCGACGCATGCCAGGCGTTGTCATTCAGGTCGAGCACGTCGATCTGGATATCGATCGGGTCGTGCGGTCCGCTCGAGGCGATAGCGGTGGCGGCGAATCGCAGGCCCAGGTCTATGCGGCCGGCACCGGGCGCGGCCGCGAGCTCCGTCCGAACGGTCTCGACCGGCAGCGGCGCGGCGAGGTCCACGGCGATCCGATCCGGGCTGCCGCCGGACATCTCGGCCTGGCCCCGATCCATGCCGGCGCTGAAGGTGTCGAGCATCCCGACGGTGCCCACGAGGACCGTGACTGCCGCGGCAATCCCGAGGCCGGTGAGGGCGGTCCGGCGGGGCGTCCGAAGAACGTTGCCCACGGGCTGCCTGAGCCAGGCCGGCAGTGGCAGGCGGCGCGTCAGGCTGGCCAGCCCGGGCCGGCGCGCGGACAGATAGCCGGTCCGGATCGCGTCGATCGGTCGGGAGCGTACGGCTCGCCAGACCGGATAGATCGACGCGGCGAACGGAAGGGCGAAGCCGATCGCGGCCGCCCGGGCGAAGACCTCCGGCTGGAATGGCGTCTCGAAGACCGGCATCGGCAGCATGGCTTCGAAGACCAGCTTCATCGCCAGGTCCAGGAGGAGGCCGGCGAGGATACCGAAAGCCACGCCCACGAGAGCGATCTCCGCGGCGACGGCCAGCGGCCGGATTGCCAGAGTCCGCGCCGGCAAGCCGAGAGCAAGGCCGATCCCCACCTGGCGTCGCTGGGACTCGACGATGCGGGTCGTAAGGTTGAAGGCCGCGAAGGTGGCGCCGCCGAGCATCAGAATGGCGAAGAGGGCCATGAAGCTCGAGTCGTTGCCGGCGTCGCGGTCCAGCCAGCGGCGGACCGTCTCGTCGTCGCTCGCGATCGCGCTGGCGCCGAGTGCGGGTAGCGTCGCGGTCGCGGCTGTCTGCAGCTCGTCCCGGACCGTTTGAGCCAGAGACGGATCGGACAGGCGGACGACCAGCTCGTTGGCCATTCCAGGATGGCCGATCAGCCTGCCGACGGTGTCGAGCGGGGCGAAGACCACTCCGTAGTTGGCCTCGGCCATGAAATCGCCCATCGGCGAAATGACGACGAGGTAGTCGGGCGACAGCGACTCACCGACAACCTGCAGGCTGAAGCCGTCGCCGACGCGAACGAAGGCCCCAACGGGCACGTCGTAGTGCGCGGCGAAGTGGTATTCGAGCTCCGCGACGTCCTTGCCGTCGTCGGCCGAGGTCATTGCCCGCCCCTCTCGAGCCTGGAGTGCATCCACGCTCGGATCGCCGGTGGCCATGCCGATCAATTCGCCCGGCACGACGATCGTCTGACCGCCGGCCGAAGCGTCCACCCTGGTCGCGACCGCCAGGCGCGTTTCCACGCCGGTCACGCTGCTCGCGTGCGGGATCCGGCTCACGAGGCTGCGCAGCTGCTCGGGCGTGGCATAGCTGCCGTCGGCCAGGTATACCCGGACGTCGTGGGCACGGAGCAGCGCCAGGCTCTGCGTGTTCGCGTTGGTCCGCCAGTCCGACACAGCGCCGAGGGCGGCGTACATTCCGGTGCCGATGGCGATCGTGGCGGCGATGGCGACGACCAGGAGCCACCGCTCCCGCAGGTCCCGGCCCGACCAGCGCAGCCAGAAGAGAAGCCTCTTCATCTCAGCTCACCAGTGGAGGTCGGCGACGTCCGCCCGACCGCCGGCCGGGGGACCGTCGCGGACGACCGCGCCGCTGCTCAGCTCTATCACGCGGTCGGCGATCCGCGCGATCTCGCGGTTGTGGGTGACGACAAGCACGGCTCGATCGGCGGTCGCCTGCGCTCGCAGCAGCTCCAGGACCTGGACGCCCGTGCGGAAGTCCAGCTCGCCCGTCGGCTCGTCGGCGAGCAGGACCGGGTTCCCGGTCGCGAGGGCGCGAGCGATCGCCACGCGCTGCTGTTCCCCGCCGGAGAGCTGGTGAGGGAAGTGGTTGGCCCGGTCGGCCAGACCGACCTGGGCGAGCCGATCCCTCGCGATCGTGGCGGCGGCCGCCCGGCCCGAGGCGTCGGCCGCGAACTCCACGTTCTCGAGAGCGGTGAGCCCGGGGAACAGGTTGAACGTCTGGAAGACGAAGCTCGTGGTGTGCCGCCGGTACTCGGCCAGGGCGCCTCGGGAGGCGCCGCTCACCATCCTGCCCCCAACGCGAATCTCGCCGCCGCTGGCGACATCCAGGCCGCCGACGAGATTGAGGAGCGTCGTCTTGCCGCTCCCGGACGGGCCCAGCACCACGACGAACTCGCCGGCCCGGACGGTCAGGGTCACGGCGGCGAGCGCGGTCACAACGAGGCCGTCGAGCCGGTAGACACGCGAGACGTCCGTGAGCTCGATCATCGGCAGCGCGGCGCCTGCGGGGCTCGAGCCCGGTCCGGACCCGGCCGGACGAGTCGTCATATCCGCACTCATCACAGTCATAGCGGCAACCCCTCCTCGAGCAGCTCCAGCGCTCGATCCAGCGTCCTGTTGAAGTCGACCGCCGGGTCGCCGGAACCGTCCGCGCTCGACTCGACCGCGACCAGGATCGCGCCGGTAATCGCGGCGATCAGCACGTCCACGGCGAAAGAGTCCGGCTGGCTGCCCGTCCGCGCCAGCTCAGCTTCGACGAAGAGGGCCCTGACCTTTTCGGAGTCGTCGAGCACGAGAGAGCGGAGCTCTGGTACGGCAACGACCAATCGCACGCGCTCGATCTGCTCCGCCAGCATCTGGCTGGGCAGCTCGCCGAGCAGCGCTCTCATCGCGCTGCGGAGAGCGGCTATCGGCGTCAGGCTCGCGGGCTGCTTCCCGTAGGCGTCGAACACGATCGGGTCCAGCATGTCGAACTGGACGATCTCAGCCTTGGTCGTGAAATAGCGGAAGAGCGTGCTCGGCGAGATCTCCGCCGCCGCGGCGATCTGTTCGACCGTTGTCTGTTCATAGCCCTGCGAAGCGAACAGCCTCAGTGCCTGCGCCTGGATCATCGCTCTCGTCTTGGCCTTCTTGCGTTCGCGCAGACTTCCATGCTCCTCGAGCGTGGCGGTCACTCGTGTCTCCTCCGCATGTGTGGCGATCGCGGTCAGTCCGGGCGCGGTCATAATCGATAGTTAACACGCATTAGCAAGTTGACTATCAGATGAGAGTCTACTCCCATATCGTACGCGAATCAAGTGGAACGCCGGCTGGCGCGGCCGGTTTCTGAAGCCGGCCGCCCTTTACGGCGCAAGAACCCGAACCCAACCCCGGCGGCTCCCATGCAATGAGACAGGCGCGACAAGGGCCGGTGCGTGCGCGCACCGTGGGCGGGTTGTTTTTGCCGCTGTCGAGCGGGCCCCCCGCCGGTGCCATGCACCGGCCCCGTTGTGCCCGCGCAGGGAGGTCTAGATGACCGCGCGCAGCCCCGACAAGCCCCAATTCGTAGACTTCACTCCGCGCCGAGCGCCAGCCGTGCGCCCCGGCGTCACTCCCCACAAACGCCGCGGCCCCAGGTTCCGGCTGCTGGCCGCGGCATTGGCGGTCGGCCTGCTCGCACCGACGGCCCTGCCGCTGACCGCCCTCGCCGGGACCGCGGCGACGGACGGTCCGGGCGCCCTGTCCCACTTCGATCTTGCCCGCAAGGACTGCCTCGGGACCGCCGTGAACTCGTCCTCGAAGGTCTGGTACACAGTGGCCAACGGTGTTCTGAGTGACGTCTACTACCCGACGATCGACAACACCAATGTCGAAACGCTCCAGCTCATCGTCACCGACGGCTCCACGTTCACCGACCTTGCCACTCGGGATATGACCTATACGGTCAACGCCCTGGACCTGAGCGGAATGGCCTGCCGGGTCACCAGCACCGCCAAGAGCGGCAAGTACCGCTTGGTGACGGACTACATCACGGACCCGAGCCACAACTCGGTCCTCATGCAGACCCTGCTGGTCCCGCTGGTCGCGGGGACGTACCACGTCTACGCCCGCTTCGATCCGACCGTCAACGGCAACGGCGGCGGAGGATCCGGCAACGGCGGCGCCGATAGCGCGACGGTCGATACCTCGACCGGCCATCCGATCGCGGTCTCCTACGACACCGTCACGGCCACGCAGGCGGCGAACAACGACTACCGCCAGCCCGTGTACGCCGCCCTCGACGGTCCGTTCGGCCAGGTGGAATCAGGTTTCGCGGGGCAGGGGAGTGACGGTTTGACTCAGCTCGACGCCTCGCACGCGCTGACGGGCACCACCACGGATGCGCTCAACGGCGACGTCGTCCAGACCGCGAGCGTCAATCCGCCCGGTCCATTCGGCGTCTCTTCACCCTCGCTCTCGGCTTCGGCTCCACGCAGGCAGGTGCCGTGGCGTCGGCCGAAGGATCGCTTCATCGCGGCTTCCTGCCCACGTTCGCGTTCTATTCGGCAGGCTGGGCCGTCTACGACGCCCATCTGAACAAGCCGCCGTTCGTCATCTCAGGGTTGACGCCCGCGCAGGTCCGCGCGGCGGATTCGCTTTACTACACCTCCGCCAACGTCCTGAAGGCGTCCGTGGACAAGACCTTCCCGGGCGCGATCGCCGCCAGCATGGCGTCGCCCTGGGGTCAGGCAATATCGGCCGGCGACCCGGCGAACACCTACTTCGGCTCGTATCGCGAGGTCTTCGCCCGCGATCTATATGAAGCCTGGACCGGCCTGATGGCCGACGGCGACCTCGCGACCGCCCGCGACGCGGTCAACTTCCTGTTCCTGCGCCAGCAGCAGGCCGACGGCTCGATGCCGCGCAACAGCCTCCTCAACGGCAAGACGGCGCCCGACTCGTTCGGCACGCAGCTCGACGAGACGGCCTATCCGATCCTGATGGCCGACCAGATGGGCATGTTCGGCAACTCGCTGTACGTGAACCACGTGCGGCCCGCCGCCATGTTCATCGTCGCCCACGGTCCCTCCTTCGGAGTGGAGCGCTGGGAGGAGCAGAGCGGCTACTCGCCCTCGACCATCGCGGCCGAGATAGCCGGCCTCGTCGCCGCCGCGGACATCGCCAAGCACAACGGCGACACCACGTCCGCCCAGCTGTTCCTCGGCGTCGCCGACGACTATCAGCGCTCGATCAAGGGCTGGACGGTCACGACCAACGGGCCGCTCTCCACCAGCCCGTACTTCATCCGGCTCTCCAAGACCGGCGACCCGAACGCCGCCATCAGCTACAACCTGGGCAACGGCGGCCCGACGCTCGATCAGCGCTCGGTCATGGAC
>DAHXON010000091.1 GCA_027364875.1 Chloroflexota bacterium
CCTCGACGGCCGCGACCTGGCCAGGATCAAGAAGCGCGAAGTTCCCAGGATCCGGCGCAAGATCGGAGTGGTCTTCCAGGACTTCAAGCTTCTGCCCAACAAGACGGTTCGCGACAACATCGCCTTCGCCCTCGAGGTGACCGGGGCGCCCAGGAGCAGCATCGCTCCGGCGGTGGACCGGGCGCTCCGGATCGTCGGCCTGACCGGCCACGCGGACCACCTGCCCAACCAGCTCTCCGGCGGGGAGCAGCAGCGCACGGCGATCGCCCGGGCGCTCGTCCACAGTCCGCGCCTCTTCATCGCGGACGAGCCCACCGGCAACCTCGATCCGCTGATCAGCTGGGAGATCATCCAGCTGCTGCTCCGGATCAACGAGATGGGCGTGACCGTGCTCATGGCCACTCACAACGCCGAGGTGGTCACGGCCGTCCGCCGCCGGGTCGTGGCGCTCGAGAACGGCCGAATCGTCCGCGACCAGACGGACGCCGCCTACCACCGGGAGGACTGATGCTCGCCTTCATCGGCTTCAGCCTCCGGCGGGGCTGGCAGGGCTTCTGGCACAACGGCCTCATGAGCATCGCCGCCACGGCCACGATGGTCCTGATGCTGGTGCTGCTCTCCGGCCTGATCATCCTCCTGACCGGACTCGACGCAACGCTGAACTACGTCCAGCAGGAAGTTCAGGTCGTCGCCTACCTCAAGGACTCGGCCGCACCGCAGGACGTCTCCAGGCTCGAAGGCTCGCTTCAGGCGATGACCCAGGTCAAGGATGTCGTATTCGTGTCCAAGGACCAGGCCTACACCGACTTCCTGGCCCGCCATCCCGAAGACGCAAGCGTCATCGACTCCCTGCCCTCCAACCCTCTGCCGGCGTCGCTGCAGATCAACCTGCGGGTGCCGTCGGACTACGTCGAGGTGGCAACCTTCCTGCGCAACGACAGCTCCGTGGACAGAGTGCTGAACATCCAGCAGACGGTCGACCAGATGGTCTCCGTCATCGGCGTCCTTCGCGCCGGTGGAGTGGTGGTGCTGCTCGTGGTCGGGCTGATCGTCCTCTTCATCATCATGAACACCATCCGCCTCGCGGTCGTCTCACGAGCGGACGAGATCGAGATCATGCGCCTGGTAGGCGCCTCGGACGCGTTCATTCGCTGGCCGTTCGTGCTCGAAGGCGCGCTGGTCGGCCTGTTCGGGGCGATAGTGACGATTGCCTTGCTGCTCCTCGTCCAGTCGCCCATCAACGACTTCCTCAAAGGCTATCTGACGGTCTTCCCGATCACGGGTGAGCTGATCATCCGCGACGTAGCCCTCATCGTTCTCGGAACCGGGGTGGGTATCGGGGTCCTCGGTTCGTACCTTTCCGTTCGGAGTTGCCTCGCCCACTGATCCCGCCCCGACCGGCCGGCCCAACTGGCCGCCGAACGCTGCCTGAGGTTCAACCGATGTCCGCCAACCTGCCGCCCGAAACCACCCCCATACCCGCTCCGGCCGAACCCGAGACCGACGGACTCGCGCCCGCCGGCCGGGCCGCGTCCGAAGCCACGCCCGGGCAGCTCGAACAGATCGAGGTCGACACCGGGCGACGGCCGGCTCGTCGCAACTTCGCCCCTTCGAGGCTCGGCCTGGTCCTGGTCGCCATCCTGGCGGGCGGCGCTCTCTTCGTCGGCGGGTACACGCTCGGCAGCCACGTCGCGTCCACGCCCGGCACGCCGGCGGCCGAGGAAGCCCGCTTCGCCGGGTTCTGGGACGTCTACTCGCTGATCCAGAGCGAATACGCGGGCTCGCCCAGGCCCACCAAGGACGAGCTGGTCCAGGGCGCGATCAAGGGCATGCTCGAGGCGCTGAACGACCAGTGGTCGTTCTACCAGGCTCCGGCCGACTTCGCGAGCTCGCTCCAGAACGTCGGTGGCCAGGCGCAGGGCATCGGCGTTACGGTCCAGCTCCAGCCCGTCGATCCGAAGAGCACCCAGAACTGCCAGACCATCGGGAACGGCTGCGAGCTCGCCGTCGCGGCACCTATCGAAGGCTCCCCGGCCATGGCGGCGGGGATTCTCGCCGGCGACGTCATCGACACGGTCGACGGAGCCTCGCTCGACGGCAAGACCATCGACCAGGCGAGCACACTCATCCGGGGAACGCTCGGCACCACCGTCAAGATCGGCATCCTGCGCGACGGCAAGTCCCTGACCTTCTCCATCGTCCGGTCCTTGTTCAACCGGCCGGAGGTCGACTACAAGTCTCTGGCCAACGGCGCGGTGGCCTACATCGCCATCAACCAGAACATCAACACTCCGGCCGCGACGCAGTTCGACGCGGCGCTCCAGAAGGCAATGGCGGCCGGTCAGAAGAACGTGATCCTGGACCTCCGCGGCAACCTGGGCGGCTACGTGGACTCGGCCGAGAAGATCGCCAGTGAGTTCATCTCGTCGGGGACGCTCGCTTATCAGGTGGACGCCCGGGGGGCGGTCACTCCGGTCGACGCGTCGGCAGGCGGCCGCGCGACCAGCAGCTCGATCAAGCTCGTCGTGCTCGTGGACGGCAACACGGCCTCGGCGGCCGAGATCATCGCCGGCGCCCTGCAGGCTCGCGGCCGGGGCATCCTGATCGGCTCCAAGACATACGGCAAGGGCGTGGTCCAGGAATGGCTGCCGCTGCCCAACGATTTCGGCGGCATCCACCTGACGATCGCGCGCTGGCTGACCCCCGACAAGGTCTGGATCAACGGCAAGGGTCTCCAGCCGAACATCCCGGTGGACTCGAGCAACGCGCGAGCGGGGACGGATCCGGTCCTCGATGCGGCCCTGCAGAACCTGGGCTTCGCGCCCGAGTCTCCGGCCTCGCCCGCCCCAAGCGCAAGCTCCTCGCCGAGGCCGAGTCCGAGTCCGAGCGCGCAGCCGAGCGCGAGCGCGCAGCCGACGCCGGCGGCCAGCCCGAGCTGAGCCGGGACCGACACCGCCGCTCGTCGCGCAGCCGGTCTTTTCGGTTCGGTTGCCTTACTGGATGAACCAGGTTTGCCTGATCCGGCCCGTTTCGCTTACCATGACCCCGAACGAAAGGAGGTGATGTGCAGTGTCGGATCTACCGATGCGCTGCACCACCTCGCGAGAATCCGGGGTCTAGACACCGGGTCACCGCGGGATGGTGATCGAACGCAGAACGAATGCCGGCCCTCGGGCCGGCATTCGTGCGTCCGGGCCGGGTCCAACTGCCGGGCGCTTGCGGATCCGCTCCACCTGCTCACGGGGGTGGCTCTGAGCCACGATCCTGCCAAACGATCCTGGCGTGACCGCTATCTGGTTCGGCGGCGGGCGATCCTGCCAGATTCTCTCGACGTGAAGCTTGGGCGCGGTTGGGGAGGCTCGGAATGCCCGATCGGGGCGGCGAGCGGCTTGACCCGGCCTTCGCCACGGTCCTCATGATCCGCAAGTGGTGCGGCCCCGACCAGTCAGCGTGGCAGGATCGGGCCACTTGATCGCCCAAGATGCAAGTGATGCAAATCTGGCAAGAAACGGGCAGTCGGGGCTCTGCCCGAGCGAAGCGAGGGCCTGGCGCGGCGGCCCGATTCCGTCCGTCCATGCGGCAGGGGAGTGCCGATCCCGAGATGGGGCTCCCGCTGGCAACGCCCGTCCGCTAACCTCCTCTGGTTCGCCGAAGACAAATCAGGAGCATGGCCGTGCAGGCCGAGAAGACCGTCACCCTCAATCGGAAAGCGCGCCACGAGTTCTCGATCGAGGACTCGTTCGAGGCGGGCATCGTCCTGACCGGCACCGAGATCAAGTCGGTGAGAGCCGGCCGAGTTAGCCTGTCCGACGCCTTCGCGCGCATCGACGCCAACGAGGCGTGGCTGGTCGGCGCCAACATCTCCCCCTGGGAGACGGGCAATCGCTACAACCACGAGCCCAAGCGGCCCCGCAAGCTGCTGCTCCATCGCGACGAGATCGTGGCGCTGCTCACCCGTACGCGGGCCAAGGGGCTCACGCTCGTGCCGCTCAAGATGTACATCACGGGGCGCGGCATCGCCAAGCTCGAGATCGGCCTGGCGAAGGGCAAGCAGCAGCACGACCGCCGGCGCGACATCGCGGAACGCGACGCTCGACGCGACGTCGAGCGCGAAATGGCCGAGGCCAGGCACCGCAGCCACTGATCCCGGCGACGAGCCGCTGACGTAGCCGGGCCGACGGTAGCCGCCAGCGCAGCAGGCCGCCGCGACCCTCGGCACCGCACGACCCGCTATCTGTGCCGCAAAGCTGTCTCGACCACTTGACAGATGTAAAGCGGGCTTTACACTGGCGAATGTCAAGCGGGCTTTACATGGAAGCGGCACATGAAGAACCGGCTGGAAGAGCACCGAACGAGTCGAGGTTGGACACAGCAGGAGCTGGCCGACCGGGTCGAGGTCTCGCGCCAGACCGTGATTTCGCTGGAGCGCGGCCGATACAACCCCTCGATCCTGCTGGCCTTCCGCCTGGCCCGCCTGCTCCAGACGACCATCGAGGAACTGTTCCTGTACGAGGAGGGTGACGATGACTGACCGAAAGAGCTGGCTGCGGACGCGTGTCCGGGCCGGCTGGCTGCTCCTGGCAGCCGGGATCGTGATGTTCGTGGCGTCCGTGCTGCTGGCGCGGGCGAACCCCGACTATCCCTGGAACCTGCGCATCCTCGGCGGCGGGGGCATGGGCATGGGTGCGGTCGGCGCAGCCATGGTGATCAGATACCGGCCGGCGATCAATGACGAGGAGGCGGCTCGGCGCCTGGCCATCGAGGAGCGTGATGAGCGAGGCGTCCGGATCCGCCAGCGAGCCGGGCAGCGAGCCTACTGGGTCTCCGCGCTGCTGGTCTACGTCGGGTTGATGTGGTCGTCATATGGGTCGAACGGCGACCTGCCCGCCCTCGAGGGCGACGCCATTTGGTACTTCCTGGTCGGAGCGCTGGCCATACCTTTCGCCGTCTACGTCGGCAGCATCACTCTCGACGAACGGTCTTCCTAGCCGGCACGTTGCGCCGAACGAGCCCGGGCGTCGAGTCGAGTAGAATCACTCTGCGCAATCGTGCGCCGACTCTGTGGGGATGCGTGGTTTCGACAGGGACTGGCGACCGGGGAACGCGAGCCGAGGTTGGACTCCAGGCCTCGTTAAAAGGAGCCCAAAAGAAGTAACTGGCAACCGCCAGCCTGCTCTCGCCCTCGCTGCTTAGGCAGTAAGGTGAGCGTGGAAGCAGCCTCACCTCCCTGGGCTGTGGAAGCGTCATTGAGGGGAGGTGCGATCCCGACTAGCGTCGCGTAATCGGGGTCAAAGCCCGCAAGGGGACGTGACTGGAGCGCTCGGAAGACTGCCGATGGCCGTCCGGGCGATCGACGACAAACCATCGGACACGCTCGTAGTGGTCTCCGGAGAAGGTTTCTGGACGGGGAGTTCGACTCTCCCCCATCTCCACCATTTCTTTGTCATGGCGGCCGGCGGCGAGAGCCGGCGAGGGATGAGGGGCGGCGTCGACAACGGCTCGACGAGGGGCCGACGGGACCGCCGGCGAAACGTCCTCAGACCTGGCTACGGCCGGTAGATCTCCGCCGGGGCGGTCCCGCCTTCGGAGCCCGCGCCCCCGGCGATCAGGACAGTGCCATCGAGCAGAAGAGTGGCAGTTTGCCGTGACCGCCCGTACACCATCGGCGGAACCGGGATGAAGGCTTGCGTCGCCGGATCGAATATCTCTGCGCTGGGATCGGATGGCCAACCGCCGGTGATCAGGACGCGGCCGTTGGGCAGCAGCGTGGCCGTGTGGTAGTAGCGGCCGACGTTCATCGAGCTGGTGGAGATGAACTGGTTCTTCTTCGGATCGTAGATCTCCGCCGAGGTCCGGCCCGGCGATCCGCCTGCGAGCAACACCCTGCCGTCTCTGAGCAGCGTGGCCGTGTGGTAGTAGCGGTTGGCGTTCAGCGGCTGCGCCGTGGCGGATCCGATCATGGTGAAACGACCGGTCGCGGGGTCGAACAGCTCGGCGCTCTTCTGCGACAGCTCCCCTCCGGTCAGAAGCACCGAACCGTCCTGAAGCAGAGTCGCCGTGTGGCCGTAGCGCTGCGCCGTCATCAATCCCATGTCCACGAATCGGCCCGTGCTCTCGTCGTAGAGCTCGGCCGTGTTCGCGCCGGGGTACCCGCCTGCGAGGAGGACGCGGCCGTCTTTGAGAGTTGTGGCCGTGTGCTGTTGCCGGGGGTGCGCCATCGAGCCCGTGGCCGTGAAGGTGCCTGTAATCGGGTTGTACAGCTCGGCTGACGAGAGCGCGCCCGTCTCGTTGAAGCCGCCGGCAATCAGGACGCGGCCGTCGGGCAACAGGTTGGCCGTGTGGAAGTAGCGGCCGACGGTCATCGAGCCGGTCTGGCTGAAGCTGCGCGTGCCCGGATCGTATAGCTCGGCGGTAGCCAGAGCCTTCGAACCGTTGCAGCAACCGCCGGCAATCAGGACGCGGCCATCCTTGAGCAACGTGGCGGTGTGGAAGTACCGCGCGCTCATCGGACCGGTCAGCGCGAAGGAGCCGGGTGATGCCTGGGCCACGGGAGCTCGCGACGCCGAGCTGGCCGGCGCGGGCGTTTCGGAGGGATGGGCCGTGTCTACCCAACAGCCGCTGACTGCCGTAGCGACCAGCACGAGCGACAAGCCCGCAGCCAGTGCGCGGCCGGTCGAACGAGAGGACCCCCGGCTACGGGCGGCCCGGCCCTGCCGGCTGCCCACAACTAACCTCATGCAAAGCCCTCTGGCGGCAGCGGGGCCGAGCCGGCCCGAGCCGATGGAACGCCTACTGATACCGGTCGGTCAGTCTATCAGCGACGGCCGCGGGCTACTCCGGGACTACTCTCCGGCCTTCGGCGCGGCGCCCTGTGGCCCATCGAGAGTGCGCCTAACGGTGTTGATGAACGCTTCCGGAGCGAACGGCTTGGCAATGAACGCGACGCCTTCGTCCAGGACGCCGTGGTGGACGATGGCGTCCTCCGTGTAGCCGCTCATGAACAGGACCCGGATGTCGGGCCGAGCCTCGAGGACGCGAGCCGCCAGCTCGGCGCCGTTGGCACCGGGCATCACGACGTCCGTGATCAGCAGGTCGATGCGGCCGTCGCCGGATCGGGCGATCTCGATACCCGCTTCGGGTCGCGACGCCTGGAGCACCTGGAATCCGTACCTGCGCAGGAGCGAGCAGACGAACAATCGGACGGAATCCTCGTCCTCGACGACCAGGACGGTCTCGCGACCGCCGCTGGGAGCCGGCGCGGACTCGGAGGGAGCGGCCGTCACCTCGTCCTGACGGGCTCGCGGCAGCAGCACGCTGAAGGTCGAGCCGCGGCCGGGCTCGGTCTCGACCGAGATCGTCCCGCCGGACTGCTGGACGATGCCGTAGACCGTCGCCAGGCCAAGCCCGGTCCCCTGGCCCTCCGGCTTGGTGGTGAAGAACGGCTCGAACAGATGGCGCCTGGTTTCGGCGTCCATCCCGCTGCCCGTGTCGCTCACCGACAGCATCACGTGAGGGCCGGGAACGCTGTCCGGATGCTCGGCCGCGTACTCGTCGGTCAGCTCCATGTTGGCCGTCTCGATGGTGATCGTCCCGCCGTCGGGCATGGCGTCGCGAGAGTTGACGGCGAGGTTCATCAGCACCTGCATGATCTGGTTCGGGTCCGCCCAGACCTGGCTGCCGCCGGCGCCGAAGCGGGTCTCGAGCTGGACGTCCTCGCCGATGAGGCGGCGGATCATCGCGACGGTGCCACGGACCGCCTCGTCGAGGTCCAGGAGCTTTGGCTGCAGCACCTGGCGCCGGCTGAAGGTCAGCAGCTGCCGCGTCAGCGTCGTGGCCCGGTCGCTGG
This sequence comes from Chloroflexota bacterium, assembly GCA_027364875.1. GTDB lineage: Bacteria > Chloroflexota > Limnocylindria > Limnocylindrales > CSP1-4 > Fen-1039. The sequence continues at coordinate 7,847 of DAHXON010000091.1, forward strand.
CCGCGAGGATCTGGTCCAGGTCCGCGAACGCGGGATCGGTAGGCTCGACGCCGCCCTGGACCAGCCTGGCGTAGCCCGTAATGGCCGTCAGGAGGTTGTTGAAGTCGTGAGCGACGCCACCCGCCAGCCGGCCGACCGCCTCCATCTTCTGCGCCTGGCGCAGCTGGCTCTCGAGCTGGACGCGCTCGGTCACGTCCATGGCCAGTACGAAACGAGCCTTCCGACCATCCCAGAGGACCGCGTTGGAGTACACCTCGACGAGTACGGTCTTCCCATCCTTGTGCCGGTGGACCCACGGCCCGGAAGACTGCAGCTCCGCGGTTGACTGGCGAACGTTCTCGATCAGAGCCGGGACCTCCTCGGGGGGCCGGATGTCGGCGATGCTCATCTCCAGGAACTCATCGCGCGTCCAGCCGTAGGCCTCCACGGCCCGATCGTTCACGGCCAGGAACTTGAGAGTCTCGAGGTCGTAGATCCACATCACATGCGGGTTGTCCTCGAAGAGGTCGCGATATCGCTTCTCCGACGCCCGTATCTCCGCCTCGGCCCCGCGCTGCTCGGTCAGGTCGTCGAAGAAAGCCACGGTGGCTCCGCCGTCGGGCAGATCGATCGCCTGAACGGTCGCGCGTACCGGGAAGCGCACGTCGTCGGTCCGGATCGCCGTTGCCTCGAAGACGTAGCGGCCCAGGTGCCCGCTGGACCGAGCACGCTGCACGGCCAGGAGCTCCTGCCGACCCTTGTCGTCTAGGTGACGGGAAACCGGGACGGCCATCAGAGAAGCCTTGTCGGCGTAGCCCAGCATCTTGCGCACGGCCGCGTTGGCGTCGAGGATGGTGTCGCCGCGGGCAATTCCGGTGCCGGTCGGAGACCCGTCGAAGATCGTGCGGAAACGCTGCTCACTCCGGCGGACCTCGATCAGGACCTCCTCCATCCGGGCCAGGACGAGAATGACGAGGAGAGCCCAGGCAGCGACCAGGACGGGCAGGTCCCAGCCGTGAGCGCTCGCCGCCTCGATGGCGAGAACCACGGGTACGACCATCGAGGTGCCGCCCAAAACGGCGAGTCTCGGAAGGCGCTGGTGTAGCCAGTCCAGCGGCACCACCGACTGCTCGTCGCAGACGGACGGATGCGCGGCGGCGGCGGCGTACAAGAACATGGAGAGCGGGTAGACGAAGTCCATGGGCGACGGGTCGAGGCCGGCGTCGACCATCTGGAGGACGAGGTAGATGACGTCGGCGGCGAAGGTCAGGACGAGGCCGGCGGCGAGCAGGCGGACCATCGGCGATCGCAGGCCCGAAGACAGCGCGAAGTGAGCCACGACGGCAAGAAGCGCGACGTCGGCGACGGGATAGGCGGCCGCGACCAGGATGTCGAGCGGGCCGAGGGAGCTGTCGTGGAGGTTGGGGCCGACGGCGAACTCCCACATCAGGACGGCGGCGCCGGTGCCCAGGATCAGCGAGTCGAGAAGCGTGGCCCGATCGGCTCTGCCACGGACCAGCAGAAGCACGCCCCCAAGCAGCAAGGGGTACTGGGCGAGGTAGAAGGCGTCCGCGATCGAGGGCGACGGTTGGGAGTCGGCCACGTACAGCAGCCAATCCCAGCAGAGGTCGCCTACGGCTGTGCAGGCCAACGCGAGGCCGATGAGCGTCCACGCGAGAGCGCGCGGCGGCCTCCGTCGAGCGATCAGGGTGAACATCGCAACTAGGGCGATGACCTCGGCGGTCAGGTACTCGCCTTCCCGAACGTAGTCCGGAAGGAAGGGCAGGTAGTACAGCGCCGAGGCCAGGAGGCCGGCACCGATGAGGGCGAACGAAAGCTTCGAGGAGCCGACTATCGGCTTCCCGGGGCCCGCGCGCTCGCGGTCATCCAATGCCGCCGAACTCCCGATCGCCGATCCCCCAGGAGGATCGCCGGTGAGATGCGGGCGCCCATTCTCGCGCGTGGCAGGGTTCCTTCGCTCCGAATGCGTGCCTCGCAGGCAACCGATGATCCCGGTCGCGGGTGCGGCTCCACGAGCCGTAGATGGACCGAGTCCCCCGGGAATCGTCGGTGAGTATCGGGGTGAGTGGAGCCCCGGACACGCCTGCCAACAGTCCCCTCGGCGCGTGACCATGGGGATGCCGCCGTCTACGTAACGCTGCGGGCGGAGACGCGGCCCGGGTCGCCACTTACCGGGAGGATCGGGCCTCAGCCCTCGTCGTCGCCCCAACCATCCCAGTAGTGCTTTATCTCCCCCCAGGCCTCGGCTGTGGTGGCTTCGCCCTGGTAGAACGCACCCTGGAAGTCGTTTGCCGGCGGCGTGAAGGCTCCCCTGGCGACGAGCTTCTGGATGTTGGCCCGGTAGATGTCGTCCACCTGCTCGTGGGTGAGTGGGTCCTGCTCCATCCAGAGGTTCTTCGGATGGATGGGCTGATCGTACATGCGACGAAAGACCTCCGTCCTCAGGTCCTTCATCCAGTTACTGTTGAGGTTGAGCAGCCGGAAATTGCGCAGGGCCTCGATGTCGAGAATCGCCGCCACCATCGTGTTCGCGCCGGACGCCGAGTAGGACATGACATTGCCGTAGTAGTCCACGATGTGTGAGTTGCCGCCGGCGATGTCGACTGGGTGGCGCATCCTGGGATGCAGGTACACCGGGCCCACGTTGGGGCAGATCATGTACAGCGAGTTGAACTGGGCGTGGCCGCGATTCTGGATCATCCAGCCGCCGCCGCCCGGATACGAGTTGCCGGTCATGGGCATCGCTTCGCTGGGCCGGTAGACGACCTCGGCGCCGTTGAAGGCAAGGGCACGGACTGCCTCGGGATACTCGCCGTCAGAACAGCAGATCGTGCCGATGTTGCCGATGTCGTCGGTCCTGAGGACCGGATAGAAGGCATCGATGCCGTCCCCGAAGAGCTCGACCCAGCGGTCGTACACATCATGAGGAACGCACGAGCGTTCCCGGCACCAGATGTGGTTCTTCGCGGCGCGATGCACGATCTCACCGGCAGGCGAAATGATGAAGAGCGTGTTGAAGAAACGGTTCTCCATCACCTCGGGCCAGCGGGCTTTGCACTGGACCACGATGTAAGTCTGATACATCCGGGCCAGCCCGGCCAACCGATCGGTTTCCGGACCGGGGATGTCGATGAACAGCTCGCGCGCGGCGAGGGTGTGCGGCAGGTCGAACGCCTCGTCGGTGAAGCCGGTGAGCGCGCCCTCCGCAAGAGCGATCAACTTCACGGGCATGTTGATGTTGACCATCGACATGGCCGCGTGGATGTTGTCCTCGATGATGTCGAGATTGACTTTGATGTGCTTCCGATCGGCCACTCCGTAAACGATCGTCGAGAGACCGACGGCCATATACGGCGCAACCGGCTTGCGGGCGGCCGCGGAGGACCGCCCGCCCTGATCGATGCCGGGCATGCTAAAGGTGGGTCTCCTTGAACTCGGGGAGCGGCCGGCTGAAAAGCCTGCTCTTCCACACGACATATACGCCGCCCAGGAAAAGCCAGCCGAAGGGGATGAGCAGAGCGGGATCGCTGGGCCAGACTCGGTTGAAGAGCCAGCCGATACTCGAGAGCTGGGTCCATAGCCACAGGATCACGACCGCTCCGACTATCGGCGCAACCAGATAGCGGACAAGCGCGTACGGCGTGAAGTTGCGCTGCCGAACGATGAAGTGGCCGATGACGGCGACGTTGACCAGGGTGAAGGCGAACAAGGCGCCGAAGTTGATCATCGCCAGAACGGTGTTGAGGTCGCGAGTGCAGACGATGACGGCCAGAACGCCGATGATCATCACGTTGATGACGGGAGCGGCCGTGCGGGGATGCAGATATCCGAAAACCCTGGTGGGGATCACTCCGTCGCGGCCCATGCCATAGAGAAGCCGGGCCGCGCCGCCGGTCGCGTCGATTGCGTTGGCGATGGCGGCCGCGATCACGGCATAGGACAGGACGGTCGAGAGGACGTTACCGCCGGCCTCGCTGAAGATGATCGAGAACGCGGAGCCGTCCTGAGGCAGGCCCGCCCAATCCGGATGGATCAGCTGGGCGAAGTAGGCCTGGACCACGAACAGCCCGGTGACGATCACGAGCGCGACGATCATCGCGGTCGAGACGCTCCGGCCGGGATTGTGGGTCTCCTCGGCGAGGGTGCTGATCGCGTCGAAGCCCAGGTACGAGAAGCAGGCGATGGCCGTACCGGCGAGGAGAGTGTCGGTGGTCAGACCCTCACCGAAGAACGGCCGGCTCGAGATGATCACCCCCGCGCCAGCCCCGCCGTTGAGCGTTCCGATGGAGGCGACGATGAACCAGGCGATGACAACGAGACAGACGACGAGCAGGACGGCGGCCACTCGCGCCAGCCACTTGACCTCGATCAGGTTGAAGAGCGTTACCACGGCCACCGCGACGAGGACCCAGACCCAGTAATCCCAGCCCTGGAAGAGCCCCACGGTGCCGGCCAGCTGCTGGGCGAAAACGGCGATGATGATGAAGTTGAGGCTGGGGAAGAGCAGGTAGTCGAGCATGATCGCCCAACCGGCCAGCAGCCCGACGTACTGGTTGAGGCCATTCCTGGTGAACGTGTAGGTTGAACCCGCTCGTGGGAAGGCGCCGGCCATCGCCCCATAGCTGAGGGCCGTGAACAGCATCGCGACCATGGCGACTACGTAGGCACCGGCCATGTGGCCCGCGGTCGAGCCGGCCACGGCCGCGTAGACGGCCACCGGAGCGAGCGGGAACATCATCATCACGCCAAAGGCGATGAGGTCCCGGGTCTTGAGGACACGTTTGAGCCCGACCTGCCCGGCGGGAACCACAACCTGATCCGCGGTCGTGACGGCCATGCGCAGACTCCTCTCTCCATGCCCCCCAGATGGCGTTCCCAGGACGTGTCCAGCACCGTCGGGCACGGGCGAGCGACCTTAGAGTTGCGCGACCGGCGGACGTCGCAGATCACGCGAGCGGTTCTTCATGCCGAGACGGGAGCGGCTGGCTCGGACGCTTGCCTGGATGCCGGCGGGACCGGCGACGGGACGGCAATGGGCGGGCGGACGAGCACGAGAGACGCGTTGACGGCGGTGGACGTGTCCACGCGCTTTTTACTCCTTTTGAGAACGCGGCGCTGCACCCCTGCGCGTATCGTTTGAGCGTGGAGGTGGGCGACATGACGGGTTGGCGCGAGGTTCTCAACGGTGATCCTCTGGCGTGGCTTCTCGAGCCGGAGGATCCGGGGCCGCGTCACCTGGCGTTGCGACAAGTGCTCGACCGTCCCCCGGACGACCCGGAGGTCTTGGAGGCCCAGTCAGCCGCGATGGCCGCCGACCCGATCGCCTCGATCCTGGGGGCGCAGCATGCGGAGGGCTGGTGGATCCAGCCGGGGAAAGGCTACGGCCCCAAGTACTCGGGAACGGTCTGGAGCGTGACGTTTCTCGACCAGCTCGGAGCGGACGGTCGTGACGAGCGCATCCGGCGCGGCTGCGACTACCTGATCACGTGGGCCCAGGCGGCCACAGGCGGATTCAGTGCCACGGGCGAGGCAAAGGGCCATGCGCAGCCGTCAGGCGTGATCCACTGCCTCAACGGCAACCTGCTCCGGGCGATGATCGGCTTTGGCTACCTGGACGACGAGCGCATCCAGCGATGCCTGGCCTGGCAGGCGGCGGCCGTCACCGGCGAGGGCATTGACCGCTGGTACGGGTATACGCCGGGACCGGGCTTCCGCTGCGGGGCGAACGCCGGCAACCCGTGCGCCTGGGGTGCGGTCAAAGCCCTCCTTGCCCTCGCACGCGTGCCTCGCGAGAAGAGAAGTCCGACCGTCGCGCGGGCGATCGATGCCGGCGTCGAGTTCCTGCTGAGCCGCGATCCCGCCGTCGCCGACTATCCGACGAGCGGCGAGACCGGCGGGCCGAGTGGTTCCTGGTTCAGGCTCGGCTTTCCGTCGGGATACGTAACGGACGTGCTGCAGAACCTGGAGGCGCTGTGCGATGCCGGGGCCGCGGCCGACCCGCGCCTGGATCACGCCTTCGAATGGCTGCTCTCCCAGCAGGACGACCGGGGCCGCTGGGTCAACTGCTACTCCTACCACGGAAAGATGATCAGAGACATCGACCGGCAGGGCCAGCCGAGCAAGTGGGTGACTCTGAGGGCCTGCCGGGTGTTGAAGGCTCGCCAGGAGCAGCTCGCGACGCCCCCAGCCTGAGACCAAACCCGACTGGCGGGACGCATCCATCGGCCCCGTTCGACTGGCGGGACTCTCTGCCCGGACCATTACTTTGGCCCGGAGCGTGTGGTCATACTCCGTCGACTCTGTGGCAAATCAGGCGCGGTCACGCCGCGCCAGGAGGGGACGACGCGCTCGACGGCGTCGGCAGTAGGCCCTGATCCGGAGGATTCGATGGCATCCGACACGTACGCGACCCGCCGACACCTGCGCCTCGCGGGCCTGGCCGCAGTAGCCGTCCTCGTCTGGGCGTGTGGCACCAACACTCCGAGCCCCTCGCCCAGCCCCAGTC
>DAHXON010000092.1 GCA_027364875.1 Chloroflexota bacterium
GGGTGTCGGAGTCGGCTTCGCGGTCGGCTTCGCCGTCGGCCTGGCAGTCGGCTTCGGCTTGGCCGGAGCGGGAGTCGTGACCGGGGAGGGTTGCGAGACGCTCACACCGCACGGGATCGAGAAGAGCACCGCGTAGAGCTTCCTGCCGTCCGCGGCTTTATACGCGCCGACGCCCATGCGAGCCCACGTCCCCAGGATGTTCGCTCGGTGAGTCGGGGAGCCCATGAAGGCCGTCTCGATCCGGGTCGTCGCGACGTCGTCGCCGTACGAGCTCAAACCGATGTTCTCGCCCGCGACCTTGTAGCAGTACCCGTCCTTGGTCATGTACGCGAAGACCATCTGGTTGTCGGGCGGGATCTGGTGCGAGAAGTAGTTGCGCTCGGCCATGTCCTGGGCGCGCCACTCCGCCTCCTTGTGGAGGTAGGTGTCGTTGACGAGGGCGTTGAGGCCGGCGGAGGCGCGGTCCTGGTTCGTCAGAGAAAAGAGGAGCTGCTCGTCGGCGGGGCTGAACGAAGAGATGCTCCAGCCCAGAACCGGACTCGCGGTCACCAGAACGGCAAACACGGCGAGTACGAACGAGAAGCCTGCGAGTCGCTTTCTGCTATGCGACGCAGGCACATGAGTCGAGAAGAGGGTTCTGCCCAGCATTTTCGGCGATACCCCGGTGCCTGTTTTGAGTTGTGCACTCAACTTAGGACCGGTTAGCCCCCGCGACAGCCCGCTCGCTCGTCCCTGAGGGCGGGTGCGCTCGTACCCTGGAAAAATGCGCTGGATTGAGGGTAAATCCGACTAAAGTCCGGGCGATTTCTGCCGGGGGTGCCCTCTTCGGGTAGGTCCGGGCGGGTTTCGGCCGATTCGGTGGCTTCGAAGGGCCCCGCAGGACCGAAGCAGCCGGCTCAGCCGCTCAGCGGAAGACGCCCACCGAGCGCTGCCAGGCGGCCACGAGCTCCAGCGCCCGAGGCAGGTAGTCGCGAACCTGCGTCCAGCCGTGAGGCACGCTCGCGGCGATTACGGAATCCGGGTATCCGGCCCGGGCCAGGACGTCCGCGAACGTCGTCATCTGAGGCCCGAAGAAACCCTGGGTCTCGTCCGCGACCAGGACGAAATACATGCCGTGCCGGGTCGCGGAGGGAAGCGTCGGGGCCACCTGGAACGGCGAGTCCTTGGCCAACACGCTGGCGTTCCCGCCGTAGGGCAGTCGCGCGACCGAGCCGCTCGCGCCCGCCTCGAAGTAACCCGACAGAGAGATCGCCGCCCCAAAGGTCGCGGGATGGTGAAGGGCAAGGATCGTGGCGCAGTAGCCGCCCTCGGACATCCCGAAGGTCGCACGCGCCTGCGGCGTTGGGATGGTCCGGTAGTGGGAATCCACGTACGCAGGCACCGTCACGCCCATGAACGTGTCCATCAGCTCCCTCCCGTCGGCCGAATTCGAGCACTCGGCGTCGGCGAATGGGCCGCCCCAGGCATTCATGAAGACGGCGATGACCGGCGGGATCGAGCCACTGGTTATGAGGGCGTCGAGCGTTGCCTTTACGTGGATCGCGCTATTCCACAGCGCGAAGTTGAACGGCGCTTCGTAGAGCGTGGGGTAGCGAGTCAGCGGATTCGAGTCGTAGCCGGGAGGGGTGTAGATCGCGACTTCTTCGGTGGCGCTGCCGGCGTTGACCCAGGGGCCGGGAAATCCGAGGATGGCGACGTTGCCGGAGCCCTTGGGAGGCGGCCCCTGCCAGGCGGGCGCCAGCGGCGGTTGAGTGGACGGCGGCGTGGGCGACGGGGTGGGCGTACCGGGCGAGGCGCTCGGGCTGGCCGTCTGCCCGTTCGGCGAGGGAGCGGCGGACGGCCCCAGCGCCAGCTCGCCGTTGGGCACCAGACCCGGAGCCGCCTGGCCGTCGGCGGTCATGTAGAAGCTGGCGCCGAAGTTGAACATGTTGCCAGCCGCGACTATCGCAACCAGGCTCAGGACCACCAGGGCGGTCATGCGGGCCGGCCGGCGAAGCGTTCGGGCACCGCGGCCATCAGTCGCTCTTCCGGCATCGGCCAGCGCCTGCCACGCCGCCCGGCGCATCGCGCCTGCCAGTGTCGCCGAGGCCCAGGCGGTCAGGAGGACGAACGTCACGAGCGCGGCAAGCGTGACGATCCAGCCACCGGGATCGAACGACCCCTCGGCCCCGCTCGCGTGCAACGCGTTCTGCGTCTCGGCCACGAACGTCGAGCCGAACAAACCGATGCCCACGACGTAGCCGAAGGCGATGGCGAGCTCCTCTATCCCGCCGACAAGCTGCACGGTCGCCGCCGCCAGGCCGCACGCCACGAGCGCTTCAATCAGCTGGGCTCGGTCGGGATCGAAGCCGAGAGCAACCAGGGTTACGTTCATCTGATCGAGGGTGCCGCTGACCGCGAGCGTGCCCACGACCGCCGATCCGACCACGAGCGCCAGCGCCGCCGCGCCGCCGCGCCGCCGCGATTGCCAGGCTTCCACAGTTGTTCAATCGCTCCTTTTCCGTTCCTGTGACGTGCGGGAGCGAGCATCTGATCGGCCGATCCCCATGACGGAACGGCCGGCCCGCCCGCCGGAAAATCCGGGCAGGCATCCGAGGCGCAAGCCTGCTACTCTCCCTCATCGCGGCGGCTCCGCAGGCCCGCGCCCGGAGTTGTCCGTTCCGAGCCGCGAACGGCGCCCGCGGTGGCCTTAGCTCAACCGGCAGAGCAGCGGACTGTGGATCCGCAGGTTACGGGTTCGACCCCCGTAGGCCACCCCAAAATCCCACGCGTCAGAGCCAAGCACCGGGTAGGGGTTTGCGCCGGGCCGCGCCGGGGAGTTCGGTGCCGCCCGCGTACGCACCCGGTCAGATTGACCGGCGCCGCAACCTCCGCCGGAGATCGGCGTCCAGGGCGACTCGCGTCAGCTCGGCCGCCATCCCGAGTGCGGTGAAGCTCCAGCTCACCGACATGAACGGAATCCGAGCGGGGTCTCTGCGCATTGCCTTGCGAGCATTCCCGACCTGATCGGCGAGCATGCGATGCCGGACGATCAGGCGCGCCATTCCCCTGCCGTACCAGAACCGCTGGCTCATGAACTCCCGTAGCGACGCTCTGTCTTCGTGGTAGGCGACAGCCCGAGCGCTGTGGCCGAGCACCGCTCCTGAGGCGCGCGCCCGGAAGAAGAAGTCGTGATCCTCCGCGGCGCCGGTGAACACGGGATCGAACCCAACGCGCCGTACCAGAGCGCGTCGGATCAACGTCGCCTGGCATCCCAGGACAGTGGCACGGCCAGGTCGCTCCTGCGCCCCTCGCCGCCAGATCTCGCCGGACTGCCAGTAGGTCAGCGGGCCGGGTGGGCACTCGAGACGCGCCTGGATGGCGTCGTAGACCAATTCGTGGGCTTCGAGGTATAGCGCCTCGAGTGTGTCCGGCAGGATCGTCGCATCCGCGTCGACGAACACGATGTCGTCCTGGCTGGCCAGCTCCGCGCCGTGCTCCCGGGCTGCCCCAAGTCCCCGGCCGTCGTCCGAGACGACCACTGCGCCAGACCTGCGAGCTATGGTCGCCGTTTCGTCGGTGGAGAGGCCGTCGACGACGATGACCTCGGCCGGCCGTCCGGCAAATACCGACTCGAGACAGCGTCCGATCGAGGAGGCTCGGTTCCGGGCACACACGACCACGGAGACAGGCACGACCGTCCGGCCTGGTGCGGTGTCTCCGCCCGAACCCGCATCAGCGGCCATGGTCCAAACCGCGGTCCATTCCGCTCGTATGGCGACTCACCAAATCCACACCCCTGTCGCCGGACGGTATTCCCGCCGCTCGCATCGTTTGCCCGCGAAGCGTCGCAAGTCTAATCCTCGTGCGAGATAGGACAAGCCCGAGCCCCTCCCGTTTGCCTGCCCGTTCGAGGCAGTGTTACGCTGGCTGCGATTCCACATGGCTGCCGCGGTTCTGGACGCGACGGCGGCCGGCCACAGGAGACCGAAGCTTGACGAAGGTAACGGCCGCCGGCCTGGCTTCCCGGATCGATCGGCTGCCCCGGCCCTCCCGGCCGCGGTAGCTGCGCGGATCGGGCGTGGTCAGGGCGGCGATCCCGGCCGGAGCCGTCTTCCTGGTCGTCGCGGCCCTCCTCGTTGGACTTCCCGTCAAGTCGGCCGCGGGCGACCAGCTCGAGACGTTCGTTCCCATACCGCCCGGGGCGAACGCCCTCCGCGCCCAGACGGACGTGGCCCTGGACGCCCCCTTCCAGATCCAATTCACCAAGCCCATGAACGCCTCCACGGTAGAGCAGGCTCTATCGCTGGCGCCTCAGACGGAGGTCGACCTTCGCTGGGACGCCACGAACCAGACGCTGGCGCTGCGACCGAAAACGCATTGGGAGCCCTTCACGGCCTATTCGGTTCGAGTCGCCCAGTCGGCCGTGGACGTCGAGGGTCTCAGCCTGACGGAGCCGGTCACCGCGACCTTCCAGACGGGCGCGCTGACCGCGGGCGAGATCAAAGCCACTCAGATGGTCGGTGGCCTTGCTTCGCCGCGAACCGCCTTCCAGGTGACGTTCACGCGGCCGGTGAAGTACGCCACCGTGCTGGCTCGTCTCAGCATCAGCCCACGGGTGCCCGTCAAGCTCGCGGGCGACGATCCCACCGATCAGGCGTCCACTGTCTTCACCCTGACCCCGGAGACCCAGCTCGAGACGGGCAGCAAATACCTGCTGGCGATGACGAACGGTGGGGCCGACGCCTCGGGCTCGTCGCTCCTGCCGGTCACGAGCCTCGACGTCGAGACTCTGCCCACTCCGGCGATCGTTCACTTCACGCCGGCCGGCGGCAGCGTCTCGCGCGACACGAACCAGGCGATCTCGGTGACGTTCAGCGTCAGCATGGACACCAAGGCCACCGCGGCGGCCCTGCGCATCACGTCCAACGATCGGGTCGTGGCCGGCAACGTCAGCTGGTCGCAGGACGATTCGGTCCTGACGTGGACGCCGCGCCGGCCGTTCGCCACCAGCACGATCGTCGGCATCTCGGTCGCCGCGTCGGCTCGCTCGACGGGCGGGATCAGCATCGGCAAGGCCCAGAGCGTGACCTTCACCGTCGCCAAGACGAGCTCCAGGAGGATCGTCTACAAGCCGCCCACGACCATCAAGTGGACCAACATCGGGCCGCAGTATCTGTCCGCGGAGAAGTACTACCTGGAGCTGATGAACTGCACCCGAACCGGCGGCTGGGTCGTCGCCGGCGGCTACTGCAGCACCGTCACGCACCACACCAGGCCGGCCCAGCGCGCTCTCGCCCTCAACGCGGGCATATCGGACAAGGTGGCCCGACCGTACGCCAAGTACATGGCGGACACGTGCCAGCTCAATCACTACCTGAACGGCACCACGCCGGTCTCCCGGCTGCGCGCCGCCGGCTACGGTTCGGGCTCCTGGGGCGAGAACATCGCCTCGCCCAGCGGCGCCAGCGCGAGCGGACTCGCGAACGTAGAGATCTACTACCAGAACGAGTCCAAGTGGCGCGGCAACAACCACTACACGAACATCATGAACAAGTACTTCCACACGGCCGGAATCGGCATCTGGATCTCGCGCTGTACCAGGCTGGTGGTCGACTTCTACGCCTGACGCTGAGGGCTGGCCCTCGGCCGCCCCTCGGACGCCCCTCGGCCGACTCGGTCAGAACGCCGACTCAGAACGTCGACTCGGGCAGAAACGCCGTCTCGGGTGCCGCTCGGCCCGCTGCCGGAATCCCCGCTACGATCCTCGCGTGACTTCCGCCCAACTCCGCCCTGAATTCCGGCCGCCTCGATGAGCCCTTTCGAGGTTGGCGCCATCTTCGCCGCCGGCCTGTGCGCCGGGACCATCAACACCATCGTGGGTTCCGGATCGCTCATCACGTTCCCAACCCTTCTGGCGTTCGGCTTCGCGCCGTTGACGGCGAACGTCTCAAACACCGTCGGGCTGGTTCCGGGTTCCATCAGCGGTGCGTTCGGCTATCGGCGCGAACTGGCCGGGCAGACGCAGCGAGGGCTCTGGCTCGGCCTCTCGTCGGGCGCCGGGGGCTTGACCGGCGGGATTCTCCTCCTCGCCTTTCCGGGCGCGTTCGAGGCCGTCGTGCCGGTCCTGATCGGCCTTGCGCTGGTGCTCGTGGCCGCCGGCCCGTGGCTGTCGCGCGTCCTGACCCAGCATCGCCATCCCGAGGCGCATCGGTCCTGGCCGCTCTTCGTGCTGTTCTTCGCCACCGCGATCTACGGCGGCTACTTTGGAGCGGGCCAGGGCATCATCATGATCGCGCTGCTGACGATCTTCGTGCCGGACAGGCTCCAACGCCTCAACGGTCTCAAGAACGTTCTCGCGGCGGTGGTCAATGGCGTCGCCGGCATCCTCTTCATCTTCGCGGCGCAGGTGCGCTGGGACGTCGTGATCCTCATCGCCGCGGGCTCCATCCTTGGCGGCCAGGTCGGCGCCAGGATCGGCCGCCGGCTGCCGCCGCCGGTCCTCCGGGGCGCGATCATCGTGGTGGGCCTCGTGGCCGAGGCCCGGCTGCTCATCGGCTGAGGGACCCTCGCGGCCGCGGTGAGACCGCCGCGAGACCGTCATCGCGAGGCCGCCGCGAACCCCCTGCCCCCGCCGGCAAGCTACCGCAGGGCCCGGCCGGATCCTCCCTTGACCAGCCGCTCGACCTCGTCACGGGTGGCCATGCTGACGTCCCCCGGAGTGGTCATCGCCAGAGCGCCATGAGCCGCCCCCCACTCGACCGCCTCGGCCGGCGTCTTCCCGGCAAGGAGGGCGTAGACCATCCCCGACGCGAAGGAGTCCCCGCCTCCGACTCGATCGAGGATGTCGAGGTCCTTCCTCTGGCGGGCGGCGAAGGAGCCGGCCTCCGTCCAGAGGATCGCGCCCCAGTCGTTGCGGCTGGCCGTCCGGGCCGTCCGCAGCGTCGAGGCCACGATCTTGAGGTTCGGGTATTCGCCGGCGACACGCTCGGCCATCCGGACGTAGGCCGCTTCGTCCAGATCCGACAGGGTTTCGTCGGCGCCCTCGACCTCGAAGCCCAGCGCGGCGATGAAGTCCTCCTCGTTGCCGAGCAGCACGTCCACATGCCTGACCAGCTCGCGATTCACCTCTTGCGCCCGCCGTTGCCCGCCGATCGATTTCCACAGGGAGGGCCGGTAGTTGAGGTCGTACGAGACCACCGTTCCCGCGGCACGGGCAGCCTGCATGGCTTCCGCGGCCAGACCGGACGTGGTCTCGGACAGCGCCGCGAAGATGCCTCCCGTGTGGAACCAGCGAACACCCTCGCCGCCGAAGAGCGCCGGCCAGTCGACGTCGCCGGGCCGCATCTGCGAGGCGGCCGTGTGGCCGCGATCCGAACAGCCGAGCGCCGGCCGGACGCCGAAACCACGCTCCGTGAAGTTGAGCCCGTTTCGAGACTCGCGGCCCACGCCGTCGGATTGCCGCCACATCACATGGGACAGGTCCACTCCGCCGGCCAGCATCATGTCCTCGACCAGGCGTCCCACGGGGTTGTCCACGAGGGCCGTCACGATCGACGTCCGCAGACCGAAGCAGCGCGCCAGGCCCCGGGCGACGTTGTACTCGCCCCCGCCCTCCCACGCCCGGAACGAACGGGCCCGGCTTATGCGGTCCTCGCCCGGATCGAGACGAAGCATGACCTCGCCGAGCGCGACGCAGTCCCAGCGTGCTTCATCGCGCGATTTGAGGACGATCGGGCTCATGGCTTCATGCCCATACGCGTTTCGCGAACGATCCGAACCGCCTCTGCGGCGCGCGCCGCGATCTCGTCGAACTTGCCAGCTTCGATGTCCGCCCGCGGCGCGATCCAGCTGCCGCCACACGCCAGGACGCTCGTCATCTTCAGGTAGTCAGGAAGAGAGGCGGGCGTAATCCCACCGGTGGGATTCCAGCGGACCTTCGGATATGGCGCCGCCAGTGCCTTGAGGTACCGCACGCCGCCGACCGGCTCGATCGGAAAAACCTTGAACATCTCCAGACCGAGCGACAGTCCCGCCTCGACTTCGGTGGGCGTCAACACTCCGGGCATCATCGGGATCCCCAGGCGCAGGGCATGCTCGACGACTGCCCGGTTCAAGCCCGGGGCGACGAGGAGCTCCGCGCCGGCATCGAGCGCGACGTCCGCCTGAGCGGTCGAGGTGATCGTACCGGCCACGCGCACAAGCTGGGGTACATGTCTGGCGATCCGACGGATCGACTCCTCGGCCGCGGGCGTTCGGAACGTGACCTCGACGACCCGGATGTGACCTTCGGCAAGCGCTTCGGCAAGGGGAACTGCCTGGTCCGCGTCGGTGATCTCGACGACCGGTACGAGCCCCATTCCCAGGAGCTCGTCAAAGACGTCGCCGAGCCATTCCGGCCTCCTCATCGTGAACCCTCAGAGAGCTTCGGCACCGAGTCGTCCGACGGGTCGGCCCAATGCTCGTTCGGGACCCGCGCATACCATCCCGGACGACCCGGGTCGCGGTCGTACGGATAGCCGCCCAGCTCCTCGTAGAGGCGCGCGTACTTGGCGACTCGCTCACGATCCAGCCGGACACCCAGGCCGGGACCGTCCGGCACGGCGATCGAGCCGTCTCGATACGGCATCAGGCCGCCTTCGATGATGTCGTCGGTCAGCTGGTGGTAGTGGGCGTCGGCCGCGAACTCCAGCGAGGGCAGCGCCGCCCCGAAGTGGAGCATCGTGGCCAGCTGGATCCCCAGCTCACCCGACGAATGAACCCCGATCCCCAGCTGGAAGGTCTCGCAGACGCCCGCCGCCTTGAGCACGGGCCGGATGCCGCCCCAGAACGTGGTGTCGAGAAGGACGACGTCCACCGCGGGATCGCGGACGTTGGCCGAGAGCTGCTCGAGATTGGTGACCACGGTGTTGGTGGCGATGGGCAGATTGACGAACTTGCGCACCTGGCGCAGCCCGTTCATACCCCAGGTGGGGTCCTCGTAGTAGTCGTTGCGGAAGCCCGCGATCGCGCGACCCACGCGAATGGCGTCCCGGACGCTGTAGGAGGCGTTCGGGTCGATGCGGAGGTTGTCCTCGGGGAATGCCTCGGCGAGCGCAGTGAAGCATTCGAGCTCATAGTCGGGAGGAAACACGCCGGCTTTGAGCTTGTGGCTGCTGAAGCCATGCTCGCGTTTGAGGTCGCGGGCGCAACTCACGAGCTGCTCGACCGTTCGGACCTCACCCTCCCCGGTCTTCTCGTTGGGATAGCGGAAGAAGAGGTAGCTCGCGAATGGGACTCGATCGCGCATCTTGCCGCCGAGCAGGTCGTAGACCGGGATCTCGAGAACCTGCCCCGCGGCGTCCAGGCAGGCGAACTCCAGCGCGGCGTGCACCTGGGTCCGGTTGTCGTAGAGCGCGGCCGTCGGGTTCAGGATCTTGAACCACAGCGCGGTCGTGTCGAAGACGTCGTGGCCGAGGAGCTTGGGTTTGAGCGACTCGATAGTGGCCTGGGCGCTCTGACCGCCTCCGCCCATCTCGCCAAGGCCGACGACGCCGCCCTCGGTCTCGATCTCGACGATCGTCCGCACGAAACGGCCCCAATGGGCTCCCGCCGCGTGCCGGAGCGGCGCCCGGAGAGGCACCGTCACCGTGGTGGCGCGAACGTCCGCAATTCTGTTGCTCTTCGACCGGCCATGCGGTCCCGAGTCCAGAGGATTCATGTCCGCTTCCGTCCGACTCCTTGGATTCCGCCGGCAGCCTCGATCCCGCCGCTCCGCGAGCCCGGTTCCGGCCGATGACATGATGGACTGGTATTGACATTTTCTGCAACCGCTTTCATTGTCGTGTCATGCCGCAGAAGCAAGTCACGGACCGCACGTCACCGGCTCCGGAAACCGGCAGCCTCACCGATTTGGCGACGCCGCCGTCACGGCGAGGCAGAGGCGCTCATCGCGATGGCCAGGCGCCTTCGATCCGCGATGTCGCCCGAGAAGCAAACGTCTCCCCGGCAACGGTCTCTCGAGCTTTTGCCGAGCCGGGCCTCGTGCGCGAGGAGACGCTCGTCCGCGTCCTGGCCGTCGCCGAGGAGCTGCGCTACCGGCCGAGCCGGGCCGCCCGGAGCCTCACTACGGGCAGGACCGGCAACATCGGCGTGGTCGTGCCGGACCTGGGCAACCCGTTCTTCCCGGCAGTCCTCAAAGGGGCTCAAGCTCGGGCCCGGGAGGCCAACTACTCCGTCTTCCTCGCGGATTCGGAAGAGAACCCCCGGCTCGAGATGGAGCTGGTCCGCGAGATGGCCCGGCAGGTCGACGGCGTCGTCATCTGCTCGTCCCGCCTTTCGGAGCCACAGCTCCAGCAGCTTCGGCGCGACACGACGCTCGTCCTGCTGAACCGCCGCGTCGCCGGCACGTCCGGGGTACTCCTCGACAGTGCCCGCGGCATGCGCCAGGCAGTCGAGCATCTGGCCGCGCTCGGGCACCGGCGAATTGGCTTTCTGGCCGGGCCCGTGCACTCATGGTCAAACCGAGAACGGCGGCGCGGACTCAGAGCCGGGGCACGAAGCCACGCCCTTGACGCCATCGAGCTCGGATCCTTCGCACCTACGTTCGAGGCGGGCCAGCACGCCGCGGACCTGGTGCTGGCCCGAGATCTGACGGCTGTGATCGCCTACAACGACCTGATGGCGCTGGGCGTTCTCAGTCGATTGGCAGACCGGGGCGTCGTCGTCCCGGATGAGGTCAGTGTTGTCGGGTTCGACAACATCCCCATGGCCGGGATGGCCAACCCCCATTTGACGACCGTCGCGCTGCCGCTGGAGCCGTCGGGACGTGTCGCCATCGAGCTCCTTCTGGAGCAACTAGCCCACCCGGGCGCCAGCGTCCATGAGGAAATGCTCGGCGCCCAGCTCATCGTGCGGGCATCAACGGGGCCCGTGCCCTCAGGCAGTGCGACCGGTACCCCACGGCGGAGGGCCGCTGGGAACGCAGATCCGGCGATAGTCAAGTAGCGGAGGAGCACCGAGAGATGTCTTCAAGCCCATTCGTCCGCAGGCTGGGGCTCGTCCTGGTTGCGGGACTCATCGTGTCGGCGTGCAGCGCCCCCGCCACGGCAACAAACGCACCGCCGTCCTCGGGCGGCGGGGGGAGCGGCCCGGTCACCATCAACATCCTCGACGTCGCCGGCAACCTGCAGCTGACCAAGGGGATGATCGAGAACTTCAAGGCGGCCCATCCCGAGATCGTGAGCAACGTCACCTACACGACCGCGACGGCGCCCGAGATGGCCGGCAAGCTCCAGGCCCAGCAGGCCTCGAGCTCCTCGGCGATCAACCTGGTCCTGACCGGCACCGACGGTCTGTCCGCCGGCATCAAGAACAACCTCCTGACCAAGATCATCCCCGATCATCAGGCCTCGTTCCCCAACCTGATGGAGAACTACCTGGAGCCCGCCGCGGCCATGCAGGGGCTGGCCCAGGGCTACGGCATCGAAGTCGTTTACTACCCCTCCGGGCCGTTGCTCGAGTACAACCCGACGAACGTCGCGACCCCTCCCCAGACGCCCGCGGACCTTCTGGCCTGGGCGAAGGCTCACCCCGGCAAGTTCGAATACGCCCGCCCGGCCAACTCCGGACCAGGCCGCACCTTCCTCATGTCCCTGCCCTACATGCTCGGCGACACGGATCCGACGGACCCGGTCAACGGCTGGGCGAAGACCTGGGCCTACCTCAAGGATCTCGGCCAGTACATCAACGTCTATCAGACCGGCACCACGGCAACGATGAAAGACCTCGCGGCCGGAACGGTTGACATGCTCGCCAGCACGACGGGCTGGTACATCAACCCGATCGTCCTCGGCACCGTGCCGAAGACGACGAAGGTGATCAATTTCCAGAACATGACCTGGGTTACGGATGCGCAGTACGCCGTGATCCCGAGCGGGGTTTCCTCGGCCGTCCTGAACGCCGACCTCCAGCTCATCGCCTGGATGCTCAAGCCCGACCAGCAGGCCATCTCGTACGACAAGGGTTACTTCTACCCCGGCCCGGCCGTGAAGAACGTGACCATCGACATGGCTCCGGCCGACAGCCAGGCGGCCATCAAGGACATCGTCCCGCCCGAGTTCGCGACCTGGATCGATCAGTTCCCCAAGAAGACGTCGCTGCCCGCGGATGCGCAGGTCACGGCGTTCGACATGTGGGATAAGCAGATCGGCAAGAAGTAGCCAACCCAATAGCACAGGGAACCTGAAATGCGCGATCAGCGGTTCAAGGAGCTGAAACTCGACGGCATCGGCCGCAGATTCGGCGACCAGGCCGCGCTTCGCGAGCTCAGCCTGACGATCCGAGGGGGCGAGTTCATCGCCCTCCTCGGACCTTCGGGCTGTGGCAAGACAACGGCCCTCAATTGCCTGGCCGGGCTCTTGCCACTCTCGGCCGGCAGCATCTGGCTCGACGATCGGCGGATCGACGGGCTTCCGCCGGAGCAGCGCGGATTCGGCATGGTCTTCCAGAACTACGCCCTCTTTCCTCATATGTCGGTTCGCGACAACGTCGCCTTCGGCCTGAAGATGCGGAAGGTCCGCGGACCGGAGATGCATAAGCGCGTCGACGAAGTCATGCGCCTTGTGCGGCTCGAAGAGCACGCCAGGAAGCTGCCTGGCCAGCTATCAGGCGGGCAGCAGCAGCGCGTCGCGATTGCCCGGGCGATCGTCTATGAGCCGCCGCTCGTGCTCATGGACGAGCCTCTCTCCAACCTGGACGCCCAGCTCAGGCTGGCGATGCGGACCGAGATCCGGCGCCTCCACCAGACACTTGGCCTGACCACGATCTATGTCACCCACGATCAGGAAGAAGCCCTCTCGATGGCCGACCGGCTGGTGGTGCTCCGGGAAGGAGTCGTCCAGCAAGTGGGTACTCCCGGCGAGGTCTACGAACACCCGGTCAACCGATACGTGGCCGGCTTCATGGGCTACCGGAACATGTTCGAGCTCGACGTCGCCGAGAAGAGCGCCGGCCAGGCTGTGGTCGCGGGCACGGGCGTACGTCTGACCGGCCAGGTCTTCGGCCAGCTCGACGGGCAGCGGGCCGTCGCGGCCATCAGACCCGAGGACATCGAGGTCGAAGGCCCGGGCCCCAATCGCGTAGAGGTGACCGCCGAGGTAGTCGAGTACCACGGCCGCGAGATGCTCGTAGAAGCAACCCTCAAGAGCGGCGACCGCGTCTACTTCCGAACCGAGAAACGGCTCGCGCCGGCGGACACGGTGACGATCACGGTCCCACCCGAACGCGTGCTGGTGTATCCCCTCGACTCGCCCGCGGCGCCCGCCGAGGTGCTCGGAGTGACGCCATGAGCGCCGCGGCCGCGGGCTCGTCGACTGGAACCGGCGCCCTGACCCTGAGCCAGCGCCCATCGTTGCGCCATCGCCTGGCCGATCGCGGCGTCGATCGGGTCCTGCTCCTGCTGGTGCCGGGCGTCGTGTTCCTCGTGGCCCTGTTCGTGTATCCATTCATCTACGGCCTGCAGCTCTCCCTGACGCCGGCTTCGGGCGGCCCGCTGGCGAGCTATCAGGAGTTCTTCAACGACTCGTATCTTCGGGACACCATCGGCATCACGATGTGGTTGGCCCTGCCGGCCGCGCTGGTGAACGTCCTGGTGTCCGTCCCGATCGCATATCGGATGAGGGGCCGATTCCGAGGGAAACGCACTCTCACGACTCTGCTGGTTGTGCCGATCACACTGGGCACCGTCCTGACGGCCGAGGGCTTGATCAAGTACCTGGACCGCTCGGGCTGGGTCAACAAGTTCCTGCTCGACTTCCACTTGATCAACCAGCCGCTCTTGCTGGTCCACAACTACTGGGGCGTCTTCTTCTCCCTCGTCATCACCGGATTTCCGTTTGCCTTCCTGCTCGTGCTCTCGTACATGTCCGGCATCGATCCGAGCCTGGAGAAAGCGGCCGCGATCATGGGAGCGAGCTGGCTCCAGAGGTTCCGGTACATCGTCCTGCCTCTGCTGGCACCCGGGCTGGCCATCACCTTCTGCCTGGCCTTCGTGCTTGCCTTCTCGGTCTTCCCGTCGGCCAACCTGGTCGGCAATCCCACCGGCGACACGCACGTGATATCGATAGCCGCGTTCCACGCCGCCTTCGAGCAGTTCAACTACTCGCTTGGCTCGGCCATCGCCATGGTCATGGCCGCGGTGATGCTGGCCATCATCGTCCTGGTCTTGACCGTCAAAATCTTTCTCGATTTGGTCATCACCACCAGCGATCTGGTGAGTCTGGCCCCGGCCAAGGGAGGGGGACACTAAGATG
>DAHXON010000093.1:0-4357 GCA_027364875.1 Chloroflexota bacterium
GTGCAGCGGGTGATCGACGTCGATTGCGGCGTGTCGGGCCGCGACCTCGGTGGCGTGACCGCGGCGGTCCAGCACGAGATCGGCAAGCTGGGCAAGCTTCCCGCCGGCACCCGCGTGGCGATCCGCGGGCAGAGCCAGGCGATGAGCGCTTCGTTCGTCACCCTCGGCGAAGGGCTGGTTCTCGCGATCATCCTCGTTTATTTGCTGATGGTCGCGAATTTCCAGTCGTGGCTCGAGCCGTTCATCATCATCATGGCCGTTCCGGGCGCGCTGGCCGGCGTGCTCTGGATGCTGGTGCTGACGGGTACGACGATCAACGTCGAGTCGCTGATGGGCGCGATCATGGCGGTCGGCGTCGGCGTCGGCCCTGGCGTGGCGGTCAGTGCTGTCGTGGCCCCGGGCGTCGGCGTGGTCGTCGAACCGACCGTGGGCACGACTGTCGGCGTCGGGGTTTGGGACCCGGAACTCGTCGGAGAGGCGGACGCGCTCAAGGTTGCGGTCACGACCAGCACGGGCGGATTGGCCGATTCCCGGCTGGCGAGCGAAATGGATGTGGAGCTGTTGTCGGTAAGCCCCAGGCTCAAGAGGCCCGGACCGGTGACGAGCGAGCCGACCTGGATGCTGACGGTCGCCCCGGCCACGACCGGGCCGCTCGCGATGGCCGCGGATCCGAGCGCCGGGGCGCCAACGTAGGTGAGACCGCTTTCGCTCCAGGTCGTGCTGGCCACAGAGTGGACGGAGAAGCCGCGGCTGCTGGAGCTGTTGGCGTGGACCTTCAGGACCGCGCCGGTGACCGTGCCGCCGATGCCCCGGAGATCGAAGCGGAGGTATGCCTTCATCACAGGCGACCCGTCGACGCGGAGCACGGTGCTCGACCCGTACGCGGACGAGGGCGAGCTCGCGTTGACCCACGTGTCGGCCACCGGCTTGAGCGTGACGGTCGTGGCGGCATTGGCCGACGACACCGCGACCACGACGATGGACAGGGCGCCGATTGCCCCGAGCACCCGGACGACCTTAGCGAAGTTCGGCCGGCGCCCCGAAGGGGGACGCATCGGGGCGGCGCCCGGGCGAGGGGCGCGCACACGCTGTCCGGCGGAACGGAATCGGATCATGTCGAGCTCCTGAAGCAGGAGGGTCCGTCGCGGTCCAGGCGGAAGTGGTCGGGCACGGGCGGCGGCTCAGGGCGCGGGTGGCGGAAAGCTCGGGCGATGACGAGAGGCTCGAATGGCGTGCCCGGCGATATTCGCGGGCAGGATAGGAAATCCGGACGCCGCCGGGAATAGCAGGCGCGGTTCTCGCGACAGGCCGTTTGTAACACCAGTTGACGGTCTCGGGCTCGTACCCACCCGAACCACTTCATAGGGGTGGCTCGAAGGGGCCCATTGCCGGCAAGAATCATCCCCGCATCGGCTGACTCGAAGACTGAAAAGGGTGGGCGTCACGTACCACCTACAGGGGTCGCCCCACCCTGCCGGGTCCGGCAGGGCAGTTGTCGCGGCTCTTCCGCCTGCTGCAACGATTCCCGTCCGGCCCAGGCAATCCCGGAACAGGTGTCGCGCCGCGCCTCGGGCAGGACGTAGGCTGCGTCGCCTCGACACTTGCCTGGATTGCCTTTGGAGGAGGCGCCGTGTCCACCGCCCGTCAGCGCATCTGGTTCGTGCTGCCAACGTACAACGAGCGGGACAACGTGCGCCCGATCACGGAGGCAATCCTTGCCACGGTGCCCGAAGCATCGGTTCTTATAGTCGACGACAACTCGCCGGACGGCACGGGCGCCCTGGCCGACGAGATTGCCGCCGAACGGCCCAACGTTGCGGTGCTTCATCGCGAAGCCAAGCAAGGCCTGGGTCGTGCCTATCTGGACGGTTTCTGCAGCGCCGCGGCCCGTGGTGCCGACGTCATCGTCCAGATGGACGCCGACTTCAGCCATCCTGTCCGCTTTCTGCCTGCTCTGCTCGAGCCGATCCTGGCCGGCCAGGCCGATCTGGTGCTCGGCAGCAGGTACGTGCCCGGTGGTCAGATCCCGCGCTGGAATCCGGTTCGCCGGTTCATCAGCAAGGGCGGCGGCCGGTTCGCCCGATTGGTGCTGCGGTTGCCGTACCGCGATCTGACGGGCGGGTTCAAGGCCTGGCGTTCCGGGCTCCTCGAGTCGATCGATTCGGACGCGGTCCACGCTGGCGGATACGCGTTCCAGATCGAGATGACTTTCAGGGCTCATCGGCTTGGCGCCCGAATTCAGGAAGTCCCAATCACTTTCGAGGAACGACGCGAAGGCGCATCGAAGATGACCTCCGCGATCGTCCTCGAGGCCTTCAAGGTGGTCCTTGCCCTTCGATG
Organism: Chloroflexota bacterium; assembly: GCA_027364875.1. GTDB lineage: Bacteria > Chloroflexota > Limnocylindria > Limnocylindrales > CSP1-4 > Fen-1039. The sequence continues at coordinate 2,341 of DAHXON010000093.1, forward strand.
GGCGGCCGCCCGAGGCCAGGTCCCGGTCGCAAAGCCCAGCCATATGTGACCCGGCCGAGGCCGCGGGCTTGCCACGTCGGGGGGTCGACAGGACGGGCAGCCCAAACCAGCCGGTAGGACGTGCCAGATTGGCCGTCGAGGACTCCGGTTTCCAGCGTCCCACCGCCCCACGGCGAGGTAAGAGGGTTCCAGAAATGAAAGCTCAGACGCTCCGCGCGACCGAGAAGCAGGTACCCGGCCGACTCACGGCCCTGGCTCGCTTCTTGCTGGTCGGGTTCACCGGCATCGGTGTCAACGAACTGGTCTACGTCGCACTCGTTTCCAATCTGGGTGTGTGGTTCGTTGCCGCCGCCATTCTCTCGACCGAGGCGTCGACAACATGGAACTTCCTCGGCAACGAGAAGTGGGCGTTCTCCGGGCGCCGGTTCGTCGGACCCCTGTGGGTCAGGTACCTGGCCTACGCCGCCGTGAACAACCTCCTGCTGGTGCTCCGGATTCCGACTCTCTGGTTCCTCGCCGAGGCTTTCCACATGAGGCCCGCGACCTCGAACCTGGTCGCGCTCGGGGTCCTGTTCGCGGTCCGGTTCGCCGTCTCGGACGGCTGGGTGTGGCGCAAGAAGGGCGCCAATCCATACTCGGAGGAGACCGATGGGCAGGCCGAGCAGGCCGCCTTCCGCTACAACATCGCCGACCTCATCCGCCTCGACTCGGACTCTGAGCTGCCCGAGCTGGCGTACTTCCGGACCACGGACACCACGCCTCCGGACATCCGGATTCGGATCCGGCGCGTTGGGGCCCTGCCGGCCGCCCGTATTCATCTCCGCCGAAACGGCGACCGCGTGACCTACCGCGAGCAACTCGGCGTGCTGGGCGCCGACTTCAACCTGACGCTGGGCAACCCCATCGAGATCGAGGCATCGCCTCTCCTGGCTCTATCGCGCCACGTTCTCTACACGAACGTAGTGGAGGCGCTGCTGAGGTTCGTCCTCGTCTCCAAGGGCTTCGTGCTGCTCCATTCCGCCGGCATGGAAGTCAACGGCCGCGCGACGATGCTGTCCGCCCAGACCGACACGGGCAAGACGAGCACCGTGATCAACCTCGTGCGCGAGCGAGGCTGGGGCTTCATCTCCGACGACATGGCGATCATCGACCCGGCCGGCCGCGTGAGGACCTTCCCCAAGCCGATGACGCTGTCCTATCACACGATGACTCGCGCGGTCGACGCGAACTCGCTCAGCCCGAAGCAGCGCATGCAGCTGCAGGTCCAGAGCCGCGTCCACTCCAAGAGCGGCCGCTCGGTGGGCAAGGGCCTCGGCTCGCTCAACATCCCGATCATGTCGATCAACAGCGTGGTTCAGCTGGTGGTTCCGCCGCCCAAGTACCACATCACCTCGCTCATGCCGGCGCACATCACCGAAGAGGCGCCCATCGACAACGTCTTCCTCATGGAGCGCGGCGAGCCTCTCGAAGAGCGAGTCTCGCTCTCGGACGCGGTCGACCAGCTCATCGACAACACGGACGACGCATACGGCTTCCCGCCGTTCGCAACCCTGGCCCCGAACCTCGTAATCGGCGGCGAGGACTACATGAGCCTCCGCGCTCGCGAGCGGCGCCTCCTGACGGCGGCCCTTCGCAACGTGAAGGTGTGGCGCCTGCGCGTTCGCGGCCACGAATGGGGCGAGCTTCTGCCGCGCCTCATCCTGGGCGAGCAGGCCGCGACCGCGACCGCACCCGCGACCGCGCCCGCGGCGAATGCGCCCGCGTACGAGCCGGTCGGCATCCCGATCCAACCCGACCAGCGCGTCGGCATCCCGATCGACGCGGACGCGAATGCTCCCGCGACGGCGGCTGCCGCGGCGGAGGAGTTCCTGGCGGCGGGCCTCGCCCAATCCGCGGCCGGAGTCTCGGCCGAGATGCTCTCAGGCGTGCAGATGACCCGATCCGAGGAGTCGGCCGGCAAGACCACTCCAGCGGGAGGCGCCGGGAGCGAACTCCCTTTCGAGGTTAGCCGGCCCCC
>DAHXON010000093.1:4367-14039 GCA_027364875.1 Chloroflexota bacterium
GGCCAAGGGCCTCGGGACGGCGATGGCGTTCGCGGCCGGCGGGCGGCCGGAGATCTACGGTCCCGACAGCATGACCTGGAGCGCGGGCGACGCATCTCCGGACACGCCGGACGCATCCGCCGACGGCGCCGCCCGGTCTGGCCGGGGAGCTCGCGCGGGCGGTCGCACGCCGCGGCCGCCCGGCGGAAGCCCTCATCCGGCCGTTCGCCCAGGCATGGCGTCGAGCGCCGCAGGGGCCCTGGCAGCTCGGGCGGCCGCCGGAAGGGCGGCCGGCGGCTTGTCCGACGCGATGGCGATATCGTCCCGTGGCTACGGCTTCGTCGAAGGGATCCCATTCCTGCCCAACCTGACCGAGGCTCGCGGCCGCGCCGCCGCCAGCGTCCGGGCCAACATCCGATGGTGGGCCGCGCTCGTCGCGATCGTCGTCATCGGAGCACTCGTCCGGCTCTGGTCCATCGGAGCCGTGGGCTTCAACAACGACGAAGCCGTATACGCCGGCCAGGGCGCTTCGCTCGCCGGCGACCAGACGTACGCGCCCCTATTCGCGATCTTCCGGGCGCATCCGCTCCTGGTCCAGTTCATCAACTCGATCCCGTTCCGGATCTTCGGCGTCAACGACCTGACGCCCCGGCTGATTTCCGTGGCCTTCGGGCTGGGCGGGGTCGTGATGACCTACGCGACGGGCTCGCTGCTTTACGGACGGCGGGCCGGCATCATCGCGGCCGGTCTGCTGGCCCTGATGCCCTACGACGTGGTCGTGACCCGTCAAGCCCTCCTCGACGGCCCTGAGACGGCGCTCTTCGTCTTCAGCATCTACCTGCTGACCCGCTTCGTCAGGACCGGCCAGGCACGCTGGCTCTACGGCGCCGCTTTCTCGTCCGGCCTTACTGTCCTGGCCAAGGAGACGGCCGTCCTGCTCATCCCCGTGGCGATCGTGTTCTTGCTGCTGGTCCCCGAGATCCGCATCAAGTTCCGGCATCAGCTCGTGGCCGTCTTCCTGTTCGTAATCGCCGTGGCTCCCTACCCGGCCGCCATCCTGATCGGCAAGGGCACGGGCGCCGCCGGCTCATTCGTGGCCTGGGAGATCCTGCGACAGCCCAACCACACCTGGACGTTCTACGGCGACATCCTGCCGGCTGCGGTCGGACCGGTCGCGCTCGTGATCGCGCTGGCCGGCCTGCTCTACGTGATCCGCCGAGGCCGCTGGGAGGACCGACTCCTGACCTCCTGGATCGCCATCCCGGCGGCATTCTTCGAGCTCTGGCCGGTAAAGGGATTCCAGTACCTGATGCCGATCGCTCCGGCCATCGCCATCCTCGTTGGCCTGGTATTCGATCGGCTATTCGCACGGGTCGTTGACCTCCACGGCGGCAGCGTCGCCGAAACGCCCGTTCCCATGCCAAAGGAACAGCTCAAGGGTCGCCGCGGATTCACGCTGCCGCGGCCTTCCGCCACGCTGACCCGCGCCCTCGCCTTCCGGAGCTCGACGGGCGTCTTCTCTGCGATCTCGCGACCTCGGGTTTCGCGCGGGCTCGCGGCAGCCGCCTGGGCGCTGCTGGCTTTGACCACCCTCAGTGTGGCGGTGCCGACGGCTCAGGCCGTCGCGTCCACGTCGATCAGCGGCTCTCTGGCCGGCACCGGCGGCCTGCCCGGCGGTCGGGAGGTCGGCGCCTGGGTCAAGCAGAACGTCCCCGCCGGGGCCACGTTCCTGACCGAGGGCCCCACCCTCGCGAACATCATCGAGTTCTACGGCCAGCGTCAGGCGTACGGCCTGTCTGTGAGCCCGAACCCGATCCGGCGCAACCCTGCCTACGACCCCCTCTACAACCCCGACCGAGCTCTCCAGCTCAACCAGGTCCAGTACATCGCGACCGACATCTGGTCGGCGCAGCGATCTCCCTTCTTCGACGCCCTGCTGCGCCGCTACGTGGCCCGATACCACGGCGTGCTCGTTCACAGGCAATACGCGGACGCCACGGATTCCTCGGGGAGAACCTCCAACCAGGTCGTCATCGAGATCTTCGAGGTACGTCCATGAGCTCCCGCCCGCCCCTGTTCGTTCGCCGAGGCATCTCCTGGACGAAGCGGTCCAGGCTCGCCCGCGCGGTCGTGATCGCGGCCGCGAGCGGCATCGGCATCGCGCCGCTCATGTTCGCCTCGCCTGTCGCCGCGGCCTCCGGCAAGCCGATCCAGCATCTGGTCTTCCTGATGCAGGAGAACCACACCTTCGACAACTACTTCTCGTCCTTCCCGGGCGTGGAGGAGCCCGCCTCGACACCCTGCCAGCCCAACTGGGTCCCCTCGCCCGTCCCGGCGGCCACGCCGACGCCTACCCCGACCCCGACCCCGACGCCCGCGCCGTCCTCGTCGGCGGTCCCCGCCAGGCCCACGCCCGTTCCGACGCCGACCCCGACGCCGAAGCCGACGGCAACGCCGACCGCGACGCCGCGTCCGACGCCCACCCCGGTCCCTTCTGCAACGGCCTGCTACGACAGGTTCCACCTGACCAGCCATCGGACCGTGGATTTGAACCACAGCACCGAAGCGGCCCTCCATGCCTACGACGGCGGCAAGATGGACGGCTTCTCCGCCGCTCAGGCCTTCTACAACCTCCCCGAGAACCTGGCGATGGGCTACTACGACGGCTCGGACCTGCCCAGCTACTACAACCTGGCCTCGGACTACGTCCTGGCGCAGCGGTTCTTCAGCTCCGCATGGGGCTCGAGCGCGATCAACCATATGTACACGATCGCGGCCCGCGGCGGCGGCACGGTCCCTCCGACGGGCTACGACTTCCCGACGATCTTCGACCGGCTCCAGGCCGCCGGTGTCTCCTGGAAGTTCTACGTCCAGAACTACGACCCGTCGATCAACTTCCGGACCGCCGCCGGCGGCGCCTCGGCCGGCGCGACCGGCAGCACGGCCAAGGAGTCGCAGCTGATCTGGGATCCGCTGTCCAACTTCGCCCGCTTCATCGACGATCCGGCCCTCTCGTCTCACATCGTCGACATGCAGCAGTACTACACGGACCTGCAGTCCGGCAACCTCCCCGCGGTCTCGTATCTGGTGCCGAGCGGACTCTCTGAGCACCCGCCCGGAGACATCACCGTCGGTCAGTCGTTCGGCATCACGACCGTGACGTCGCTGATGCGCAGCTCGGCCTGGGACAGCAGCGTCTACGTAATCGCCTGGGACGATTGGGGCGGCTGGTACGACCACGTCCCGCCTCCCCAGGTGGACGCCGACGGCTACGGGTTCCGTGTGCCGGCGATCATCGTCTCGCCCTACGCCCGGAGCGGGACCATCGACAACACCACCTACGACTTCACGTCCATCCTCAAGTTCATCGAGGACAACTGGTCCCTCCAGCCCCTGACGGCCCGAGACGCCACGGCGAACAGCATCGCCAACGCGCTCAACCTCTCGAAGCCGCCGTCGCCTCCGGTCATTCCGGGCCAGACCTGGCCACCCCAGGGAACGACCGAGGCGGCAAACCGATCGATCCTGCTCGCCATCTATGCCGCGGTCGTGGCCGTTGCGGTCGTCTGCGGCGCCTTCCTGATCCGACCCTGGCAGCGCCAGGCGACCCGGGAAGCATGAGGTCCGCCATGTCCACGTCGAATCCCACTCTGCCCCGCCGCGAGAGGATCCTCTCGTTCACGGCGGCCTTCTCCATCCTGTGGGCGATAGCGACCGCGGCCGCTCCGGCCGTGAGCCTCGGCGCCGCCACGACGCCCGGCGGCTCGAACGGCCCGGGCTCCGGCGCAGGTGGCAAGCTCCTAGCCACGATCCCCATTCTGCCGACGGTCCTGACCATCGAGGTCCCCTCGGGAAGCGTCATCGGCAGCGACGTTGCCGTCGGCGTTCTCCTGCGAACCAAGAGCGGCGTCGCCCTCTCCGAGCACGTGTCGCTCTCTCTCGACGGCGCCCAGATCCGCAGCGACAAGACGGACACGACCGGCAAGGTGTCCCTCGTGATCCCGGCCAAGGACCTGATCGAGGCTCGCGCCTATGCCATCCAGGTCGTCTTCGCGGGGGCACGCGGCCTGGCGCCGGCGACGGCAAATGGAACGCTCACGGTCCTTTCCGCGGCAATCCAGTTCGACACGGTGCCTGCCCTGGCCAACATCCGCTTCAGCCTCGGCACCGAATCGGCCGTGACAGGACCCGACGGAGTCGCGGCCCTGCCGGTCCCCAAGGCCGGCGCCTACCAGCTGACGGTCGACCTCAACCCGGACACGTCGGCGACGGCCACCGTGAAGGCGAGTTTCGTGCGCTGGCTCGACAACGTCTACACGGCCAATCGCACGATCAACGTCACGGGCCCGGCGACGTTCACGATGGGCCTCCGAGTCGCCTATAGGGCGTCGATCCGGTATGTCGACCTCCAGAACAAGCCCGTCGACCCCGCCCTCGTCGACCAGGCCCAATTCAGCACGGGGACCGGCGCCGACAACATCGTCCTCAACTCTCAGGTGGGCGCCGACCAGGTCTGGTGGGAGGCCGCGAGCGCGGTTCGGTACAGCACCCAGCTCCAGAGCTCGCCGGTGACGTACAGGGCGCTGTCCGTGAAGATCCACGGCGCCGACGTCGTGAACCGCGGCCAGCAGGCCTGGACACCCACGGAGAACGGCGTCTGGACCATCCAGCTGCTCCTCTACAGCCTGACCGTCCAGACCCGCGACGCGCTCTTCGGCACCTCCGTCGGGGGGACGCTGAGCCTGACGTACCCCGACGGTCTCACGATCCAGCAGGCCGTGGGCGGCGACGGGCGCGTCTCGTTCGTCAACCTGCCGCGCGGCCAGTACAAGCTCTCGCTGCAGCCGGTGGCGATCTCGGCGCCGACGCCGGTCGCGCTGTCCAAGGCGCAGGAATCCACGCTCCGAGTGGTGACTTACCAGGACGTCGGAGTGGTCATCGGAGGCCTGCTGATATTCGGCGCAATCATGGTCGGCCGCTGGGTCATCCTCTCGCGACGCCTCAAGCGCCGAGCCAGGCGGCCCGTCGGCGTAACGACGGCCTGACGGGAGGAGGAGACCGATGCCGCGAACGCGTGGGGCGCACGTGGGCGCGAGTTCGAGGGCGATCAGCTTCGCCGTGGCGGCCTTCGTGGCGCTGTCGAGCCTGGCCATGCTCTCGGGTCCGGTCCTGTCGGCCGGCCCGACGACCGACGCGAGTTCGAGCCCGGGCTCGAGCGTGAGCGCGGGAGCGTCCGGCGGTCCGGGCACTCCGGGCTACAAGCCGCCCGTCCTCGCGTACTACTACGTCTGGTTCAACACGGCGAGCTGGTCGCACGCCAAGGCGGACCAGCCGCTGCTCGGCCCCTACACGAGCACGGATCCCGGGGTGATCAGCCAGCAGGTGGCGTGGGCCCGCGAATCCGGAGTGGACGCCTTCATCGTCTCCTGGAAGAGCTCGCCCTCGCTGAACCTGGCGCTCCAGGAGCTTGTCGCCGAAGCCCACCGCCAAAACCTCAAGCTCGTCCTGATATACGAGGGCCTGGACGTCAACCGCAATCCGATTCCCCTTGCCACGGTCGAGAGCGACCTGGTCTGGTTCGAGAACACCTACGGCAGCGACCCGGCATTCGACCTCTACGGCAAGCCGGCGGTCATCTGGTCGGGTAGCTGGCGGTTCAGCAACAGCGACATCACCACGGTCCGCAATCTCATCGACGCGCCGAGCAAGATCCTGCTGCTCGGATCCGAGAAGAGCGCGGCCGCCTACCAGGCCAGGGCCGGCCTCTTCGACGGCGACGCCTACTACTGGTCCTCGGCCGATCCGATGACCACGCCCGGCTACCTGACCAAGCTCAATGCCCTGGGCCAGGCGGTCCATGCCGCCGGCGGGCTGTGGCTCGCTCCGGCGCCGGCCGGCTTCGACGCCCGGCTCAACGGCGGCACGAGTACGGTCGATCGCCGGAACGGCGCCACTCTGACGGCCGCCTGGTCCGACGCCCTCGGGACGTCGCCCGACGGGATCGCGGTGATCAGCTGGAACGAGTACACGGAGGGCTCGTACATAGAGCCGAGCGTCAACTACAGCTTCCGCTATCTGACCGTCCTCTCGAGCCTGACCGGTGCGCCAGGGCCTTCGACCACGGCCGTTCCGAGTGAGCCGGCGCCTTCGGCACAGCCCTCGGCCGCGGCCACGGCGGCCGTGGCCGGCGCGACGGGAGCCACGGGCGCGGGCGCGGCCGGCGGCAGCGGCGGTCCGGCCCGGCCGGCGCCGATGGACTACTCCCCGGCGTCGATCCTGTTCGCGGCAGGCGTGCTCTTGATTCTGGTGATCTTCGGCTGGCGGCTGCGATCCGGCCGCGAGGAACTGGTCGAGCCCAAGGAGGGCCCGTGAGCGATGCCACTGCTCCGGGCTCGGTAGGTCCCGAGAGCGCGCCGACCTCAGGTTCCGCCGCGGGTTCCACCGCAGCGCCCCGCCGCCCCCGGCGGAAGGTCCGGGCCGCCATGCTGGCGCTCGCGCTGGTGGCGGGCGTCACGTTCACCGGCGGCTGGGCTCTGCCCAACGTGGCCGGCGGGATGTTCGTCCGCGTTCGCGCTGTCGTGGAACCCGTGCCGTCGGGCTACGGCCCGTCGGTGCTCGTCGGCTCGGCAGCGGCCATCCGAGCGGGCTCCATCGCCATCGCCGCGGACGTGGAGAACAGCTATCCGCTGGCCGTCGTCCTGGCCGCGGATCCCGTGGCGTACAGCGCCGCGGTCTACACTCGCGGCTCGTCCGGCGGGCTGACCCGCGTCTGGCAGACGGGGGCGGGGGATCCGGTCATCGAGGAGGGCTCCGACTCGCCGGTTGGCGGCGGCAACTCCAAAGCCGCCGTCGTCGTCCCGCCGGGAGTCACTCGCCACGACATCGCCGGCGGCGGCAGCGCATACCCGCTCACGAGCTCGACCGGGTTCCTGCCCGCGGGCATCTACTACGTTCGGGTGTGGGCCTACGGCATCGGCAGCTCGCTCGTGCCGATCGCGATCGACAGCCTCTAGCCGGCGGCCGTCTCGAACTGCCCCACCCAGTAGGCCGTCCGCGCAATGTATGCGTTCGGAGCGTCGGCGGTCGAAGTCGCGTACGCGCCCTCATAGCCCGTGTACGTCCGGCCTGCGGCGCTGAAGTCCATGGCGGGCTCGATCTGCGTTCCCTCGTGCCATTCGTTGAACGTGGTGACGCTCACCCACTCCGTCTTCGCCCCCAGGACGGCCTGCCACATGGAGTCGTAGCGGGCCCCGTTGGCGCGATCGACGACGAAGATCCCGGTCGAAACCGCTTCCCTGTTGTCGAATCCCGGGGCGACGCTCGGGCTGCAGAGGAGGTTCGCGCTCTTGCAGTCCCCCACGAGGGTTGCCAGGGCCGCTGGATCGCTCATCGCGTCGTAGGTGTAGACGCCGTCGGCACCGACACGGGTGGCCGAGATGGCCTTTGGCGAGTGGAGCAGGATGATCGCGTCGTCCGAAGTGCCGCGCAGCTCGGAGATCGCGGTTCGCAGGTCCGCGAAGGGAAGCTTGCTGCTGCCGAAGAGGTAGAAGACGGGTCGGGCGGCAGTGGACGCATCGCCCGAGGTGGGCCTCGAGACTCGATAGAGAGCCGGGGAGCTGCCGTAGCGGGCCAGCAGGTAGCGAATGTCGGAGACGATCGAGGCCGCCGTCTGACCCTGATACGGCTCCATGTGGAACGCGATCTTGATGCCGGCGACGGCCGCGGCCGAGAAGAGGGCCGATAGTGACGAATCCTCCAGGCTGCCCTGGCCCCACCAGCTCACGGAGATGACGCCCACCCGAGCCGCGCGCAGCTCTTCCATCTGCTGGGTGATCACGGCGGGGTCGCGCGAGCTGTACGGGCCCCTCTGCGGATAGAACGAGGAGGCGATGTCGTCCGGGGGCACGTGGCCGAGCTGGTTCCAGTGGATCCACTTGCCGTCGTACGCCTGAGTGCCGTACCACGGATAGAAGAACGCGGTCACCCGGGTATCGGCGCTCCGAAGCTGCGCGGCCGGCGACGCCGGCGAGGACGACGACGGATTGCCGGAGTCCGGAAACGAGCCCACGCCGGCCGAGGGCACCGAAGCGGAGGATGCCGACGGTAGCGGCGTCACGGTCGAGGAGCCACAGGCCGCGATCACTAGCGCCAGGGCGGCCAGGATGCCCAGGCGGCCGGTTCGAGACCGATTTCGGCCGGCGGAGCTGGGGCGTCGTGGGGAGCTTGGGCGGGTGGACCGGGCGGTCCGCGCTAACGGAACGTTAAGACTCCGTTCATGTGGCGAGCCTACCTTTGGCCCGTGATAGAGATGAGAAAGCAGCAGACAATTGGCAACGTGGCCCAGACCAGATGCCGATCCTACTCGTCGCTCGAATTCGATGGCTGCCCCGCATGTGCTGATGCGGCCCTCGAAGCGACCGAGCAGGCGGCCATGTACATCCTCGGAAGGGCGGCCGTCGGGCTATCCGATCAGGGCGGCCCCGACATCCGCATGAGCTACACCCTCAACATCCGGCTGATGGACGACGACGGCGTCACGATCGCCTCGGACGAGGTCTCGGCGGAGCAGTCGATCGGGATCGTCCCCGAGGAGGACGACCTCACGAGCGAGCCGGACGAAGCCGAAGGCACGGACCTGGAGGACGGCGAGCACGAGACGTCCATGCGCCTGGAGGACTTCCAGACGGTGATGGACCGGCTCGAGCTGGCTCCACTTGCCCGGCGCGGCCTGTGCGGGAAGATCGGCGGACGCCTGTACGGGTTCGAGCGGTCGATCGGCCGCTTCGAGGTAGACGTAGCACCGGCTGGCTGAACCACTTCAACATCGAGACGAAAAGGCGGCCGACCGTTCTCCCGGTCGGCCGCCTCGCTGTGCCTCGATGTTGCGAGGGTCTAGATGACCCCTACCAGGGGAAGCTCATCGTCGTCGCCGACGACGCGTTGCCGAGGAGCGGCAGTCCCCAGGCCTGCTCGATGGTTCGAAGCATCGAGTAGTGGGTGTAGGTGGTGGCGTTCTTGTAGCCCGGCGTCATGCCCGAGGTAACCGGGATCGTGACGATGTGGCCGCCGCCGTTGGTGTTCGTGGTGCCTTCGTCGAAGGTGACGAACACGACGGAGTTGGCGAACGCCGAGCTGCTGGTGATCTGCGGCAGGAAGGCCTTCAGGAAGTTGTCGCCGTCGGCGACGGTCCCGTCGTGCATGTCGTTGATCATGTTCGGCGTGATGAAGTTGAAGCTTGCCGCGGCCGGGTTGAAGCTCGCCAGGTTGGTTATCTTCGAGCACTCGGCCGAGTTGCCGCTGATGTCCGTGTAGCTGATCGCCGGGTTGTGCTTGCGGACGTACCCGCCCGACTTGCCCACGCCGTCGACCACGGCCGAGGACGACGAGCCGGTGAAGCAGCCACTTGGGATGCCCTGCATGTATTCATGCCAGGTCCGGCCGGAAGCCTCGACCTGCCTGAACAGGTTGTTGACGTTGAGGTTGTAGACGCCGTCGTCGGTAATGCCCTGGGTGCCGCCCGAGGTCATGGCGATGTAGTTGGGCTCGGACGGGTGGCGCTCGGCGTAGAAGTTGGTCGCGAGGCCGTACTTGGCGACGAGCGAGTTGATGTAGGGCGCCGCGCTCGAGCCGATGATCTGCGAGTACTCCTTGTTCTCGAAGAAGATCACGTAGACGTGGCTCCAGTTCGGCAGG
>DAHXON010000094.1 GCA_027364875.1 Chloroflexota bacterium
GCACCCGACAGGCCGGTCCCCGTCCGCGAGTCGAGGATCCGGGCCGGCGTGAGCGGATGGTATGTGGCGGGGGGCGGACTGAAGCCCTGAATTCCATCGGGGGTGCCGAGGCCCGTCGGGCCGTCGTAGCCGGCCACGGCGTTGCAGATGTAGCCGCCGGGGCAGGTTCCCCAGGTGGAGTCGTTGTTGCCGCCGGCCACGTCGTTGAGGCCGGCCTGGTAGGCATAGAGCAGTCGGGCCGGATAGTCGGTTGGCGGCGCTCCGGCCAGGCCGTACAGGGCGGCGATGATGGGGGCCGACGCGCTCGTCCCGCCGAAGACGCTCCACACCCCGGCACCGAGGGCGGAGTTGTACACGGCGACACCGGTGTTGGGGTCGGCGACCGCGGCGACGTCCGAGGAGGTCCTGTTCGAGCAGCTCGGATCATGCTGCCATGAGGGCTTCTGCTCGTACTGGGAGCAACCGCTGCCGGTCTTCGTCCAGGCAGTCTCGGACCAGCCGCGAGCGGTTCCGGAATCGCGAACGAGCCGGGTGCCTCCGACCGAGATCACGTACGGCGACGTTGCCGGGTAGTACGGGTGCTGAGTGAGGCCGCCGTCGACGGGGGTGCAGTTCCAACCGCAGTCGCCCGAGGCGGCCGTGATGGCCACGCCCGGATGGTTGTAGTAGGCATCGAGACTCGTGACGGTGTAGTCCTCGGGCGTGCCGTAGCTGTTGGAGACCGCCTTCGCGCCGAGCGAGACCGCGGTATTCACCGCGGCTCCAAGATTCGCCATTTCGGCACCGTCGGCCTCGACGAGCAGGATGTTGCAGGCAGGGCAGACGGCCGAAACCATGTCCAGGTCGAGCGCGATCTCCTGGCCCCATCCGGCGTCGGCCGGCGGGTACGCGACGCCACCGCGCTGGTCCACCTTTCTGAAGCAACCGTTCGAGGTCGTGCAGGGAGGCAGCCCGTAGGTGCTTCTGTAGACGGCGAGGTCTTGCTCGGCGGTGGGAAGGTCGAAGGCATCCACGACCGCCACCGTCATGCCCGCGCCCAGCCCGGACGGCAGCGCGTAGGCGCTCGCGAGATCGCCCGGACCGAAGCCGCTCGGCATGGCCGTGGCGGTCACGGCAGTGGCAGGGCGAGCGGCTATGTCAGTGCGCCGCATCGCCAGGCACGTGGCAACCCCCGGCTTTGCGTCCGGACAGACCTGGACCGCGTCCGGGGTAGGTGCGGCCGCCTGGGCGGCGCTGACGCCGGGCAGCGCGGTCACCGTCAGAAGAGCCCCGACGGCCATGCCGATCACGCGGTTTAGGCTGTTGCGCATGGATGGAGCTCCCTTTGGTGGCGGGATCGCGGGAGGTTCAGCCCGGGCCCATCGGCCCGGATCTCCGAGATCAGTTGCGGCTGGCCGTCCGATTGCCCGGTTGGCTACGGGCCGACGAAGTATCCGGTTGCATCGAAGACGACGTGGGCGGTCGGCCCCAGGCTCGGGGCCGCGTAAGTAACACCGAGGGTTCCCCCGGCCAGGGCGCTAGTAACGGCGTTGGCCCTGTCGTCGCCGACCGGGAAGTTCAGGGTGGAGCTGGTCGGGTCGTTGACGGCGTTCGGCCCGGCGTACAGGAAGCCTCTGGACGTCTGGGCGGTCACCGTAAGGTTGCCTGTTACGGCGGTGGCGCCGGCCGGTATCCCGGCGACGCCGGCGACATTGAAGGCGCGGGCCACGTGCGAGCTGAAGGCGCCGGCGAGGCCGAACCCGGAGCGCGTATCCATGATCCGGGAGGGGTAGAGGGGCACGTACCTGGCTCCGGTCTGGTCACCGGTGAAGTAGCCCGTGACATCGAGGATCACATGCGCAGTTGGCCCGAGCGTTGGGGCGGCGTAGGTGACCGAGAGTGTGCCGGCGCCGCTCAACGCGACCGTGACGGCGTTGGCACGATCATCGCCCACGGGGAAGTTGAGCGTCGAGCTCGTCGGGTTGTCCGCGGCGCTGGGGCCCAGGAACAGGAACCCGAGCGATGTCTGTCCGGTCACGGTGAGGTTGCCCGTGATGGCCGTCGCGCCCGCGGGCACCAGGGAGCCCGTGACCTGGAAAGTGGCCGGCACGTGCGAGCTCAGCGCGCTCGAGATTCCCCCGGTGCCATTGCGGCTGTCGAGGATGCGGGTCGGGCTGAGCGGGTGGTAGGTCGAGCCGCTCGTGTCGGCCGTGAAGAAGCCGGTGACGTCGAATATCGCCTGGGCAGTGGGCCCGAGCGTCGGGGCGGCGTAAGTGACCGAAAGGGTTCCCGTGGGGCCGAGTGCGACGAACACCGCATTTGCCCTGTCGTCGCCCACGGGGAAGTTGAGCGTAGAGGCGGGCGGGTAGTCCGAGGGGCTCGGGCCGATGTAGAGGAAGCCGCGGCTCGTCTGCTGAGTGACCGTCAGATTACCCGTCACCGCCGTCGCCCCGGCAGGGATGTTGCCCTGACCCGCGACCGAGAAAGTGACCGCGGAATGGGACCTGATCGGGCCGCCAATGCCGCCCGTCCCGTTGCGGGTGTCGAGGACTCGGGTTGGCGGCAGAGGATGGTAGGTGGTGGCCGCGTAGGTGGGCACCAGGCCGATGTCGTCCGTGGTCAGACCTGGCTGGCCGACCATCGCGCGGTAGTAGTAGTCGCCGTCGCTCTGCGGGTGGTCGAGGTCCGGATCTATCTGCGAGAGGAAGCCCCCGTTGCGAGTGCTGTTCCAGGCCGTCACGTGATTGTGGAAGTTGGGGGCGCTCCGCCACACCTGGTCGATGGTCTGATGCGTCGTGAACAGGGCGTCGATGTAGGGCGCGATGCTGCCCATGCCGTCGGCGATCACGGCTCGGGCGTTGCCGCGCAGGAACCCCGACGCATAGCCGTCCACGCGGGTCTGAGCCGTCGCCAGTGAAGGTCGGCCCTGACCCCACTCGCTGTCGCCCGAGGCGTAGCAGAGGTGGTTGAGGATGACGAGGGCGTTGGGCGCGAGCCCCAGCTGGGCCATGTAGTTCTCGCCGTAGTACTTGAGGTTGCTGTCTCCGTTGCCGGCGCTGGCGTTCAGGCCCATGCCGTTGTCGCCGTTGGGCTGCAGGTAGCTCACGTACGGGTTCGGGTAGCCGCTGCCGTGGCCCAGATACACGAGCACCGCGGCGCCCGAGGAGGCCGCCTGCACGTTGGCCCAGGTGGCGTTGGGCGAGTACACCTTGACGATGTTGGTCGTGTACTTCGCGAAGACCGCCGCGGCGTTGTCCGCGTCGGCTCGGTATTGCGATGTCGTGCCCTGGACGGCGCCGACGACGATGACGACCTTGGTGCCCGGCCCGGCCGCGGCAGCGCTCGGGATCGACGGACCAAGTCCGGCGGCGCAGACCAACAGGGCCAGGGCGAAGGCGAAGGGGAGCTTTCTCATTTGCCAGGCCTCCCAGGTGGCAGGCGCCTTACTCAGTGGGGCTGGACAGTGGCGGGGTATAGCGTCGCCAGTCCCAGTGCTCGGTCTAGGCTGTCACTTTGGGCAGGGACGGAACAATCCTGCCTTGGTCCCAGGACCCGGTGGGTCCTTCTGGTGCGGTTCGGAGGGGTAGGTGGGAGTATCGTGCCAGGTCCGCGCCACCGCAACTCCGGCTCCCCTGACGACGCGACTCGTCTCCCGCCCCGCCCTCACCCTCACCTTGGCACCGGAGCGAAGTAGCCCGTGACGTCGAATATGGCCTGAGTGGTGGGACCGTTGGTCGGCGCGGCGTAGGTGACGTAGAGGTGGCCGTCGGGAGAGAGGGCGACCGTGACCGCGTTGGCTCGATCGTCGGCGCGGGGGAAGTTCAGCGTCGAGCTTGTCGGGTTGTTGGCGGGTGCCGGTCCGACATAGAGAAAGCCGAGCGAGGTCTGGGCCGTGACCGTGAGGTTGCCGCTGACCGCGACCGAGTCCGCCGGCACGCCGCCGGCACCCCAGACGGCGAAGCCCGCCGCGGTGTGGGAGGACAGGGCACCAAGACCACCTGTCCCGTTTCGGGTATCGAGGATGCGCGTCGGGTTGAGCGGCACATAGGCCGAGCCCCCCGGTCCGGGCGCGAAGTAGCCCGTGACATCGAAGATCACCTGGGCGCTCGGTCCTAGGGTCGGGGCGGCATAAGTGACCCACAGCCTTCCGTCGGGGGAGAGCGCGACCGTGACCGCGTTGGCTCGATCGTCACCCGCGGGGAAGTTCAGAGTCGAGCTCGTCGGGTTGTCGACCTGCTCCGGACCGATATAGAGAAAGCCGAGGCTCTGCTGGGCGGTCACGGTCAGGTTGCCCGTCACCGCGGTCGCTTCGGCGGGCACGCCCCCGGCACCCCGGACGGGGAAGCTCTGGGCCACATGGGAGCCGAGGGCTCCCGCGATGCCGATAGACGCGCGGGTATCGAGGATCCGCGCGGGGACGAGGGGCCGGTATGTCGCGCCGTTCGCGTCGACGGAGAAGAAGCCCGTGACATCGAAGATCACCTGGGCGCTCGGCCCGGCGGTCGGGGCGGCGTAGGTGATCGAGAGCGTGCCGGCCGAGCTAAGGGCGACCGTGACCGCGTTGGCTCGATCGTCGCCCGCGGGGAAGTTCAGAGTCGAGCTCGTGGGGTTGTCGACCGGTACCGGCCCGGCATAGAGGAAGCCGCGGCTCGTCTGGCCCGTGACCGTCAGGTTGCCCGTCACTGCTGTCGCTTCGGTTGGCACTCCCCCCGCTCCCCAGACGCTGAACGTCCGGGCCACGTGCGAGCTGAAGGCACCCGACAGGCCGGTCCCCGTCCGCGAGTCGAGGATCCGGGCCGGCGTGAGCGGATGGTATGTGGCGGGGGGCGGCGCCACCGGCGTCACGGGTGCCGACGCGGCGGACGCCGGGCCGTCGCCGACGTAGTTCCTCGCCGTCACGGTGAAGGTGTAGGCGCTGCCGTTGGACAGACCTTCGACGTAGCACGAAGTCCCTGAGGTGGCCGTGCACGTCTTACCGTCCGGGCCGGACGTGGCGGTGTAGGAGAGGATCTTCGAGTTGCCGTCCGACTCGGGCGCGGACCAGGTCACCTGGGCATATCCATTCCCGGGGATTGCGGAGACCGCGGTGGGCGGACCGGGCAAGGTGGGCGAGTTCTGGATCGACCCGCCGGGGGAGTAGTAGGTGAGGAGAATGTCGCCCCACTTCATGCCGTTGAGGCCGCACCTGCGGGCGCTCTGCTGCTTGAGCACCCAGCCTGTGTGGTCGCTGCCGCAGGGGACGTCCCCGCCGGGCCCGTAGCTCGTGAGGATGAACGCGCCGTCCTTGAGCACGGATTGGTCCCAGGTGCTCTCGACAGCCAGGATGTGGTTGGCCGTGGTCGGGGTGGACGGCGAGTAATACTGGTCGTAGGAGTCGTCTCGGACGTCGTAGCAGCCCCCGGTGGCGCTCCTTGGGTGCAGCGCCTTGTACCAGGCGTATTGCTTCACGGCGACCGCCCCGGCCTTGAGCGTCTCTACGGGCCAGGTCGAAGGCCACTCTGCGGCCACTACCTTCTTGGTGTAGGTCTCGAAATCCACCGTCTCGACCACGCCCGATCCGGTCAGCAGCACGTTGATCGTGCTGGGCGGGATGACGGTGCTGGACCAGCCGGTGCAGGTGGCCGCTCGTGCGACGGGCACGGGCAGAACGCCCGGCACGTTCAGGCAAGCGGCCAGCGCGACGATGCCGAGCCAGGCGATGACGCCGGCCGGCTTCGAGACGCCTCTCAAGCGTCCCGAGCCAGGGCCCCAGCCACGCGATCCGGTCCGAGGCTCATCGGACGGGTACGAAGTAGCCGGTGACATCGAATACCGCATGGGTTGTGGGTGGGAGTGTCGGCGCGGCGTACGTGATGCACAGCCTTCCGACGCTGGTGTCGATTGCCACGGTCACGCCATTTGCGCGATCGTCGCCCGTTGGGAAGTTGAGGGTGGAACTGGTCGGGTCGTTGATCGGGTTTGGACCGAGGTACAGGAATCCCGGGCTCGTCTGCTGGGTCACGGTGAGGTTGCCCGTCACTGCGGTCGCCTCGGAAGGCACGCCGCCTCGCCCCCACACGGTGAAGGCCTGGGCCACGTGCGAGCGGAATGCCCCCGTGTAGCCGTTGCCGGTCCTCGAGTCCATGATTCTCGATGGGGTGATGGGCACGTACATAGCGCCGCTCGAACCCTGCATGAAGTAGCCCGTGACGTCGAACACGACGTGGGCAGTCGGGCCGAGCGTTGGAGCGGCGTAGGTGACCGAGAGCGTGCCCGTTGGGCTCAGGGCCACGGTCACGCCGTTGGCTCGATCGTCGCCCTTGGGGAAGTTGAGCGTGGAGCTGGTCGGGTTGTCCGCCGGGATCGGGCCGACGTAGAGGTAGCCGAGGCTGGTCTGCTGGGTGACGGTGAGGTTGCCCGTGATCGCCGTCGCTCCAGTTGGTACGCCGCCATTTCCCCAGACCGTGAACGTCCGAGCCACGTGTGAGCTGAACGGTCCGGCGAGGCCGCCTGTGCCATTTCTGCTGTCGAGCACCCGCGTTGGTGTAAGTGGGGTGAAGGTCGCTCCGTTTGTATCCGGCGTGAAGTAGCCCGTAACGTCAAAGACGGCCTGAGTGGTGGCTCCTGCCGTCGTGGACGAGTAGGTCACGGAAAGGCCGCCGGACCAATCGAGGGCTACCGTGACGTTGTTGGCGCGATCGTCGCCTTTGGGGAAGTTGAGAGTTGAGGTGGAGGGCGCATTGACCGCGACGGGCCCCAGATACAGATATCCGGCCGCAGTCTGCTGGGTGACGGTGAGGTTCCCGGTCACCGCCGTCGCCGTGTCAGGGATGCCGTTCTGGCCTGCCACCTGGAAGGTCTGCGCCACCCCAGAGTGGAGCAGGCCCAAGGCCAGGCTTGTCCGGCTGTCGGCGATCCGGGTCGGAGTCACGGGCGTGTAGGTCGACGGGATCCCTTCGAGCATGAGTGCCACCGTGGCGGTCAGGTCGCCGTCGCCGTTGTTGTTGTCGTATCCGAGCGCCCAGATTCCGAGACCCCGGAGGTTCCAGGCTTCGATGCTGGAGATCTTCCTGGCCAGCGCGAGCGGGTCGTCGAAATAGAGCTCACGCCAGGTATTGCTCGTACCGCCGTAGTTGCCGTAGTACGCGGTCCATGCCGTTTCCTCGACCGGGTCGTATTGCCAGCCATTCACGCATGGAACCGGATAGCTCGCGGCGCACGAAGTCGTGGCCGGTTCCTGTGACGCGAGGCTGGCGGCGGTCGCGTAGGTGACACCTGTCGCCGGGGCGCCGTACGTCGGAATGTCGGCCGGTGGCGCGTTGACGGTGTTAAGCGTGCCCGTCGACCAGGCATGACCGTACCAGGGAAGTCCGAGCAAGATCTTGGAGGCGGGAGCGCCGTGACTGGTGAAGTAGTTGACGATGCTCGTCAGCGTGTAGTTGTTGGACCCGTCGATGGGGTCGATCGATCCGGTGGTCGCCGGAGTGCCGCCGCGCAGGTCGTAGGCCATGATGAAGACCGCGTCGGCGCCGCCCGGGGCCAGGAGGTTGGCCAGGTCGTAGCTGCCGCCCGAGCCGTTGGCGCAGAAGACCAGCTCGTATCCCGGGTGGGCCGCGTCGAGGTCGGCCCGAAGGATCTTCACGAACGCGACGAAGTTCGCGTACGAGGGGCCGGGCGCGATCGGCTCGAAGTCCAGGTTGACGCCGTCGACGCCGCGGCGAACTACCTCGTCCACGATCGATTGGGCAGTCCGATGTCTGATGACGTCGGTCGACATGATCTGTTCCTGCATGCGCCGGCCATTCGTGTCCCAGGCGAAAGCGGCGATCGTGAGCGCCACCCGAGTTCCGTGGGCGTGGGCCTGGTTGATGACGTTGGTCATCGTCGTGCTCGTCCAGCCCGCCCAGTCGTTGCCCGTCTTGTCGAGCGTGCCAATAGCCGGATCGTTGGCGTTGTTCAGGTTTGCAGTCAGATCGATGCTGAAATAGGCGATGGTGGAGAGGGTGTCGTAGTCGAGCGTCGTCCCGAGAGCCCAGTACGGCAGGAAGCCGTAGACCTCACGTCGCAGCAGTGCCGCGCTCTGGGCTACCGCCGGAGTTCCGGTCAGGCTGGGCTCAGCAGTCGAGGTTCCAGGCGCCGCCGGCAGGGCCACCGGGGCTGCGCCGTCGACGATCTCCTTGTCACCGACGCGTGGCCTGAATGGCACCGTGACGGTTCCGCCGGGTGTGAAGTCGAACTTCTGCGAGGCGTGGCTGAGCGCTTCCCGATACTGAATGGACGGACCGCTTGCCTCCCCCAGCTCCGGAGACTGGGCATTCACACCGGAGGGGTAGAGCACGCTGGCCGAGACGGCGATGACGGTCGCGAGGCCCAGGACCAGCGGCGACTTCGCCTGTCTGCCGCTCATCCCAACACCTCGACGGCGCAGTGAGGCGGGGAGCAGCAGGGACATTCGATCGAACATGACGGTCCTCATCCGATCGCGCGGGACGCATACCTTCAAGAAGGGTGCGACGGCGACGAGCCACGCGATGCGCGATTGTCAATCAACGCCCCGCCGGGAGAGCGAGGCGATTGGCGGCGTCAGCCTTGTGCCTGTCGGACGATAGTGAATACCTATCTCCGGGTGAGGCCCCCATCCTAACATTGAGGCCTCGACGCCTGCCCGTTGCAGTAGGGCAACGGATTTCGAGCGATTTGCTCCCCCGGATGCTAACCGCCTGGGTCAAGGTCCGGGCAGCCGCCTCAAGGTACTAAGAGACCCCGGACCACCCCTCACCCCCCAATGGCGTGGCGGTCCGACTCGATTAGGCTGCGTCCTACCGCCCGGTCCCGCTGATAACGGCGGGCACCGTTCGGGCGATGATCTTGAAATCCAGCCACAGTGACCAGCCGTCGATGTATTCGAGATCCTGTTCCACCCAGTGATCGAATTCGGGGTTGTGGCGCGCTCCGACCTGCCACAGGCCGGTCATTCCGGGCTTCATCGAGAGGCGGCGCCGGTGCCATACGTCGTAGTTGGCCACTTCCCTCGGGAGCGGCGGCCGCGGACCCACCAGGCTCATCTCGCCACGAAAGACGTTCCACAGCTGGGGCACTTCGTCGAGTGAAGAGCGTCGGAGGAAACGGCCCAGGCGCGTGATCCTCGGGTCTTCCGCGAGCTTGAAAGCGTGCCCGTTGATCTCGTTCTGGTCCAGCAGCTCGTCGAGTTGTTGCTCCGCGTCGCTGCACATGCTGCGGAATTTGACGACGTTGAAAGGACGTCCGTGCAGACCGATCCGCTCCTGTCTGAAGAAGACGGGGCCCCGCGAATCGATCCTGATGAGCAGCGCGAGGATCAGGAGTACGGGCGACAGCAGCACCATTGCCACTGCCGACCCGAATACGTCTATGACGCGCTTGGTAAACAGTCCCAGAGCTCGGTCCGGGCCGTTGGCCAATGAGTAGACTCCGATGCCGTCGATGCTCTCGAGCCGCCCGGACGTAAGCAGGCGTTCCACCGGGGCCACCGGCATGCGGACTACCTTGCCCTCTTGTTCGCACAGGTAGGCACAGCCCTCGATGAGCTCTTCCATGTGGAACGGCAGGCAGATGGCGACCTCGTCGACGATCTCGCTGTGGAGTACCTGTTCCAGGTCGTCGATCATCCCAAGGAGGGGCTTCTCCAGTACCACGCCGCCGTCCGAAGCATCTGCCTTGAGGTGACCGATCACGACGAGGCCGAGTTCCGCGTGGCTTTCGATGAGGTCCGCGAATGCCTTTGCCCTCGAGTTGGCGCCCAGGACGAGCATGTAGCGGACGTTTCGTCGATGGTCGCGGGCGAAGATCATGACCTGCCGGATTACGACACGGATGCCGATGGCCGTAACCGCGAGCGCCGGAAAGACGATGACCAGGACGCCGCGGCTGACGTCCGGCAGCTTGAGCAGGAACAGCAGACTCAGCGTGAGCACGAGCTGAACCAGGGTGGCGCGGAGCACCGCGTACAGGTCGCTTCGCCGAGTCCACCGGACGCGGCTCCGGTACAGGCCGTGCGACCAGAGAACCGCGACCCACATGGCAACGAAGAACGCCACGGCGAGCGTGGGATCCGGCAGAGAGGCCTGGACGTCCGCCGGCCACCAGCCGGAAGGCCTGCCGAAACGGAAATAGGCGGCCCCGATGACGACGAGGAAGGCGAGAATCGAATCAGCGGCGACGAGCATCAGCCTGAGGACAGGCTCATACCGTCGAATCATTTCCCTCCCCTTCTTGTCGCCGGGCGTCCCATCACAAGGCCTGCGCCACTCAGGTGCGTGAGTATCTCGCGTTGATCATAGAGCCGCAACCACATTCCCATCGGGCGATGTGCTAGAGTCCCCGCGATTTGGACGACGAGGAGCCGACCATGAGGGGTTCGGAAAAGTCGCCAGCCCTTGCCGCAGGCCTGTCCTTCCTGTGGCCGGGACTGGGTCAGCTGTATCTGGGGCGACGCCGCGTGGCCGCCCTGTTTGCCGTACCCACGATCCTCATCGCCCTCATCTTCCTCTTCCAGTTTCGTCAGGGTTTCGTGGTCCTCGGAGCCCGATTGCTGGCCGATCCCTCCTACGCGATACCGGCGGTGCTGGTGATCGTCGTGGCGGCAGCTCTTCGGCTCGGGTCCGTGATCCACGCGTTCCTGTGCGGCATACCGAGCCAGACGCGTCGAGTCCTCGAGCGCGGCGTCCTGATCGCGCTGGTCCTGACCATTCTCCTGACCCATGCGGCCGCCGGCTACGGCATCTGGTACCTGAACCAGTCGTTCCGGCCTGCCTTCCAGGAGAATCCGGCCCTCATCGACGCGGCGACAGCGCCGCCGAGTCTGCCGCCCGGAGTGACGGCTCCGCCGGCCACGCCTACGCCGGCACCGGCTACGGCGCCGCCCATCAACAGCAGAGTCACCATCCTGTTCACCGGCGTGGACGCGGATCCAACCCGAGGTGAGCATCTCTACGACTCGATCATGGTCGTGAGCTACGACCCGAGGACGAATTCGGTCCAGATGGTCAGCGTGCCCCGCGACAGCTCGAGCTACCCGCTCTACTTCGGCGGGCAGGTCAGCAACAAAGTCCGGATCAACTCCCTGCCTACCTACGTCCGGAATGGCTGGGTCAAGTCCCCCGACGCGCCCTACACGACCTTGATCAAGGAGATCCAGTACCTCGTGGGAATCCCCATCAACTACTACGCCGTGATGGACCTGGACGGCTTCGTCCAGATGATCGACATGGTCGGCGGCATAGACGTGAACAACCCCACCGCCATCGACGATCCGGTATATGCGACCCCCGGCGGCCAGATCATCGGTTTCAAGCTTGCCGCGGGCCCTCAACACCTCAACGGCAATCAGGCGCTCGGGTTCGTCCGATCGCGGCACGGCGCAGGCAACAACGACTGGGTGCGGGAGAGCCGCCAGCAGCAGGTGGTCGTCGCGCTGCTCCGCAAGATGGCCGACCCCTCGGCGTTGCTCCAGCTGCCCACCTTGATCTCCAAGCTCGCCTCGAGCGTCAGCACGGATTTCCCCGCCGAACGAGTCGCCGACTACGTCGCCATCGGCCAGGACATCCCCAAGGACAACATCAAGCAGGTCGTTCTGGGCCCGCCGTACACGATCATCAACAGCAGCGGCTCGAGCACGGCGGCAACGACTTGCCTGCTCAATGCCAGGGTGGCCGAGCTGTCCGTGAGTCTCTTCGGCAGCGATAGCCTGTGGTACGGAAAGCCCGCCCCGGCCAATACTTGCTCCTAGCCGTCATCCGCGCCGGGAGGGAGACATGGCCGACAACGCAGGCGAACTGAGCCGGGAGCCCGGTCCGCGCCTTCGCGTCGCTCAGGTGAACGACATCGCGGCCGTGGGGAGCACGCTCGCACGGGCGATGAACCGGCTCGGCGTGGAGGCCAGGCTGATCGAGCCGTGGCGGCCCGCAGCGCGGCTGCGGTATCCATGGAAGGCCGCGGCGCTGCCACTCCGAGCCGCCGGCATCGTCGGCGCGGGGCTGGCAGCCAGGCGCGGCGGCTTCGACGTGATCCACGTTCACTTTGCCCGCCTCGGAATGATCGGCGAGCTCGGCGGCCGGCCCTACACGCTCCACGTCCACGGCACGGACATCAGGGGAGTCGTGCCGGGCAGTCTTTGGGGCCGCGAGACGGCGCCGTTCCTGAGGCGGGCCAGGCTCGTGTACTACGCCACGCCGGATCTGCGCGAATGGGTCGAGCCGTTCCGGCGAGACGCGATCTTCCTGCCGAACCCGATCGAGACGGACGTCTTCGTCGCCGCGGCCGCGAAGGACGCCGCCGGGTCGGCTGCAGAGTCGGCGGCTCGGTCGAGCGGAGCTCCTCACGCTCTCGCGCAACGGGACCTCCTGGTGGGTGTCCGGCTGTCGGCGATCAAAGGGCTGCCCGCGATCCTGGATACGCTCCGCCACCTCGCCCGGAGCCGACCCGCAACCACGATCACGATCGTGGCCCAGGGCGAGGGAGTGGCCTCGGCCGTGGCTGCCGCGGGACCCGCGGCCATCGTCGTTCCGCGAACCTCGCGCGAGGAGCTGCCGGCACTCCTGCGGAGCCACAGGCTCGCGCTGGGTCAGCTGCTCGTCGGAGCCATCGGCAACTACGAGCTCGAGTGTCTGGCGTCGGGGGTGCCGGTCGTGACCCGTTTCGACTACGAGGGCATCTACCCGAGCCCGCCGCCCATCGTGGCCGCCGCCGGTGGCGAGGAGGCTGCCGCTCGAATCGCCCGGCTGCTCGACGACGACGCGGCGATGGCGGAGCTGGCCGGCCGGGGACCGGCATGGGTAGAGGCCAACCACTCGGCCGTGACCATCGCCGGCCGAGTTCTCGCGGATTACGAGCGGACGGGCCAGGTTCGGGCGGGTTAGCCGCCGACGCGGTCTCTCGCCGACGCGGCCTCCCGCCGCCTCTACGATCGGCGGGCTGTCGGGGCCGGCCCATGCGATCCGCCGACCTCGTCGAGCACGGTCGCGAATCGCTTCGTGAGGTTCACGCGGTCGTAGCGGCCTTCCGGGTCGGCCCGCCGTGTCGGCGCCGGAGTGGCCAGCAGCCGTTCGAGGCCATCCGCGACACCCTGTGGGGTTGGATCCGCCACGACGCCCCAATCGAGCTCCGCGAGGAGGTCCCGCGCTCGGCCCTGAGGAACCACGGCCAGGATCTGGCGGTCCAGGCCCACGTATTCCATCAGCTTCCCGCCCTGGATCTGATCCTTGTTGGGATCGCCGGCGATGATCTGGAGGAGCGCGTCGGCACGAGCGAGGCGGGCGACGGCCTCGCGGTGGGGCAGGAAACCCGTGAACCTGACCATCGAGCCCAGGCGATCCGGCGTGGCGAACCCGGCGGCGACCGCATGGTTGTGGAGATTGAGCCAGCCGATGAACTCGACGCCGAGTCGCTCGCGAACGTCCGGTCGCCGCGCCACGAGCGCTTCGAGACCTTCGAGGAATAGCTCGAGCTCGTGCTCGCCGTAGATGCTTCCGCCATAGACGAGGTGGAAGCGTCCATCGGCCGGGCCTGGGGCCACCTCGCCGGCCGGCAGGTCGGCCCGGTCGTAGCCGTTCGGGATCGTCACGAAACGATGGCGGGCCCAGGGGTATCGAGCCGCGTATGCCTCGGTCATGCCGCCCGAAGCGAAGACGACCCGGCTGGCCATGGCCACGATCCGCCGTTCGATCTTGCGCTGCAGGAAGCCGTGCAGGCCGCCCGTCTGCTCGGCGAACGCGTTGCCGATCCACGGATCGCGAAAGTCGGCGACCCACGGCAGGCCCGTCTGCCTGGCAATCGCGGCGGCGGCGAGGTGGGACGACACGGGCGGCGAGCTCGAGTAGATGACGTCGAGGGGCTGGCGGCGGTGGACCTCCAGGCCACGGGCGACGGCGAATGGAACCCAGC
>DAHXON010000095.1 GCA_027364875.1 Chloroflexota bacterium
CTCAACGCCTCCGAGTCTCGTATCCGCGACCTCGACGTCGCGAGCGAGATGGTCAACTTCACCAAGACCCAGATCCTCCAGCAGGCCGGCACGGCGATCCTCGCCCAGGCCAACCAGGCTCCGCAGAACATCCTGACCCTGCTCCGCTAGTTCGGGCAATCGAGCGACGCCTCTCCACTCGGGAGGCGTCGCTCTGTGTCCGGCGCCGGCTAGACTGGGAGCGCGTCCGCCACAGGAGATCGGGAACCGATGCACCCCGCCTTTGCCTCCATGGCGCTGCCGCCCGGATGCCGCCTGATCCGCATCGCGGATGAGCCCGAGTGGTGGCGCCCGTCGGACGAGATGTGCTCGGCGGTCTGGCCGGAATTCATGCTTCACGATCCCGTTGCCGATCGCTGCTGGCACCACCTCAACGAGGTCTGGCCGGAGTTCCAGCTTGTCCTGCTCGAGGAGAGCGGAACTCAGACCCGCGTCGCCGCGGCCTCCCAGGCCGCCCCGCTCGCCTGGACGGGCCAGGACGGCGACCTCCCGGAGGGCTGGGACTGCCAGTTCGAGCGCTCGGTGGCGGAGCGTGCCGCCGATCGGCTGCCCAACACCCTCGGTGCCATCCAGATCTGCGTGGCGGCTGACAGGCGAGGCCGGGGTTTGAGCTCGCTGATGCTCGAGGCGATGAGGCGGACTGCCGTGGAGGCAGGTTTCGGGGCGCTGATCGCCTGCGTCCGGCCCACCGACAAGGTTGGCCATCCCAACATGCCGATAGAGCAATACGCGTGCTGGCAGCGGGCCGACGGACTGCCGTTCGATCCATGGCTTCGCGTTCACGTCCGCGCCGGAGCGCGCATCGTCCGCGGCTCGCCCCGCTCGATGACCATCTCGGGCTCGGTCGCCGAATGGCACGAGTGGACCGGGCTGGACTTCCCGGCGTCGGGTCCCTACCTGGTCGAGGGTGCCCTCGCGCCGGTGGAGATCGATCTCGCGGCGGACCGGGGCATCTATTTCGACCCGAACGTCTGGATGGTTCACCCGCTCTCCGGCGCCGATAGCCCGGCGGACCAGGCACCTCTGGCCTGAAGACTCGCTATCCGGCCAGGTCCGGCAGGCTGGCCGCCGCCACCGCCTGGCCGTGGCGCTTGTCCCGTTCCGAGACCGAGTGGAAGCGAATCGTTTCGGCCGGCCCGGGTCCCTCGACCACAAGGACTTCACGAGCGCGAGCCTCGATCGCTTCTCCGCCCGGGCCGGTCGTGACGCGGCCGAGCAGAAGCAGGTGCTCGAAGTCATACCAGTCGCGGTATTCCAGGAGCGCGTAGCCGAGGTACGTGCCGATCGTCTCGTAGACGCGCCGGGCTCGCTCGTCGCCGCCGGCCATCAGCTTCTGGAGCATCACCAGCCTCTGTGGCAGGGCAGTTGCCGGGTCCACCTCGATGCCGGCCGCCGGCAGGAGACGCCCGGCCGCTTGCTGCGACAGGTACTGGACACCACAGCCGCGATCGCCCGACCACTCGTCGAGCGGGGCATCCGAGCGGAAGTCGATCGGCGTGAAGGCCAGCTCGTTGAGCCAGGGCGTCAGGCCGCCGTCGCAGGTCACGAAGCCTGCAGCTTCGCTCGAGCCCATCGCCACTCCGAGCAGGCCGCCGACGCCCGCGATCATCGCGCCCGCAAGGGCGGTCACCTCGCCGTCGTTGACGACGACAAAGGGGATTCCGCCCCAGGCCCGCCGTAGTTCGTGGAAGATGCCGCGGACTCGCGTCTCGAACGCCGGGGCCGGCACCGAGCGAAACAACGACGCGACCCGGACCTCGTTGTCGAGGTAGATCCCGGCCGAGCTGCCACCGATCGCATCGACCCGAGGCAGATGCCCGGCCGCGCGCCGGAGGGAATCCATGACCTGGTCGAAATGCCACTGGGGGTCTTCGTGCCGCGACGGATCCCACAGGATCTCTTCGCTGAAGACCACCTCGCCGTCGATGACGGCCGCCGCCTTGCGATCGCTCGCGCCGAGGTCGAAGCCGATCCGGCAGCCCTCACGATGGCCGCCCAGGCGAGACGGCGCCTCCCGCACGACCGGAAACTCGGCGGCCGGCGCGGCGATGACCTCGAGCGGCGATCCGTACACCGCCTCGCCCACCGTTCGCGAGTCGAACCGGCCGGCCGGGTCTTCGGCGTAGTGGCGCCGCAGCCGCGCGACCAGTTCGGTCGGCCCGTCGACCCAGCTCCGCGATCCGCCACGCGACCAGAGCATCGACTTGATCAGGCGCTCGCTGGCCTCGTACCCGGCTGCGGCGTTCTCGTGACCGGCCTCGAACACGGAAGTCTCGCGCCGACACACGGACCGGCCGGGCGCCTCCAGCGCGACGGCCACCCGAACGCCCACGCCCGAACGATCGAGCGCCTCGGCCAGCTCACGCCGCGCCAGCGCCGACGGCCGGAACCCGGGATCGAGCGGCGCGGCGATGCGCGGCGGGACCAGGAAGCGGTCCAATCCTTCGTGGCGCGGTGCGTGGACTTCCATCGTTGCTGCGTTTCTCCTCTCCCCGGAACCGTGGACCGGCCCCATGAATGCCGGTCAGGGCACCAACCGGACGCGGTCCCGGTATCGATCGCGCAACCGCTCGTTGTGCTGGCGTCCGCCCTCAACCGAATTCGGCCGGAGAACCGGCGCCTGGACTCCCCGATCGGCCAGATGCTCCACGGCCTGGACCACGATCTCGTGGAGCAGGGCGGCGGCCACGATCGTGGACGTGGGTCCAACCTGCTCCTCGAGGCCGGCCACCGCGATCCCCGGATCCGCGCCTGCCGCGCCGTCGTCGAGCACTACGTCGGCGAGCTGGCTGAGCTTCATACCTGACGAGTGCCTGGCTTCGGCGCGGCGCGACGCGGAGACAGAAGTCACGGCTATGACCGGCGCGCCTGTGGCGCGGGCCCGGCGAGCGATGTCGATTGCGGCGGCGGTGTTCCCGGAGTGGCTGATGGCGATCAGGCAGTCGCGCGGCCCCGGCGCCTGGTCGGCGACCAGGGCTTCGCCGTAGCCCTCGATGTGCTCCGCCACTCCCCAGCTGGGATCGAAGATGACCTGGAGCGCGGCGATCGAGCCGGCTCTCCGGTTGAGCTCGAGAGCCGCGAGCTGCGAATGCCCGCTGCCGAAGACGTAGACGATCCCGTCGCCGGCGACGACCTTCTCCACGATCCCGGCCGCGGCGGCGAGCGCTTGGGTATTGAGGAGCCGCGCTCGTTCGAGAGCCGCCGACAGCTGGTCGAGGTATCGGGCGGGTGGACGCGACCCGTCCGTAGCGGGGAAGCTCATCGAGACACCTCGGCCGCGGCCCCGTAGGCCAGGCCGCCCCGCGAGATCGTGGCTTGGACGTCCCAGTTCTCGTCGACCACGGTCAGGTCCGCGGTGCGGCCCACCTCGACGCGGCCCAGTTCTTCTTCGAGACCCAGGGCTCGGGCAGGGTTGGTCGTGACGCAGGCGACGGCCGTCGGCACCTCGAACCCGCACTCGACGACAAGATTGCGGAGAGCTCGATTGAGCGGCAGGAGAGACCCGGACAGCGTTCCGTCGGGAAGTCGGCCGCACGTGCCGTCGGAGACGTACTCGCGGCCGCCGAGCCAGTAGCGGCCGGGCGGCATGCCGAGACCGGCGAGCGCGTCTGTGACCAGGATCAGGTCGTCCGGCGCCTTGGCCCGGGCCATCAATCGAATCGTCTCGAAGGCGATGTGATTGCCGTCGGCGATGAAGTCGGCCCGAAGGGGGTTGGCCAGGGCGAAGCCCGCCACGCCCGGGTCGCGGTGACGGAACGGCCGCATGGCGTTGAACAGATGCGTGGCCATCGTGGCGCCGGCATCGGCCGCGGCGCGAGCCTGCTCCCAGGTCGCGTCGGTGTGGCCCATGGAAACTCGGACGCCGTTGCGGACGAGGAACTCGATCAGCTCCAGAGCGCCGGGCAGTTCGGGCGCGAGCGTGAACCACAGGACCGATCCGCTTTCCAGCCACGTCGCCGCCTCGCGAATGTCCGGCAGGCGCAGCTGGGCCGGATCGTGCGTGCCCTTGTGCGCCGGGCTGATGTACGGCCCCTCGATGTGGACTCCGAGCACGGCCGCCTCGCCCGGACGGGAGCGTGGCGCCAGGTTCGCGAGCGCCGGACCGTAAACCTTCGGAGCCGACGTCACGATCGTGGGCACGAACCCCGTAACGCCGAAGCGCGGCATGTCGCGGCAGATGACGTCCATTCGGGCGGCCGGATCGGCAAAATCGTCGCCGAAGGCGCCGTTGATCTGGATGTCCAGCAGGCCCGGCAGGATGCGGTCGTTCGGCCCGCCGATGGCGTCCGCCGGCTCGGTGCCGGGCTCGGCCGGCTCGATGGCGGCGATCCGCCCTTCTTCGACTGTGACGAGGCATAGCCCCCGGTCGTCGGGCGCGTAGAGGTGGCCGAAGAGCTTCATCACAGCGTCAGCGTCACTTTCGTGATGTTCCTGGGGTTCTCCGTGTCCAATCCGCGGGCGCGGGCGAGGTGGTAGGCGAAGAGCTGGGCCGGCAGGATCGCCACGAGCGGTGACAGCCATTCGGGGACCGCAGGTATCCGCACGACCGAGCCGAGTCCGTCGAGGTCGGCGGCATCGGACAGAACGAGCAGCTTCGCTTTCGTCTCGTGCAGGCGGCCCAGGAGCTCGACCATGCCCTCGAAGGCGGGCCCGGAGGTGGCTATCGCCAGGACCGGGAAGCCTGCGCCCACCAGGGCGATCGGCCCGTGCTGGAAATCGGCCGCGGAATACGGATCGGCAAGGACGTAGGCCAGCTCCTTGAGCTTGAGCGCCCACTCGCGCGCCGTGGCGTAGTGGAAGCCGCGAGCGAGGACGGCGCAGCGGCTTTCGCCCGCCCACTCGGCCGCGAGCGGTCCCACCTGCGCCTCCGTGCGCAGCGCCTCCGACATCGCGTCGGGCAAAGCGGCCAGCTCGTCGCGCGATTTCCGATCGCCCGAGAGCGCGGCCGAGAGCATGGCCACGACCGCGATCTCCGCGAGGTAAGTCTTCGTGGCCGCGACCGCCCGTTCCTCGCCGGCCTCGAGCTCGATCAGGTACTCGGCCGCGGCCGCGAGCTCGGAACTGGAGTCGTTGGTGATCGCGACGGTCATCGCGCCCTGGCGCCGCGACTCGGCCAGGACCGAGACCACGTCCGGCGATTTACCCGACTGCGAGATCCCCAGAACCACCGAATGGCGCAGGTGTGGCGGCGCCCCGTACAGCGAAACGAGCGACGGCGCCGCCGGCGCCACGAGCAGGCCGTTCCGCGCGCCGAGGATGTACTGGGCGTAGATGGCGGCGTGGTCGGAGGTGCCGCGAGCCGCTATGACCGCCAGGTCGATGTGCCGAGAGCGGATCGCCTCGGCGACCCTGTCGACCTGCCCGGCCGACCGCAGCAAACCCTCGACGATCGAAGGGCCTTCGCGGAGCTCGGAAAGCATGCTCATGACGGGGTCCCCTCGTTTGCTGGAGCGTCCGTCACGTCGCGAAGCCGCACCGGCAGGCGGCCGGCGAATGGGATCCTGCCCAGCAAACCATCGGCGAGGGCCTGGATCTGGGGCGGTTGGATTCCGTATGTGACTACGGCACAGACGTCGGCCGGGTAGGTCTCGACGTCGTACGGCGTCCGAAGGGCGACCGCCACGAGCCGGCTTGCCGAACGGGCGAGCCTTTCGACGAGCCGCGCCTGACCTGGGAAGGACACGCCATCGAATGTGCACGCGACGACGACGTCGTGGCCTGCCGCCGCCTCCGCGAGAGCCGCGATCTCCTTGGGCGTCGGATCGATCGACGCGACCAGCTCGTCGACCTCCAGGCCGCCGGCCCGGAGCATGGCCGCCAGATCGATGCGCAGATACGACGAGGTCTCGGCGGGCGTGAGGTCCATCGGTTTTGGCGCAACGACGGCGATTCGACGGCCCGGGCGCAGCGGCAAGGCCCCGTTCGGGTCGCGGACGAGGGTGACAGAAGCCTCGGCGATGGCCCTCGCGAGGGCCCGATGCTCGGCGCAGCCCACGACCTCGATCGGTGGTTGCGCGATCTCCGCCAGATGACGGCGGAGCCGCATGATCCGGTCGCGCGACTCCCGGAGCCGCCCCGCGTCCAGTTTCCCCGACGCGATCGCCGCGCGGAGGGTCTCGAACGCCCGCTCTTCGATCTCGGCGCCGTGGTTGAGCAGCAGCAGGTCCATGCCCGCCGCCGCGGCCGCGCCCACGGTTCCGCCGAGCCCCTCGCCGAAGCTCGCGCCGGCCATGTCGAGCGCGTCGCTCACGGTCACGCCCTCGAAGCCGAGCTCGTCGCGCAGCAGCCCCTGGAGGATCGCCGGCGAGACGGTCGCCGGAATTGCCGCGCCGCCGGTCAGGGCCGGAACCGCCAGGTGGCCCGGCAGGACCGCCAGGGCGCCGGCCTCGATACCAGCCCGGAACGGCGGCAGCTCCTCCGCGTCCAGTCGACCGCGATCGTGTGGGATCACCGGCAGGGCCCGATGCGAATCCGCCGCCGCGGCCCCGTGGCCCGGGAAGTGCTTGAGAGTGCCCGCTACGCCGGCTTCCTGAAGCCCTTCCGTCATCGCCGCGGCCAGCCGCGCTACGGCGTGGGGC
The DNA here is from genome assembly GCA_027364875.1 of Chloroflexota bacterium. GTDB lineage: Bacteria > Chloroflexota > Limnocylindria > Limnocylindrales > CSP1-4 > Fen-1039. The sequence continues at coordinate 6,618 of DAHXON010000095.1, forward strand.
TCGTCGCCGAACGGCCGCGTCCCCAGCGGAGTCGCCGACTCGCGGTGGAGCACGTCGCAGACCGGGGCGTAGACGAGCGTGCCACCTATCGCCGCCACTTCCGCGCCGATCGCCCGGCCGCACGCCCGCGCCAGCTCTACGGAACCGGCCGCGCCAAGAGCCAGGTTGCCGGGCCAGGCCGTGGCCCCGTCGCCGACGAGCTGGAGCTGGCCGCCCTCCTGGTCGCAACCGATCACGAGGGGCGGATCCCCGGCCGGGCGAGCGGCCTGGAGAGATGCGCACAGCTCGCGGACCTGCTCGGGCGTGGCCACGTTCCGAGCTCGGAAGAGCGTTACCCCGGAGGCTCTGCCCGCCGCAATCGCGCCGAGGATTTCGGGCCCGGCAACGACTCCGTCGAACGAGCGCAGGAACCGGACTCCCGCGAGGGCGCCGGAGTCGGCCGGAGTCACGGCTCCGAGCTCAACCGCTTTCTCCCCGCTCATCCTTTCACCGCCCCGGCGGTCAGCCCGCCGACCATCTTGTTCTGGACGATCAGGAAGAAGATAAGGACCGGCAGCGTGAAGAGAGTCGAGGCCGCCATCGTCGCGCCCCAGTCCGTGCCGAAGTTGGTCCGGAACGACGCCAGCCAGACCGGCAGCGTGTAGTTCTGGGCGTCGGTCATGAACACGAAGGCGTAGAAGTATTCGTTCCAGGCCGTGATGAACGCGAAGATCGAGGTCGCCACCAGGCCCGGGCCCAGCAGCGGCAGCGTCACGCGGATGAAGGCACCGGCCCGCGAAGCGCCGTCGACCATCGCCGCCTCCTCGAGGTCCACCGGGATGCCCGCGATGAACCCGCGCAGCGACCAGATCGTGAAGGGGAGAGTGAAGATGAAGTACACGACCACGAGCGACGGCAGCTGGCCGTAGATCGGGGTGTGGCGCAGGAAGAGGTAGAAGGGGATCAGCAGCGCTTCGAACGGGGCCATCTGGGCGATCGCCACGAGGAGCAGGAAGCCGGAGCGGCCGCGGAAGCGAGCCCGCGCCACCGTGGCCGCGGCCAGGAACCCGACCACGAGCGAGAGCGCGAGGGTCGTGAGCGTCACGACCACGCTGTTGCGCAGGAAGTCGGAGAAGTGGGGCTGGGAGATGGCCTTGGCGACGTTGTCGAGGGTCGGCGTCGGGATGAAGACCGGGGTGTAGGTCTGGATGTCGCCGGCGGTCTTGAAGGCCGTGATGGCCATCCAGTAGACCGGGAAGGCGAACAGGAACGCGACGACCAGGCCCGTGGAGTTGAGCAGGATCGAGCGGGCTCGGCGGCTCATGCTTCCTCCTGCGTCTTGATCATGTGGCGGATGTAGGGCACGAGCACCACGAGCAGCATCACGACCATGATCACCGAGACCGCCGAGGCCAGGTCGTACCGGCTCTGCGTCTTCTCGATGTAGGCGAAGATCGACAGGGTGACCGTCTCCCCGTCCGGGCCCCCCTGGACCATCGTGTAGACCTGGGTGAACACCTTGAAGTCCCAGATGATCGACAGGAAGGTCAGGAGCATCAGCAGCGGCCGGACCAGCGGGATCGTGATCATTCGCAGGATCTGCCATTCGCTCGCGCCATCCATGCGCGCGGCTTCGATCAGTTCCCTGGGAATGGCCAGGAGCCCGGCGTAGACGCTGAACGCCACGAACGGGATCGACTGCCAGATGATCAGGAGGGTGATGACGCTGAAGGCGGAGAACCCGGTATCGAACCAGGAATGGTTGAGCCAGCTGCCGAAGATGCCCAGGCTGCCGATCGCCCAGTTGATCACGCCGAGCTTGCTGTCGAACAGCCACTGGAAGATCACGGCGCCGGTGACCGCGGGCGTGGCCCAGGCCAGGATCATCGAGATGGAGAGTGCGAGGCGGACGCTCCGTCGCAGCCGCTCGAGCAGAAGGGCGACGAAGAACCCGCCCACGACCGTCAGGGCGACGTTCGCGATCATGAAGAGGAACGTCCGGATGACGACGGTGATGAACTCGTTGTCGGCGAGGATTCGCTGGTAGTTGGCCAGGCCGACCCACGTCTCGCCCCCATTCGCCAGCTCGCGAAGCCCGAAGTGCTCGAGGCTCGTGAGCACGACGAGGTAGACGGGGTAGCCGAGGAGCACGACGAACGTGATCAGGGCCGGGGCGATGGCCAGGTAGGGGAGCGACTTCGCCGCAAGCCTCCGGAGGCGGCGACGTCGCGAGGGAGCGACCGAGTGCCGCGGCGCCGTTCGATGGCTTTCGCCCATCTGCTGCGTCTCGATCACTTCGGCGCTCCCTCGCGGCTATCTACTGCGGAACCGGACTACTGGGCCGCGTTGAGGACGGCGTCGATCTTCTGATCGGCTTCTTTCGCAGCATCGGCGATGCTGGCCTTGCCGGTCAGGATCTTGGTGAGCATGGCCTTGATCGGGTTGTTCGCCTCGACGCCCGCCCAGCGCGGGTCGTTCGGGGTGAAGCCGCTGCCCGCGGCAGCCTCGGCCGCCTGGATCTTGAGGATGGCGTTGGCGGCGGTGTCGGGGATGCTGGCCGCGGCGGCCTTGAGGGACGGGATCCAGCCGTTGGCGATCAGCATCTGCTGGCCGTTGTCGCTGGTCAGCTGCTTGACCCAATCGAGGGCCTGGGCCTGGTTCTTGCTCTTGGCGGCGATGCCGAGAACGGAGCCGCCGAGGAAGACAGGCTGGGTCTTGCCGTCATTGACGCTCGGGATGGCCATGACGCCAACCTGATCGGCCGACTTCACGACGCCCTTGGGATCCACGGCGGAGCCGATCTCCCAGCCGTTGCCGACGAACATTCCGACCTTGCCCTGGCTGAACAGGGTGTATTCGGGCGGGTTCATCTCGTCGTTGTCCTTGGGTCCCGTCGAGCCCGCCTTGTAGTAGTCCACGTAGTCCTGGATGCCCTGCATCGAGGCAGCGGATTCGAGGTTGGCGGTCCAGGTGCCGTTGTTGAGGGTCGCGAGCGAGCCGCCGCGATCCCAGATCATCTGCAGGAGCGAGTACCAGTTCTGGCCGGCGACGTAGAGGCCGGAGTAGTCCTTGACGCTGGCGTTCTTGGACTGGAGCGTCTTCGCCGCGGCGATGAGCTTGTCCTTGCTCGTGATCGTGGTCGCGTCGATGCCCGCCGCGGTGAACATGGCCTTGTTGTAGATGAGGACGCGGTCACCGGCGTAGAACGGCACTGCGTAGAGCTTGTCCTTGTAGACCGAAGCGCTGTTCAGCGAGGCCATGAACTTCTGGTCGGCGCTGGCGCTGTCGTTGCTGGTGCCGCCGCCGAGCGCGGCGCGCTGGCTGGTCAGGTCGCTGAGCAGCCCGGCGGCCTCGAAGGTGATCGCCTGGGTGTTGCCCATCTCGATCACGTCGGGCGGGTTGTCGCTGGCGAGGGCGGTCGTCAGCTTGTCGACGATGCCGTTCCACTGCTGGACCTGGTAGTTGACCTTCCAGCCCGGGTGGGACATCTGGAAGTCCGTGTCGAGCTGGACGACGGTGTTGTCGTTCAGGGAGCCGTTCATGAGCCAGACGGTCAGGGTGCCGGAGCTGGCCACCGGCGTCGGGGTCGAAGCCGGGGTGGCGGTCGGGGTGCTGCCCGGGGCAGCCGGGGTCGCGGGCGCCGTGGGCGACGGAGTCGCGCCGGAGCTCGAGCAGGCGGCCACGGTAAGGGCTGCCAACGCGATGGGAATGAACCTGAACTTGCGCACGCCTTGTCCTCCTCGGACGTGGAATGAACCCTCCGACGGAGGGTGAGAGTCCGAATGCCTCCTTCCTCCTATTTCAGCCGGCAACGCCTCCCTTCTCGGCCACGACCTCGATGAGGTCGGACCCCGTTGCCGAAGGCGACGCGATGGTCGCTTCGTCGACCGCCGCGTCCGAGGAGCGGAGTGGCCGTGTCGATTGGAGCGGACGGAGGCTCATACCGAGCTCTCGGGTCATCAGCAGGGCCGATGCGCCAAGGACGACCACGTCGTCCATGCGTCCGATCTCGTAGGTGGTGTCTTGAGTCAGGGCCGGGAGGGCGCGCTGGTTCGCGGTCGAAGCCACCGCGTCCAGCCAGGCGTCGCCGAAGGCGACCATCGTCCCGGCCAGCACGATCCGGCGCACGTGGAGCATCCCGACCATGCCGGCCAGGGCGGCTCCCAGGTTGATGCCGGCGTCGATCACGATCCGCCTGGCCGCTTCGTCCCCGATCCGGAAGAGCGAGACCGCCTCGTCGAGCGAGACGGTCCGGCCGCAGGCCGCCGACAGCCGGGTCAGGACGGCTCGAGCGCTCGCGACCGTCTCGAGGCAGCCGCGCCGGCCGCACCGGCAGACCTCGCCGTCGGGATCGACGACCGTGTGGCCGATCTCGCCGGCGCCGAACCCATCGCCTTCGAACAGCTCGCCGTTGAGTACCAGGCCGGCTCCGATGCCCTGGCCGACCTTGACGGTGACCAGGTTCAGGCCGCGGGCGGCCCCGAAGACATGCTCGGCGAGGCCGGCCGCCTGGGCGTCGTTGGCGACGTGGACCGGCAGGCCGAAGCGCTCCGAGACCAGGGCGCCAAGGGGAAGGTGGCGCCAGTCGCGCTTGACCGCCTGGATCACCACGCCGTCGCCGCGGTCGACGAGGCCCGGCGCGCCGATGCCGATCCCCAGGATGGGCCCGGTGACGTTCTCCAGCAGGCGGGCGATGAGATCGAGGGCGAGGTTGAGCGCTTCGTCGCCGTCGGCGTCTTCGGAGGGGACGTCGACGCGGTCGATGATCTCGCCGCGGAGATTCACCGTCGCGGCCGTGAACACGCGGTCGCCGAGATCCACGCCGACGAGCAGCCGCGCCTCTTCCGGCACCTCCAGCAGGATCGGCGCCTTGCCGCCGGTCGAGGGCCCGCGGCCGACTTCGCGGCACAGCCCGTCGCCGATGAGGCCATCCATGACGTCCGAGACGGTGGTGCGGGTAAGACCGGTCCGGCGGGCTACGTCGGCGCGGCTGATGCGGCCGGCGTCGTAGATCGTGGCGAGAACGAGCCGCTCGTTGTGCTCGCGGGTCTCTCGCAGCGTCGCCTTGATCGGTCGTTCCATGGGGACTGGGCCGTCCTCGGTAACTTTGTCCAGAACGTTGACAAAGTCAGAATAGCGGCTTTGTCAAGAGTCTTTGCAAAGTTCCCCGGCGACGTGCGCAGGGGTGCCGAAGGGAGCGCCGCGCCTCCGATTGGGCGCGCGGAAACGGCAGATGCGGGGCGCCAGGGCTCCGATGCGGAGCGCCTTCTCGATCTGCCGCAGCGGGTCGATGCCCGGAGGAAGTCCCTACTTGCCCTTGAATTCCTCGACGGCAGCCGACAGGCCGCGCTCGTAGGCGGCGATCAGCCGATCCCAGCGAGCGTCCATTTCCGTGTCGATCCTCTGGCGGACGGCGTTGGCGTCGAACCAGGCGATGGTGTGTCGGATCCCCTGGGCGAACGGCATCGACGCGTGGAAATCCGGGACGAAGCGCTTGATCTTGGTGGTGTCGAAGACCGCGCTCTGGGCTTTGTCGCCGAGCAGCGTCCCGGTCATCTCGGGCAGGCATGCGGAGATGAAGTCCGAGGCGATGTGGACGATCTTGACCTCGGTGCCGGCGGCGGCTGCCGTCTGGCGGTAGATCTGGTCCCAGGTCAGGACTTCGTCGGAGGTGATGCCGAAGGCGTGGCCGATCGTGGCGCCGCGGCCGAGCAGGCCCACGAAGCCGGCCGCGAAGTCGGTGTTGTGGGTGATCGTCCAGAGCGAAGTGCCGTCGCCGGGGACGATTAGCGGCTTCCCGGCGCGCATCCGAGCGATGGCCGTGAACGGGCGCTCCCAGCTGTTGATGACCAGCGGGGCCTGCGTATCGCCGTAGGTCAGCGAGGGCCGGACGATCGTGACCGGAAAGCCGTCGTCCCGGTAGGCCCGCATCAGCAGCTCTTCCGCGGCGATCTTGTTCTGCGAGTAATCCCAGTAGGGATTGGCGAGCGGTGTGTCCTCGCGGATGAGCCAATCGACGGGCGGCTTCTGGTAGACGCTGGCCGAGCTGATGAACACGAACTGATGCGTGCGGCCGCTGAAAAGGCGGACGTCGCGCGCCACGTCCTCGGGCGTGTAGGCGATCCAGTCCACCACGGCGTCGAACCGCTGGCCGGCCAGCGCTCGGGCCATCGCCGCTTCGTCGCGAGAATCGGCTCTGATGGCCTTGGCTCCGTGGGCGAGCTCCGGGTGGCCGCCCCGGTTGAGCACGAACAGCTCGATCCCGCGATCGACGGCCAGGCGCGTGCACGCGCTGCTGATCAGGCCGGTGCCGCCGATGAACAGGACTCTCATTTGGTCTCCCGGGTGGTTTCCTCCGTCCGCGCAAGTCTAGGAGTTCGCGCCAGAAAGCCAACAGAGGCCAAAGCGCCCGATCGCCCTGGGGCGGGGCCGCCGCCTGCGCCTACGGGGCGGGAGTTGGAGCCGCGGCCGGCGGAGGCGTCACGACCGGCGGCGGAGTTGCCGCAACGCCGATCTGCAGGATGCCGTTCACGGTGATGTAGTGCGACTTCCAGGTGTCCGTGTGGAGGACCTTGCCGCTCGCGTCCGTGACCGTTCGCGTCCGAGAGGTGTCGAAGCCGTCGCTCGGGTACTCGGCGCGGTTCTTGGTACCGACCGGGATGGCCGTGGTGTAGACCGTGCTATCGCTGGCCTTGCTGACGTTGGCCTTGTATTCGGGCGAGAAGACGACCGTCCGGTCGAGCGGCAGGCTCCAGAGCTGGAAGGTGACGCTGCTCTTGGAGCCCTTCGTGGACGTGCCGCGGATCACGATCGGGTTCGGCGTGTCGTTGGTCCACTTCATGTCGTAGGTCTGGTACCCGTTGGAGAAGACCGTGGCGTCGAGTCCGACCGGATATCGGTTGATGTAGTAGGCGTGGTTGTGGCGTTCGTCCATCTGCAGCCCGGCCTTCGCCGCGGCGTTGAACATCGTCGTGGAGGCGGAGCAGATGCCGCCGCCCATTGCCCCGGTGTGGTCGCTCTTGCCGTGCTCGATCACGCCGCCGAGGGTGAATCCGTGGGCGGGATCGATCGGGCCGACCCGGCCGAGGAAGCTGAACTGCTGGCCGGGCGCGACCACCTGGCCGCTGAGGATCTTGGCGGGCGTCCGGATGTTCGCGCCG
>DAHXON010000096.1 GCA_027364875.1 Chloroflexota bacterium
GGCTACCCCAACGGCCACTTCCACCCCGTCTCCGTCGCCGAGTGAGCCCGCAGAGATCGCGATCTCCCAGGCCCGCCGGCTGGCCGCGGGCACGGTGGTACACGTCCGCGGCCTGGTCACGGCCGGCCAGGGCCTCGTCGGCGACGACGAGCTGTTCACCCTGGCCGACGACTCCGGCGCCATCTTCGTTCGTCCCTCGACCGCGCTCGACCGGCTCGAACCCGGCCGCCAGGTCGAGCTCGTGGGTTCGCTAGCCGCGCCGTACGGCCAGCTGGAAGTTCGAAGCCTCGCGCGGCTGGTCCAGGGTCCGCTGGGCGACCCACCCAGCCCCACGCGGGTCGAGCTGGGTGAGATCGGCGAATCGACCGAGGGATCGCTCGTCACCTTCAACGGCAGCGTGGAGTCCGTGGCGAGCGAAAGCGGCCACCTGAGCCTCACCGTCGGCGACGGGACCACGAGCGTTCGAGTCTTCGCCGACCCGCTCTCCGGTATCTCGCGGAGTGACGTCTCCGCGGGAAACGTCGTCGTGGTCTCCGGCATCGTGGGCCAGCGATCGAGCGCAACCGGGCGCCTCGACGGCTACCGCTTGTGGCTCAGGAGCTCTCTCGACCTGGCCGTTTGCGAGCCCTTCGAGCCTGAGCCGACCGACGAAGCGCCGGCGCCTGAGCCGACCTCGTCTCCGAGCGCATCTCCGAGCCTCAGCCCCGGCCCGGCCGCACACCTCGGATCCGCGCTGGGGACCAAAGGCGCAAGCGTGGACGTCGTCGCCGTGGTCACCGCGACGGCGGGCCTCTTCGAGGTTGACGGACCGACCATCGTCGTCGACGACGGCACCGCGGCCGCCGCCGTGGTCCTGCCGGAGGGCGCGCCCGCCCCGTCGGTAGGCGCCGAGGTTCGCGTCGCGGGCAAGGTCGGTCGGTGGGAGACCGGGCCGATCGTCCGAGCGTCCGCGATCCAGCTGCTCGGCGGGTCCCAGAGCCCCCAGGCGGCCCAGATCGGCGCCGCTCCCGCCGCGGCCCTCGAATGGCGGCTCGTTCGCGTCTACGGCCGGGTCGACAAAGTCACCAGGGCCGGCGTGCGCTGGCGGCTCGAAGTCTCGGTCAACGGCCACTCCGCCGTGGTACTCGGCGAGCCGGCCGCCCGCCCGCTGCCCGGCGAAACCAGCGGCCGCATGATCACGGTCACCGGCATCGTGCGCCGCTCCACCTCCGACTCGGCGAGCTTCCAGATACTGCCGAGAGGCGCCGGCGACGTCCGGTGGGGTCCGATGCTGGCGACGAAGAGCCTGGCGAGCCCCGACTCGAGTGTGGCGCCCGACGTCCTCGCGGCCGCCACGGACGGAGCGAGCAGCAGCGCCCGAGTACCTCTTTCGGACGCCGGCTCGTACCTGGGAGTCCGCATCACGGTCGCCGGCCTGGTGACCGAGGTCGCGGCCGGAGAGGCCGTCATCGAGGACGGGACCGGACGGTTGCGAATCGGCGGCACGGCAGCCGCGGAGGAGATCGGCCTGCTCGAGCCGGGAGACGCGGCGGAGGTGGTCGGGATCGTGTCCGAAGACTCGGGCGGCCTCCTGCTCGTGGCCGATCCGGGATCGGTCCTGGTGCTGCCGGGTCAGCTCGGCGATGCAAGCCCGGCCGCCTCCGAGTCGCTGGCCTGGAACTCGGCCGTCCTGGCGGTCTCGGCGGCCCCGGACGCGGACGTGGATGCCGGCGCGGCGCAACGGGCCAGGTCCACGGATCGTCCAGCGGACCTGGCGACGCTCCTGGCGGTGATCGCCCTGGCCGCTCTGGCGGTCGTGGCCGGCATCGTCGTCGGCAGGCCACTCTGGAGGCGATCCACCCCCGCCGAAAGGCGGGACGAGGCGGTCCCGGGAGGCGATTGAACGCGGCCTGCAGACGTCGGCTCCGGCAGACGCGGCCTTGCTCCGGCGAATGCGCGCTTGACGCTCAAGTTTCGGGGCGTCTATGCTCCCGCCCGGCGCCGAGGTCCGAGAACAATTCGTGGATCCTGACCACGCGGATCCGGAGTCCAGCGTTTCAAGCCGCTGCCGACTAGCACCTTGCCTGCGTATCAAGCACGCTGATTGACCATCGGGTACGCTGCGTCGCAGGCGCAACCGCCATGTCAGGGGCCCACGCCCCTTCTAAGACTGGGAGGCTGATATCCAATGGCCGAGGGCTACTGCGTCAAGGACAAGAAGAAGGTCGAGATCCAGAACCCCGTCAAGACGACGATGAAGAACGGCAAGCCGGCCACCCAGGGCACCTGCCCAATCTGCGGAGGCAAGGTCTTCCGGATCGGCGCCTGACCTCTACTCGTTGACGCAAGCTGCGACCTCCGCTCGGCGGAGGTCGCAACGTTTCTGGGCTGCCGAACTCCCGACCTCAGGCTGTTCCGGCTCCGGCCGCGGTCGAGTAGCGCGAGATCACACCGTCCGAAGGGATGCCCGGCCTCCCGGAGGGGTAGGCAAGGCACGGGGTACGCGGTCGCAGGGGACAGGCCTAATGGGCCGACCGGCCCGCTGGAGCCCGAATCCCCTTTGCTAGAATTGCCGCGCATCCCCACGTAATCCAAATCACGAGGCTTCCCTCTGTCAGCTCCACCTGTCCTGGCGCTCGACGTCGGCGGAACGCACATCCGGACCGCCGTCGTCTTCGACGACGGCTCTCGACACGCCGTCGCCCGAGGCCGCACGCCCATCGCCAGGGGCCCCGCCGCAATCCTCGACGCCTGCCAGGCAGCGCTCGAGAAGGCGCGCGACGGGATGCCGGCGGACGTGCGGACGAGGATCGCCGGGATCGGGATATCCAGCCCGGGACCGGTGGACCCGTGGCGCGGCGTCGTGGTTCAGACCCCCAACATGGGTCCGGACTTCGTCAACGTGCCGATCGCGCCGGAGCTGGGGTCGCGACTCGGCCTGCCCGCATTCCTCGAGCGAGACACCAACGTCGCCGCTCTCGGTGAGATGGCGTTCGGCGCCGCACGCGATTGCCTCGACTTCATCTACCTGACCGTGTCGACGGGCGTCGGTGGGGCGATCGTCAGCGAGGGCCGCATATTCCACGGGCCGGACGGGACCGCGGGCGAGCTCGGGCATACGCCCGTCGCCATGGAAGGCCAGTGCGGCTGCGGAGGCACCGGTCATCTCGAGGCGTTCATGGGCGGAGCGTCCCTGGCCAAGGCGGCGCGTGCGGCGACGACCGCCGGAGCGAGCCCGTTCCTGAGCGAGCGGGCCGCACACAAAGGCCTCGACGCGCTCGAGGCCCGCGACGTGGCCGAGGGTGAGGATGCCGGCGACGCCGCCTGCCGGGAGATCATGGAGCGCGGCAGACGCGCATTCGCAATCGCCTGCGTCGGCTTCGTCGACGCGCTGAACCCCAGCCGGATCGTGGTCGGCGGCGCGATCTCGGACGCACAAGGGGAGCGGCTCCTGGGTCCCGCGAGGGCCGAGGTCAGCGCCACCGCCTTCCGTACCCCGCGCAGCCGGGTCCAGATCGTCCACGCCGAGCTCGGCGCGGACGTTGGCCTGGCCGGCGCTCATCCACTCGTGATCGCGCGTCTCGGCGACCCGGCCTGGCGACCGCGGTCGACTCGATCGCGGCGCGGTCGGGCCACCCCACCGGTATCCGCGAACGGTTGACCGCGCGCGGGCATTGCTCCTCGGAGGACAGAAATGACAGTTCGTGTCGGAATCAACGGGTTCGGCCGCATCGGCCGGCAATCGCTCAAGGCAATCCTCGAGCGCGCCCCTGAGCTGGAAGTCGTCGCCGTCAACGACATCGTCGACGTTCCCACCAACGCTCTCCTCTTCGCCCACGACTCCACCTACGGCAACTTCCACGGCACCGTCACCCACACGGACGATGCCATCGTGATCAACGGCAAGAAGATCCAGGTCCTCCAGGTCAAGGATCCCGCCCAGCTGCCGTGGAAGGATCTCGGCGTGGACGTCGTCATCGAGTCCACGGGCATCTTCACCGACGCCGAGAAGGCCAAGGCCCACATCGCCGCCGGTGCCAGGAAGGTCCTGATCAGCGCCCCGGCCAAGAACGAGGACATCACCATCGTCCTCGGCGTCAACGCCGACAAGTACGACCCAGCCAAGCACACGATCATCAGCAACGCCAGCTGCACGACGAACTGCCTGGCTCCCTTCGCCAAGGTCCTGAACGACTCGTTCGGGATCGAGAAGGGCCTCATGAACACGATCCACAGCTACACCAACGACCAGCGCATCCTCGACGTCGCCCACAAGGATCCGCGCCGCGCTCGCTCGGCCGGGCTCAACCTGATCCCGACCACCACCGGCGCCGCCAAGGCACTCGCCCTCGTCATCCCCGAGCTCAAGGGCAAGGTCGACGGCTTCAGCCTGCGCGTCCCGACCCCCACCGTCTCGATCGTGGACTTCGCGGTCGAACTTCGCGAGGAAGTCACCAGGGAAGCGATCAACGACGCTTTCCGCGCCGCCGCGGCGGGCCCTCTCAAGGGCATCCTCGGCGTCAGCGACGAGCCGCTCGTTTCGATGGACTTCAAGGGCGACAGCCGCTCGTCCATCGTGGACTCCGCTCTGACCATGGTCATCGGCGGGACCGGCAAGTTCGCCAAGGTCCTCTCGTGGTACGACAACGAGTGGGGCTACAGCTGCCGCGTCGCGGACGTGACCAAGCTCATCGCCTCCAAGCTCTAGCGCCCAACGGGTTTAGGCAGCCAGCGGAAAGGCCCGTCAGGGCCTTTCCGCCCTAGGTGACGGACCTCCCGGTCCGTCACCCGAGGTCCACAATGAACAAGCTGACGATCCGGGACCTGGACGCAGCGGGCAAGCGCGTCTTCGTCCGTGTGGATTTCAACGTTCCTCTCGAGGACGGCAAGATCACGGATGACAGCCGGATCGTCGCCGCTCTCCCGACCATCAAGGCGCTCCTTGCCCAGGGCGCGATCGTCATCCTGGCCAGCCACCTGGGCCGCCCCGACGGCAAGGTCCAGGACAGCATGCGCCTCCGCCCCGTGGCCGAGCGTCTCTCCCAGCTGCTGGGAATTCAGGTCAACGTCACCGGCGACGCGCTCGGAGTCGGCACCGAAGACGCCATCAAGCGCCTCAAGCCCGGCGAAGCGATCCTTCTCGAGAACCTCCGCTTCCACGCCGAGGAAGAGAAGAACGACCCGGCTTTCGCCAGGGCCCTCGCGAGCTATGCGGACGTCTACGTCAACGACGCGTTCGGCACGGCCCACCGCGCCCACGCCTCCACCGAAGGCATCGCCCACATCCTGCCCGCGTACGCCGGCCTTCTCATGGAGAAGGAGATCGAGTTCCTGGGCAAGCTGATGGAGAACCCGGAGCGGCCCTTCGCGGCGATCATCGGCGGCGCCAAGGTCTCGGGCAAGATCAAGGTCCTGCGCAACCTCGTCGACAAGGTGGAGGTCCTCGTCATCGGCGGCGGCATGGCCAACACCTTCCTGCTCGCCCAGGGCAAGCCGGTCGGCAAGAGCCTCGTCGAGACCGATCGAGTCGATGACGCCAGGGCGATCATGGAGTCGGCCGAGAAGCACGGCACCAAGATCGTTCTGCCGAGCGACGTGGTCGTGGCCAAGGAAGTCACCCGCGGCACCGAGTACAAGACGGTGTCCGTGGACAAGGTCCCGGCGTCGTGGAACATCGTCGATGTGGGCAAGGTGAGCATCGAGGCGATGCGCAAGGCGCTTGAACCGGCGATGACCGTCTTCTGGAACGGCCCGCTCGGCGTCTTCGAGATCCCCGCGTTCGCGACGGGCACCAAGGAGGTCGCCCGCTTCCTGGCCGGTCGCGCCCAGGCGGGCGCCACGGTTGTGGTCGGCGGCGGCGACTCGGTCGCGGCGGTCGAGCAGCAGGGCCTCGGCGACAGGATGACCCACATCTCGACGGGCGGCGGCGCGTCGCTCGAGTTCATGGAGGGCAAGGAGCTGCCCGGCGTGGCGATCTTGCTCGACGCCGCGCCGGCCGCCGCTGCCGAGTGATGCCCGGCCGGTCGCCGGCTGAGGCGGGCGACGTTTGCGTGTATCAGATGTGCGCCGGAGTGACCGGCTGACAGGAATGCAATGACAACGCGCCAGCCGAGCGGCAGGCAGACGACCGCCGGTCGCTGGCTTATCGCCGGCCAGGCCGGCGATGTCCGAATGGAGGCACCATGACCACGATTGATCTCATCGAAGCCCGCGAGATACTCGACTCGCGCGGCAACCCGACCATCGAAGTCGACGTCGTCCTCACGGACGGCTCCGTCGGCCGCGCCGGCGTGCCCTCCGGCGCGTCCACGGGTGCCAACGAGGCAGTCGAGCTCCGTGACGGCGACAAGGCCAGGTTCGGCGGTAAGGGCGTCCTCAAGGCCGTGGCCAACGTCCGCGAGATCATCGCCCCCGAGCTGCTCGGCACCGACGCCGCGGACCAGGCCGGCCTCGATGCCGCCCTGATCGCCCTCGACGGTACTCCCAACAAGGGCAAGCTCGGCGCCAACGCGATCCTGGGCGTGTCGCTAGCCGCGGCCCACGCCGTGGCCGCCAGCTACGAGATGCCGCTCTACCGCTATCTCGGCGGCGTCGGTGCCCGCATCCTCCCGGTTCCGTTCTTCAACATCCTCAACGGTGGCAAGCACGCCCTGAATTCCACGGACTTCCAGGAGTTCATGGTCGCGCCCGTTGGCGTCGAGACCTTCGCCGACGCGTTCCGCGCCGGTGCCGAGGTCTTCCACGCCCTCAAGTCGATCCTGAGCGCCGAAGGCTTCTCGGTCGGCCAGGGCGACGAAGGCGGTTTCGCCCCGTCGCTGCCGTCGAACGAGGCCGCGGTCGAAGTCATCCTCCGGGCTATCGAGAAGGCCGGCTACAAGCCCGGCGACGAGGTGGCCATCGCCCTCGATCCGGCCACGAGCTCGGTCCTGGTCGAAGGCACCGGCACCGGCAACGTGACCGGCCAGTACCGCCTCGAGAAGGAAGGCCGAACGCTGGACTCGGGTCAGCTGATCGACCTCTGGGAGAGCTGGATCAAGAAGTACCCGATCATCTCGCTCGAAGACGGCCTGGCCGAGGACGACTGGGCCGGTTGGGCGGAGCTGACCAGGCGCCTCGGCGCGAAGGTCCAGCTCGTGGGCGACGACTTGTTCGTGACCAACCCGGACTTCATCGCCCGCGGCATCCGCGAGTCCTCGGCCAACTCCGTGCTGATCAAGCTCAACCAGATCGGCACGATCACCGAAACGATCGATGCCATCCAGATGGCTCGCCGCGCCGGCTGGACCGCCATGGTCAGCCATCGCTCCGGCGAAACCGAGGACACCACGATCGCCGACTTCGTCGTGGCGATGGGCACGGGTCAGATCAAGACCGGCGCCCCGTCGCGATCCGAGCGCGTGGCCAAGTACAACCGCCTCCTCCGCATCGAGGAGGAGCTCGGCACGGGAGCCATGTACCTCGGCCGCAAGGCCCTGGCGGGCGCCAAGCCGTAGCCTCTCTCGCGTCAGCACTCGAAGAGCCGGCCTCCGGGCCGGCTCTTAGGATTCCTACTCCGTCGCCTGGGGATACGTGGCCGGATCGCTGTTCGCGGTCCGCATGGCCAGCGCGAACACCTCCGGCCCGAGCAGTCGCTCGACCCCCTCGAGCTGCACCGATAGCTGAACCCGCTGCGGGTCCAGCGCCGCCTGGATGCCCAGACCCGTTCCGACCGCCTCGATAAGGATCGCCAGATCGCGCGTCGGCATCGGCGGTTCCACCTCGGCGCGCTGGTAGGCCTGGTCAAGGATGTCCGCGGTCAGCTCCCTGAACCGCTCGTACTGGTCGGCCATGACGAGCCGGGTCCGCTCGTCACGCATTGCGTGGAGCCAGAACTCGATCGCCAGGACGAGCCACTGCATGCTCCACTGCGGGTCGTGGCTGCCGTCGGGGCCCGATTCCGGCTCACCCGCGAGCGCTTTCGGTTCGGCGGCAGCCGGCGCGCCACTCAGCCTGCTGGCGAGCCGCGCCGATTCCTGGACGATCCGCCGGTCCACGAGAGCGAAGAAGAGATCTTCCTTGCTGTCGAAGTTCGAGTAGACGGCGCCCTTGGTGTAGCCAGCTGCTTCGGCGACCTCGTCCAGGGTCGCTGCCTGGTAGCCGCGCCGCGCAAAGACCGCGGCAGCGGCGTCCAGCAACTCGTTTCTCGTCTTTGCCTTCCGCTCCGGGCGGGTGAGCCGTGGCCTGCTGTCCATGACGCGTAGCGTACCACGTAGTATCAACATACCATCGGGTATTGACATACTGACTGGATTTGAAATACTGTCCAGTATCGTAACCAGGTGGAGACAGAGATGACCAGGGTTCTGGAAGTCGACAACGTCGTGAAGCGATATCGAAGGTCCGCCGGGCCGGCGAACGACCGCCTCAGCCTGACCGTGAACGAGGGCGAGGTGTACGGGCTGCTCGGCCACAACGGGGCGGGCAAGACCACTCTGGCGAACCAGATCGTCGGGTTGCTGCGCCCGGACGCGGGCTCGATCCGCGTAGGCGGGATCGACGTGGTCGCCAATCCACAGGCCGGTCGCCGCGAATGCTCGATCGAGCCACAATCGCAGGTGCCCATCGCCGGGCTCACGCCCAAGCAGGCGATCGAGCTCGTGGGCCAGCTGCGTGGCGGTGATCGGGACCGCGTCCGCCGGCGCGCCGCCGCTCTGGCCGAGGCCCTTGCGATAGGCGAGTGGTTGAACACGGACGGCGCGCGACTGTCAGGCGGAGTCAAGCGGCTCGTTTCATTCTGCATGGCCGCGGTCTCGCCGGGGCGCCTGGCCATCCTCGACGAACCGACCAACGACGTGGATCCGGTGCGGCGGCGCCTGCTGTGGCGGCAGGTCCGGCGGCTTGCCGACGAGGACGGCGTGGCCGTCCTCCTGGTCACCCACAACGTCGTCGAGGCGGAGCGGGCGGTTGATCGGCTTGCGGTCCTGGATCACGGCCGCGTCGTCGCCGAGGGGACGCCCGCCGAGCTCAAAGCATCGGTGGCCGACGAGATGCGACTCGAGGTCGTCCTCGAGCCGGGCGCTTCCGAGCCTCGGTTTCCCGACTTCGTCGGCCGAGTCGTGCCGGCTCCGGGGTCTCGCCTCCTCGCCACACTGCCCGCTCGATACGCCGGCGACGCCGCCGCCTGGGCCCAATCGCTGCGGCGCGCCGGCCGGGTCGAGGAGTTCTCGCTATCTCCGGCGACGCTGGAGGACGTCTACGTCGCCATCGTCGGCGCAGCAGACGGTCAATCGGCCGAGGCCCCCGTTCCCCAGATCCCCTCGAAGGAGGAGCTCGATGTCCGCGTGGCGTAGCTACCGTCTTCTCGTCCTCTGGCAGACGCAGAGGCTCAAGGTCTTCCTGCCGCTCGGCATCATCGTCCAGTCGCTCTTCGCCCTCGGCATCGTGGTCGGCTACCCGCTGCTCTTCCCGGCGCTGGATCGGCAGACGATCCTCTTCCTGGCGACCGGCGCGCCGGCCGTCAGCCTGATCTCGATGGGCCTCGTGGCGGTCCCGCAGCTCGTTGCCCAGGCCAGGACCGAGGGCACGCTCGACTACATGCGGTCGATGCCAATCCCGCGGGTGGTTTACCTACTCGCCGACCTGACCGTCTGGCTCGTGGTCGTCACGCCAGGCGTCGTCTTCGCCGTCGTCGTCGGGACGCTCCGTTTCGGCCTCGAACTACAGCCCAGCCCGCTCCTCGTGCCCGCCGGTCTGCTGGTCGCGCTGACCTGCACCTCGATCGGCTACGCGATCGCGTCGCTGCTCCCGCAGATGCTGGCGAACATCGCGACGCAGGTGCTGGTGGTCTTCGTGCTGATGTTCTCGCCGCTCAACTTCCCGCCCGACCGGCTGCCCGAGTGGCTCGCGGCGGTGCATCGCGTCCTGCCGATCGAGGCGATGGGCGAGGTGCTGCGTGGCACGCTTGCCCGAAATGCCTTCCCTCTCGACGGTTCGATGTTCGCGATCCTCATCGTCTGGTGCGTAGGATCGCTCGCGGTCACCCTCCGGATCCTGGAGCGAAGAGCGTGACGCGTCTCTGAGCGCCCGAAAGGCGGCCGCCCTACTCCACGAAGACGCCGGTTTCGCCCGCGCCGCCGGACCGTTCGAGGAGTGAAGCCGCCGTCATCTGGGTTCGGTTCACGAGGACCAGGCCGAAGTGGCTGATGACGCGGCGGTCGGCCAGCGAGCGGGCCACCACCTGGATCATGGGCACGAAGCGCGGCTCGTTGGAATCGACGAATGTCGCGACGTCCGTTTCTGAGAAGAGATGGATGGTACCTGTGAGAGTGTGGCCGGCGGTGAAGATCACGAGCTGGCGGGGAATGCGGGTCATCAACGGGCGATCCATGCCGCCCACCGCCGCCGTGGGCCGGTTGGAGACGTCTTCGGGGCGCTGGCCGATGAAAGTGACCTCGTCCTGGTTCACCATCAGCTCCGGGACGACCAGGTTCGTGGGGTCTCCGTTGCGCCGCAGAAGCTTGGCGTCGGTCAGGCGGATGTAGCCGCGGCCGTGGTTGATGAGGTCGGAGAGGCGGTTGAAGCGGCCGAGGGCCACGTCGCCGCTGACGCGAAGGTGAGGCCCGACGAGCTCGATCGGCTCGCTCTGGCCCGGTCCCTCCTCATTCGACTGCCCGAAGCCGCCCGGCATGAAGTCCGGAGAAGGAGATCTGCCCCAGTCCACTGGCTCTGCTCTCCCTTCGCTCGGGGTTGGTCGCACTGACGTCGGACGGCCACCCTGGAAGGCTCCTGTGCCAGTATTCGGCACGGACGAGCCAATACCCAACTGCTAATCGATTGTATGACGGGCCGAGCTCCCGCGGGATCTGTTATCCGAGCCGCCCAGGGCGGGCAACTCGACCCAGATCCGCGCCCCGCCTTGAGGTCGATTGTCGGCGCCGACCCGCCCGCCGTGCGCCTCGGCGAGCGCTCGGACGATCGAGAGGCCCAGGCCGCTGGTGCCGCCGCCGCGGTTCCGGGATGGGTCGGCCTGGTAGAAGCGCTCGAAGACACGGCCGAGAGCTTCCGGCGGGAAGCCCGGCCCGTCGTCCTCTACGACGATGCGGACCATTCCACGGCCTGCCGGCGACCCGCCGGAACGTGGCGAATCGCCCGCTCCGAACGCCGCCAGACGGATGCTGCCGCCCGATGGAACGTGGCGCAGGGCATTGTCCACAAGCGCGCCGGCCATCTGGCGGACGCGATCGGGGTCGGCATCAACGACGAGGCCGGGCGCCGCGTCCACTGAGAGATCCACCGAACCCTCAGCCGCGCGTGCTTCGAAGCCGCCCGCGACCGACTGCAGGAGCGATCGAACGTCGAGCGGCCGCCGCTCGAGGGGAAGGTGTCCGCCTTCGGCCAGGCTGATCGTCCGGAGGTCGTCCACGATCCGGGCGAGGATCCTCGACTGATCCCGGATGGTCGCGACGTGCCGCGGCTCCGGAGCGTAGACGCCGTCGATGATCGCGCTCGACGTGGCCTCGATGACCGCCAGTGGCGTCTTGAGTTCGTGGGCCGCGTCCTGGAGGAATCGCCGGCGCGTCTCCTCGGCCTGCTGGAGCTCACCGGCCATCGAATCGAAGGTTCGGCCCAGCTGCCCGAACTCGTCACTCCGACCCGCCAGCCCGGAGCGCTGAGTGAGATCGCCGCGAGCCACGGCGGCTGCCGCCTGCTCGAGCCGGACGAGCGGCGCGACGAGGCGCGCGGCACCGAACAGGCCGAAGAGCGAGGCCACAGCCGCCGCGGCCAGGGCGGCCAGGATCAGCCGCAGGATCGTGGCCTGCTTGGCGCCTGGATCGAAGGGCGGAGGTGTCGAGGCGGGGTCCGCGGCGGCACTGGCGTGCGGAGCCGGAGTGGCCGTCGCGACGACGACGGTCGCGGAATCCTCGTTCTCAACCTCGCCACCGGTCGTTGTCGTGGCCGCCGGATTGCCGGCAACCTCGGAGTCGCTGTCGTAGTCCGAGAAGCCCTGGGTGATGATCGGTGGCGCGGCGAGAGCGATCACCGCCGCCGTAGCGAGGGCCACAAGGGCGAAACCGATCGCTATCCGCCAGCGCAGGCTCATCTGTGCCTCCGCCCGTCGCTACGGGTCGAGCAAGCGCGCCGCCCGGTAGCCGACACCGCGAACCGTCTCGATGTAAGGGCCGCCGTCCGGGCGAGAGCCAAGCTTGGCTCGGAGATTCTTGATGTGGCTGTCGATCGTCCGGTCGAACGTGTCGAACGATTCCCCGAACACGCGCAAGCCTATCTGCTCGCGCGTCCAGACCCGGCCCTGCTGCTCCGCGAGTGCGGCAAGCAGATCGAGCTCGGTTCGAGTGAGAGTCAGGATCGTGGTGCCGCGGAGTACGTCGCGGCTGTCGAGGTCGATCGTGAGATCGAAGAGGGTCTCGGGCGGCCTGTTCCTCGGTAGCCCGTTCTCGTGGGTTACCGCGTCGTCTCCCCAGCCCTGTGCGGATTCGGCGGCCCGGCCAAAGCGCCGCAGGATCGCCCCAACCCTCGCCACTACCTCTCGCGGCTCGAAGGGCTTGGTCACGTAGTCGTCGGCGCCCAGCTCGAGACCCGCGACGCGGTCTATCACGTCGTCTCGGGCGGTCAGCATGAGCACGCCGATCCGCGAGCCCTCGGCCCGAAGCAGTCGCAGGATCTCGAAGCCGGATCGGAGCGGCAGCATCACGTCCAGGACGATCAGGTCCGGATTCGTGGCGTGAGCCTGCTGGAGGGCGACCTCGCCGTCCTGGGCTTCACTCACCTCGTAGCCCTCGCGCTCCAGGTATGCGCGCACGACCTCACGAATGTGGGGTTCGTCGTCAGCAACGAGGATTCGCGAGCCCATGGTCGCAACGATAGTCGAGTCAGCCCACGGACGGAACCAGGGCGCGTCCGGTCCGCGCCCGCCGGGCATCGTCATGGCTCAATCTGCCGCGCCGGGCCGGTCGAGGGGCCCGCGCAACAGGGCGGCGGCACGGGGCTCGTCGCCGGGCGTGGCGTGTCCGCGGGCGGCGACGCTGATGACGATCCGATAGGTCGTCAGGAAGACGGCCATCGCGGTCGGAGTGACGTAGATCCAGAAGGCCCAGGCGGCGCCGCTGTCCGATCCGGAGTAGATCCCGTGAACCGTTCCTCCCAGAAACGCCAGGAATGTGGCGTAGTGAAGCAAGCGCCACGTCTGCTGGCCGATGCGGCGCCGGATGTAGAAGCTGGCCGTAACCACGGCCGTGGCGTACAGGGCCAGCTGGCCGATGCCCACGGGGATCGGCGCGTACGGCGAGGCGAACGGGACGAGGATGGACCGCAAGCTGAACGAATAGCTGGCGTCGCCGAGCAGGAGCAGCCCGTGGAGCGAGATCAGGATCAGCCCCACGATCGAGAGGTCCTTGTGGAGAGCGAAGCTCACCGGCCTGTGGGCGATGGCATCGAGGATTTTGGTCGAGAGGAGGAGCCCGTAGAGAACCGAGCAGGCGAGGACGATGTAGGCGAGGAATCCGAGAGCACGGACGGCGTACCAGTCGAGCAGCCCGGGTCGAAGGGCGGCGACGGCTCCGAGTCGCATCAGGGCTGCCGGCGCGGTGGTTCCCACGATGGCGCCGACGCCGATCGCCAGCGCGGCCCAGCCGACGATTCGGACCGGCCTCGGCAGGCCACGGTAGGCCACGGCTCTCTGG
>DAHXON010000097.1 GCA_027364875.1 Chloroflexota bacterium
ACGTTGAACTCCTTGCCGACTTCCTCGAGCGTTCGAGCGCGGCCGTCCTCGAGGCCGAAGCGCAGCTGCAGAACGCGTCGCTCGCGTCCCGTCAGCGAATCGAGCACCGCCTCCACCTGCTCCTTGAGCAGCTGGTGCGAAGCCGCACCCTCGGGCGCCACCGCCGCGCGGTCCTCGATGAAATCGCCGAAGCGTGAGTCGTCGTCCTCGCCGACGGGCTTGTCGAGCGAGACCGGATCCTGCGACACCTTCATGATCTCGCGGACCTTGTCCGGGGTGATCACCGTCTCCTGGCCCTTGGACATCGCCTCGGCGATCTCGTCGATCGAGGGCTCGCGACCCAGCTCGGAGACGAGGTTGCGGCTGATCCGGACGAAGCGGTTGATCGTCTCGACCATGTGGACGGGGATGCGGATGGTCCGGGCCTGGTCCGCGATGGCTCGCGTGATCGCCTGCCGGATCCACCATGTGGCATACGTGGAGAACTTGAAGCCCTTCTCGTAGTCGAACTTCTCCACCGCGCGGATCAGGCCGATGTTGCCCTCCTGGAGGATGTCCAGGAAGCCCATGCCGCGGCCCATGTACTTGCGCCCGATCGAGACGACGAGCCGGAGGTTCGCCGAGGTGAGGTGCTGGCGGGCCTCGATGGCGTCGCGGACGAAGACGCCGCTCCGGTCGCGCATCGGCACGCCGGCAGCCACTCCCGGGTCCCAGCCCATTTCACGCAGGACGGCGGCGTCGTGCCCCGCCTCGATCCACGGGCGCAGCCGCTCCCAGGCAACGTCGCGCGTCCAGTCGTAGAGCGCCCGCAACGTGGCGTCGTCGCGCGCCTCCTGATCCGGGTCGTGAACGGCCACGAACGCGAAGTCGACGAGCCCGACCAGCCCGTCCGCCGACGGAGCGTCCAGGTACTCGGCGGTCAGCCGCCCGGCCTGGTGCAGCAAGGTCCGAACCGTCTCGCTCGAAGCTGCCTTTTCGGCGCGAGCCAGCCGGAACTCGGGCAGGGCCGGCAGATCGATCGCCCCCAGCGCGCCCCTGACGATCCGCTCGGCATCGGCGCCGAACACCAGCCGGTACTCGGGATGGCGCAACCGCGTCTTGCGCTCGGTGAAATTGCGCGTCCACTCGAAGAGGGCCAGGACGCCCTTCCACGGCTCGGCCACGATCTGCTCGCCGAGCTCGATCGACTTGGCCAGGACGACCTCTTCCTCGGCGGTCAGCAGAGCCGTTCGCCCGATCTCGTGCAGATACAGCCGGACAGAGTCGTCCATGCCGATCGCGTCGTCGGGCACGGCCTCCGTCTCGGCCTGACCATCCTCGCCGGCGACGGCACGCCGCACCTGGCCGACCGGCGCAAGGCCGATCTGGCGCGAGAGGTCGACCGGAACCCGGGCATCGACCGCTAGCTCCGGATCGGCCGAGAGCTCCGGCTCGACCGCGAGCTCGCCGTCTACCCCAAGTTCGGGCTCGACCGCGGCAAGCTCCGCGTCGGCCGGCTCTTCGATGTCGTCGCCACCGAAGACCGGATCGTCGACCTCGAGGGCCAGCGTTCCGTCGATCATCATTCGCGCTTCTTTCACTACTCAGCTCCACTGTGGCCCGCCATCCACTCCAGCCGTCCTCCGCCTGACGAGGACATGGCGCGACCAAGGCGCACTTCCAGGGATCGTCGCAAGACTACGCTTGACCTCGGCGGCTCGATAGCGTCCAGGGCGACTGAAAGACGGTCCGAAGCGGACTTGTCTTCCAGCTGCCTTTCGGCGTTCAATCCGTGTCGAAAACGAGGGACGACATCAGCGCAGTTGCGCCTGATCCCGCCTCCGCAGGTCCCGACCGCAGGTCCCGCGACGTTTCGAACCTATTCCAGATAGTCCTTCAGCTTCCGACTCCGCGACGGGTGCCGCAGCTTGCGCAAGGCTTTCGCCTCGATCTGGCGGATCCGTTCGCGGGTTACGTTGAACTCCTTGCCGACTTCCTCGAGCGTTCGAGCGCGGCCGTCCTCGAGGCCGAAGCGCAGCTGCAGAACGCGGCGTTCGCGGCCCGTCAGCGAATCGAGAACCGCCTCCACCTGCTCCTTGAGCAGCTGATGGCTCGCCGCCTCGGCGGGCGCCAGCGCGCCGCGATCCTCTATGAAATCGCCCAGGTGCGAGTCCTCTTCCTCGCCGATCGGCGTCTCGAGGGACACGGGCTCCTGGGAAACCTTGATGATCTCGCGGACCTTCTCCGGAGTGACCACCTGCTCCTGGCCCTTGGACATCGCTTCCGCGATCTCCTCGACCGTGGGCTCGCGGCCAAGCTCCTGCAGCAACGTGCGGGAGACCCGGATCAGCCGGTTGATCGTTTCAACCATGTGGACGGGGATGCGGATGGTCCGGGCCTGGTCCGCGATGGCTCGGGTGATCGCCTGCCGGATCCACCACGTGGCATACGTGGAAAACTTGAAGCCCTTTTCGTAGTCGAACTTCTCCACCGCGCGGATCAGGCCGATGTTGCCCTCCTGGATGAGGTCCAGGAACGACATGCCTCGGCCGATGTACTTCTTCGCGATCGAGACGACGAGTCGGAGGTTGGCCGAGGTCAGCTGCTCGCGAGCGTCACGCCCGATCCGGACGAGCTCTCCGCTGCGGTGCTTGAGCTTGGTCGTGGGCGGCTCTTCGGGATCCCAGCCCATCCGCTTGAGCAGATCGGCGTCGTTGCCGGCTTCGATCCAGCGCTGCAGCGCCGGATGCGCCACCGACTCGCGGGTCCAGGTGTAAATCGCCCAGAGGCCGCTGTTGTCGCGTGAGTCCAGGTCGCCGTTGTGGACCGAGGCGTAAGCCCAGTCGAGAAGCGGCAGGAACGTCTGTGGCGAGAGCGACTCGTTGTACGCCTGGACCAGGTGCCTGGCTTCCTTGAGCAGCTCCTTGGTTCCCTCGCTCGTGGCTTCCTTGCCCGCCTTGACGAGATGGAAGTCCGGCGTGGGCACGAGCAGGTCTGCGGCGCCCTCGGCCGTGACCGCGTCCGTGACGATGCGCGCCGCTTCGGGCCCGAAGGGCAGCCGGTGCTGCGGCTTCATGGTCCGGGTCTTGCGCTCTGTTTCGTGGTGGGTCCACTCGTGCAGCGACACGAGGGCCTTCCACGGCTCTTCGACCATCTGCTCGCCAAGCTCGATGGCCTTGGCCAGGACGACCTCTTCCTCGGCGGTCAGCAGGGCGACCTTGCCGATCTCCTTGAGGTACATCCGGACCGGGTCGTCGATCCCGATCATGTCGGCGCTGAGCGCCTCGAGCTCCTCGGGCGTCGGCTCCTCGAGCGTCTCGGCGTCGAGTTTCGTTGGCCCCTCGCCTGCGACCCGCGCCTCGACGATGCCGTCTTCCTCGACGACCTCTACGCCGAGGTCCGTGGCATCCTCATCGAGCGTGTCCGGGGCCACGACGTCCTCGTCGGCGCCCAGGAGATCCTCGTCGTCGAGCGTGTCGTCGTCTTCGAGCCCGCGGGTTCGGACACCCGCCAGCTTGGCTTCTTCGAGATCCGCCTTTCGCCGGCCACCGCCGGAGAGGGCAACTTCAACAAGCTGCTTGTCGAGAGGGTCCGTCATCTATGTCCTCCTGAGCGCGCCGCCGGAGCGCTCGATGTCAGCAGGCTCGAGTCCTCCCGGCGGCGGCCGAGTGACTTGAGGGCCTCATACAGGTTGCGGTTGGTTTCGAGAAGCGCGGCTTTGGCGACTGGGTCGCCGGCAGCCTCCGCTTCGGTGAGTTCGGCTGAGATGTATTCCATCTGGGCTTTGAGCCTGTCCGCCTCGAGGGCGAGCAAGCACTGATCGACTCCGATAGAGACGCGCTCGCCGGCCAGCTCGTTCGGATCCGGCCCGCGCTCCGCGTAGAGGGCAATGGCGAGGCCGTGCAGTTCGGCCGGCAGCGAATCGAGGAATCGGCCGCGTTCGAACCTGCCCGGACCGCCCGCCTCACGGTCCTTCTCGCGGTCTTCGAGCATCGCGGCGAACAACTCGCGCGCCGGCGTGCTCGGCAGAGACGCTCCCTGGGCCCGAAGTGAGTCGGCAACGCGTTCCTGCTGTTCCGGAACGAGGAGCAGGTAGCGAAGCAGCCGGGCCTCCTCCCTGGTAAGCGCGCGCAGCTCGGCGCGGGTGTCGATGGCGTCCGGAGACGACATGATCGCGTCGGCGGTGAAACGACTGGCCGTGCCGGCGGCGCGCGCGGAGCCTGCGCCATCGGTCGTTCGGCCGCCTGACCCCATCGATCCTCCGGCCGAACTTGGAGAGTGGAGAGCTTCGAGCAGCACACGCTCGTCGACGCCCGTGCGCCTGCCGAGCGCCTGCAGGTACGAGTCGCGGACGACGGGGTCGCGGATCTCGCGCAGCAGCGGAACCAGAGCCGCCACGGCCTGGCTCTTGCCCTTCGCGGTCCGCACGTCCGAGGCGGTGGCGTAATAGTCGATCAGGAACTCCACGATCGGCTGCGCCGTCCGCACCGCTTCCCGCCAGAGATCGGGAGTGGCGAGGATCACCTCGTCGGGATCCTTTCCCTCGGGCAGCCGGGCCACGCGCACGTTCGTTATCTCTATGCCCGTCTCCTCGGCCGCGAGAGCGCCGATCAGCTTGAACAGCTCCGCGCCACCGATGCTGCCCGCGTGCTGGCCAGCCGGGTCCACGTCGTAGGCGAGGACGATGCTCTTGGCGTAGCGGGTAATCACCGCAACCTGGGCCGGAGTGAGGGCCGTGCCCAAGCTCGCGACCACGTTCTCGAAGCCGGCCTGGTGGGCCATCAGCGCGTCCGTGTAGCCCTCCACGAGCACGGCTTCGTCGCGCCGTCGCATCTCGCCGCGTGCCCGCTCGATCAGATACAGAGTGCGGCTCTTGTCGAACAGGGCCGTGGCGGGCGAGTTGAGGTATTTGGGCGCGCCGCCGTCCTGGGTTGCGTGCGGCGCCGCCGTGCCGGCGGCGCCGGTACTCCCCTGCCCCTTCGCCGCAGGCAGTATCCGTCCCCCGATTCCCACCGCCGCGCCCGCAGCGTCGCGGATCGGGAAGATGATCCGGGCGCGGAACTTGTCGTAGGCGCCGCCGCGGCCGCCAGAGCGAGGGCTCGTCAGGCCAACCTCGGCGAGCTCGGGCAAGGTCACGTTCCGGCGGCTCTGGAGCATCTTGATCATCTGGTCCCAGCCGTCCGGCGCCCAGCCGAGCTGGAACCTCTCGATCGTCTCGTCCGTGAAGCCGCGCTCGTGCAGGTACTCGAGTGCCGGCGCGCCGACCTTGCTCTGTGTCAGAACGACGTGGTAGAAGGCGATCGCGTTCTCGAGGACTTCGCGCAGCCGGCCTTTGTGGGCGTCCTCGCGCGTCGTCCGCTCGTCGATCTCGATGCCCGCCTTCGCCGCGAGCTTCTTGAGCGCGTCCGGAAAGGTCAGTCCTTCGTGCTTCATCACGAAGCTGAAGATGTCGCCACCCTCGCCGCAGCCAAAGCAATGCCAGGTGTCCCGCGCGGGGGTCACGACGAAGCTGGCCGTCTTCTCGCCGTGGAACGGGCAGAGGCCCTTGTAGGTTGTGCCCGCCTTCTTGAGCTGCACCACCTCGCCGACGACCTCGAGGACCGTCAGCTTGCTCTTCACTTCGGCGGCAACGCCTACTGCCAAATCACATCTCCCGCCGAATCAGACGAGTCTCGAGCCGTTTCCGTTCGGATTTCCCCGATCCTGAAGTGTCCGCCGGCCAGCCTTTCGGTTCGGTTACCCCCCCCGGGGGCCGCCTCCCCTCTCGATCCGCCGCTCTGCCACTACCACCCGAACATGACTAAGGGCCTGTCAAGTCTTGACAGGCCAACTTCGGCCGGAATCTTACCACCAAAGGCGCCTTGTCAATACTACCCGGGGGTATTGACACGACCATGCGAACCGCCGTTCGAAGCTTCCGGAGTTCACGCAAGGTCGCCTCGGACCAACTTCGCCGATTTCGCGACAATGCACTTGCAGCAACAGAAGGCCCGCGCATTCTGGCGCGCCCGTCATCGCGACATTCCGGAGGCATCATGCCCGTGGCCCGAGCATCCCAGGTATCCAGCGGCGAGCGCACGGCGCCTCGGTCGCTTGCGCCCGACGACCTGTACAGCCTGCGCGTCCCTTCCCAGGTGCGCCTTGCGCCCGACGGGCGGCTCGCGGTGTTCGCCCTGCAGGCGTCCGCGGCCCGCCGCGACGGGTACGTCCACTCGATCTGGGGAGTGCCGACCGACGGAAGCGAGGAGCCCCGCCAGCTCACCGTCGGCGCCTGGCACGACACGACGCCGCGGATCTCGCCGGACGGGCGGCTGCTGGCGTTCCTGTCGGACCGCCGAACGCTAGTCGAGCCCGCGCCCGCGGAGGAGAAAGCGGGCACGCCCCGGAAGCGGGAAGACGTCGTCCAGGTCTACGTCCTGCCGCTCGACCGCCCGGGCGAGGCGCGGCGGATCACCGATCTTCCGCGCGGCGTGACGGGCTTCGAGTGGGCACCCGACGGCAAGCGCCTCGCGGTGCTGAGCCCGTCGGCCGGGGCGACGAGGGACGAGGACCGCCGGCGGCGCGGCCTCGACGAGCCGACCGCCAACGGGATGCCGACGTCGGACTACCGATACGTGGACCGGCTCTCGTTCGTGTTCAACGGCCGCGGTTTCGTATACGACAGCCGCCCCCAGCTCTGGGTCGTTGACCTCGATTCCGGCGCTGCCCGTCGCCTGACGAACGTCGACTGGGCTGTGGACATGCCGGCCTGGTCGCCCGACGGCACTCGGATCGCGTACTGCACCAACGAGCGGCCCGACGCCGATTTCGACCCGCGCTCGCACGTCTTCGTCGTCGACGTCGAATCCGGTCGCCGCACGCGCATCACCGATGCCGGCAGGGCGGACTTCACGGCGCCGACCTGGCTTCCCGACGGCCGGACGATCGCCTGCCTGGGCCACCGTTACCCGGCCCACGCGGGCAGCCGCTACGACGTCTGGCTCTTCGCGGCCGACGGCACCGACTCCGGGCGCGACGGCGGCCGCAACCTGTCGGCCCGCCACGACCTCATGCCGGCGACGTCGATGAACAGCGACATCACGCCGGGCGAGGCCGCGCGTCTGGTGGCGTCGGCGGACGGTTCATGGCTCACATTCCCCGCTCCTCGCGACGGCTCATACGAGCTGTGGCGGATCGCCACGGACGACGGCCGGCTCGAGCGGCTGACCGAGGGCCGGGAGTACATCTCGGGCTTCGACCAGATAGAGGTCGACGGCCATACGCGGCTGGCGTACATCCGCTCCGCGCCGACCGAGCTCCCGGACGTCTGGGTTCAGTCGGTCGGTGAGACGCCGAGCCGCCTCAGCCGTCTGAACGAACAGGCGCTCCAGGACGTCGAGCTCGTCGAGCCGGTCGAGCGCTCGTACGAGGTGGAAGGGCGGCGGATCCAGGGCTGGCTCATCGATGCAGCCGAGTCGTCGGGCTTCCGTCGGCCGGGCCCGCTCGTCGTCGAGATCCACGGCGGCCCGCAGACGCAGTACGGCTGGTCGCCTGTGCTCGAGTTCCAGATCCTGGCGGGAACCGGGATGAGCGTCTTCTACTGCAATCCGCGTGGTTCCACGGGCTACGGCGAAAGCTTTGCGGACGCGAACTTCCGCGATTGGGGCGACGGGCCGACGCGGGACGTTCTCGCCGGGGTCGACGCGCTGGTCGCCGAGGGCATCGCGGACGGCCGGCGCCTGGGCGTCACCGGGGGCTCGTACGGCGGCTACCTGACGAACTGGATCATCGGGCACGACCATCGCTTTGCCGCGGCCTTCACCGCGCGGTCGGTCAGCGACATGACGTCGCTCATGCTGACCGGAGACCTCGCCGGCATCGATCCGAAGATGTTCGTCGGCGCCGACCCGTGGGAAGAGCCGGAGTTCTACCGCGATGCATCTCCGATCACGTACATCGCCTCGTGCACGACGCCGCTGCTCATCCAGCATGCGGAGGAAGATCTCCGCTGCCCTATCGGCCAGGCCGAGGAACTGTTCGCCGTCCTGCGTGCCCACCGGCGGCCGGTCCGGTTCATGCGCGTACCGTCGGAGAACCACGAACTCACCCGCGGGGGCGCGCCCTTCCGCCGCGCCGAGAATCTGATCCAGGGCCGCGACTGGTTCCGCCACTACCTCGTCCACGGCAAGCGGCGCCTGCCGCCCCTCCCCCACGACCGCGCCGGCAAGTAGAGACGCGGCCATGCGGCCGATCGTTGCCAGCCGGCTGCGCCAGCGCACCGGAGTCGGTCTGGCTCAACGTCGGCTCAGGGCGTGATCCGTTGCGCACGCACTCTTCAGATTGGCTTCGAGTTGGTTCCTGCTCAAGTACGCACCTTCGAGTGATTGACCCGAGCCTACCCGAGGGGGCAGGATCGAGACCCTTGACTCGCTTTGCGGGCAAGGCGGTTCAAGAGCGGGAGATTCGCGTGACCGATCCTTCGGGTGACGCTGGCTCGTCAAAGCCGGCCGTTCCTCAGACTCAATTGCCGGCGGAACCGGGCGTTGCTGCGCCGCCGGTCCATGCGGCTGTTACGCCTTACGCGCCGGCTCCGACAGGAGCCGCTGCCGCGGTTGGAGGGTACCCGCAGGCGTTTGGCGGAGCCCCCTACAGCGGAGCGCCCTACCCAGGGGCGCCGAATTTCACGGTGAACGTGGCGCCGCAAGCCATCGTCATCGCGCCCCCGTCGGGTCCCGGCATTGGAGTTCGGGTTATCTGGTACGTCTTCATCGGATGGTGGTTGACCGGACTGGTGATCCTGACGGCCTACCTGGCCGCGATCACAGTCATCGGGCTACCCCTGACCTTCTATCTGGTCAACCGGATCCCGACTGCACTTACCTTGCGGCCCCGAACCAAGACCTACGCCGCGACCGACGCCAACGGCGTGACAACCCTGACCGCCGTAAACCTTGAGCAGCGGCCGATGTGGCAGCGGGCGCTCTGGTTCGTCTTCGTTGGATGGTGGCTGGGCGGGCTCTGGATGGGCCTGGCCTACGTCCTTTGCCTCATCGTCATTGGTCTGCCTTTCGGCATCATGATGTTCGACCGCACCGGCGGGATCATGACCCTGCACCGTCACTAGATACCGGCTTCGGGTAGGACCCGCTATAAGCCCCGGCATGGAGAGCTCCGGCCGGGGCTTTTCTTGCTCGCGATGAACTCTCGCGCAACCGGGCCGCGAGCCTCAGCGAGGCAGCGCCTTGTTCGTCCGGACCCATTCGAGCCACGGTTGTTCCGCGGCGATGGTGGTTGCCGGGCCGTGACCCGGCAGCACGCGCAGCCGGTCGTCCAGCCCCGCCAGGCGGGCGAGCGACTCCGCCATCTGCTCGTCCGAGCCTCCGGCGAGGTCGGTCCGACCCCATGAGCCGGCGAACAGCGTGTCGCCCGAGAGCAGCAGGCCGTTCGTGCGGTCGAGTAGACAGACGGAACCCTCGGTGTGCCCCGGCGTGTGGAGTACCTCCAGGTCGATCTCGCCGAACTTGACTCGACCCCCTTCGGCCAGTTCCACCGCGGGAACGCTCGGCGGGATAGGGAAGGGCGCGAAGAGCGGCTGGGGGCGGACGAGCATCTCGCGGTCGAGCGGATGAACGGCGATGCGGGCTTCGTCGCCGGGCTGGTGATCGTGGGTCCAGGCCTGCACGGCCGCGTTGTCGCCCACGTGGTCCCAGTGGCCGTGGGTGGAGACGATGAGCTTCAGTCGCCAGCCGCGCTCCTCGAGGATGCCGCTCAGCCAGGCGACCGATGGTATCGCGGTGTCGATCGCGATCGCCTCGTGAGTGCTCGAGTCGGCGAGCACGTAGACGTTGGTATCGAGCGGTCCAACCGTCCGATTGAGCAACTCCATGCCCGGAGACTAGCACGGCCTCCAGCCGGACCCGTTCGCCGGCGGCGCCTCGTCCGGGCGGCATCCTTTCCCAATTCACACGTGCGCGGCATAAGGCACGAGATTTCGAGTGAGTCCGTCGTATGCGGCGCCGTCTTGCGCGTGACGAGAAGCGGTGGCGCCGAATCCGTGCGTCAAGTGCTCTCCGGGAGGTCGGGCAGGCAGCGAAACGTGGGCCGGGCTGGGCCGGACGTTCGCCCTAAGTCGTCCTCGTGTGAGTTCGGCAACTTCGCGCGCCGGGCGCTGCCTCACGGATCAGGCGAGGTCCCAGTCGATGGGCGGCAGGCCGCGGTTCACGAGCTCGGCGTTGGTGCGGCGAAACGGAGCGCTGCCGACGAAGCCTTTGGCCGACAGCGGGGACGGGTGGGCCGACTTGACGACGATGTGCCGGGTGCGATCGATCTTCTGGCCGGCGACCTTGGCCGGCTCGCCCCAGAGCAGGAACGCCACCGGGGTCGGCCGGTCGGCCAGCATGGCCACGATCGCGGCGGTGAACGCCTTCCACTCGCGCCGGTGGCTGTTCGGCTTCCCCTCGCGTACCGTCAGGGCTGTGTTCAGAAGCAGGACCCCGTGCCGCGCCCACGGCTCGAGCGTGGCATCGGCCGGAATCGGATGGCCCAGGTCCGTCTCCAGCTCCTTGATGATGTTCACGAGCGACCGCGGCCGATCGACTCCGGTGCGGACCGAGAAAGCCAGACCGGTCGCCTGGCCCGCCCGGTAGTAGGGGTCCTGGCCGAGGATCACGGCGCGGACCTGATCGGGAGGCGTCAGGCGCAGGGCCGCGAAAACATCCTCGTCCGGGGGGAAGACCGTGGCCTGGGCTCGCTCGGCGGTCACGAATTCGTCGAGCTTCTGGAGTTCGGCGTCCGAAAACCGGGAGCCGAGGGCGGATCGCCACTCGGCGGGGAGGGTCTGCATCATGCCTGCGAGTGTACGGGAAGGCGGTGAGGGGGCGCCGCCGGGTCTGTGCGGGGACCTGGTCCCCTGGCCCGTGTGCGTCTGCAGATACACGTGGAGGGCCACGGAGGCGGAAACCGTGCCTTTGGGTCGCATCTGTGCGTGGAGAGCCACAGAATCGACCCGCGCGGCCGGCGGAAGTGGCCGTTTGTGCGCCAGGAGCACAGAAATGCCACGGCCGGCGCCAATCAGCCCGCTCGGGCCGTCGACGTGTATCCGTGCATGCACATCCGGCGGGGACCTGGGCGGGCGCGTCCCGTGGCCGTCGAGGAGGGCTAGAGGCGGACGCTCAGGACCTGACCCTGCGGATCAGAGGTCGTGACGCGACACTCCATCGAAGCGAAATCGACGTCCAGCTCGCATTCCTGACCGTCCGAAGACCAGGCGAGGCGGAGCCGGCTGTCGGCCGAGTCGAGAACGCGGAACTCACCGTCGAAAGCCGGATGGGTGTTCCTCAGTCGTATCAACCGCTCGAGGCGGCGCACGACGTCCCGGTCGGCTGCCGCGCCGATTTCCTCCATGGTGAAGTTGTGGCGATTGATCTCCCTGCCCTCGCCGGTCCGGGCGACGGCTTCCGTGTCGTTCGTGCCCGCAAGAAGACCCACGTAGTAGACCTGGGGAACGCCCGGCGCGAAGAACTGAATCGCGCGGGCGGCGATGTAGGCGTCGTCGTCGCAGCCCAGGAGCGAGTAGTAGGTGCCTCGGATCTGATGGACGTCGAAGCCGTCGGGATCCTGGTGTTGGGCCGAGACCACCAGGCTGAGGTTCCCGCCTCGATCCAGGCACGTCTGAACCACGCGGCGCACGTCCTCGGGGGCGTACAGCCCGTCCAGGTCGGGCTTCACCGGGACCCCGTCATGGCAGTCGAGCATGGTGACCTGCCTCGGCGAGCGCGACAGCAGGTACGGCCGCAGACGGACGGGCGACCGGATTATCAGCGCTTCGAGGATCGTGTACGGAAGGATGAAATCGTAGGTCCAGAAGCCATGCCGCGAAAGACGGCTCTGGATTTCCGGCTGGGCGTGAACTTCCGGGAGGAGCGTGATGCCCTTGCTCTGCGCCAGGGCACACATCCACTCCATGAATTGATAGATCTCGGGCTCCACGAAGAAGCAACTCGTGCCGAGCTTCTTGACCAGGTACCCGACGGCGTCGAGCCTGACGATCTTCACGCCGTGGCACGCGAACTCATCCAGGAACGTTGTGATCAATTCGCGAAAGAGCGGTGAGCGCCAATCCAGGTCGATCTGCTCGGATGGATCGGTCTTGCCGAATGTCGTCCAGACTCGCTCTTCGGTCGCGGTCGCCCCGGCCTTGAACGTGGAATAAGGCCTCGCTCTGCGGAGAAACATCCGGTCTATGTCAGCCTGGGCCGGTTCCCCGCCGGGCCAATACTTGTCGAGCGTTATGAAGAGGTCCGCCCATTTCGAGTCGCGACCTTTGGCCAGGAAGTCGGCGAAGTATGTCGACCTGCTGGAGATGTGGTTGACCATCAGGTCCAGCACGATGTCGTATCGCTCGCCCAGGCGCCCGATGTCGTCCCACGAACCGAAGGCCGGATGAATCTCCAGGTAGGTGAGTGGCGCGAAGCCTCGGTCGCCGGACGACGGAAACGGCGGCAGAATGTGAATCCCGCCGAACATATCCGGAAAGAAGCGCGACAGGGCCTGGTCGAGACCTCGTAGTGAGCCAGCGAGTGAGTCCGGATAAGTGATGAGCTGGACCTTGTTCTGGATGGTCATCGAGTCGGCCGCTCACCCGGCCGCGACGACTTCGTAGTCGTTCGTGACGACGAAATCGGCGAGATGACGATGTCCCGCGATGATCTTGTGCTCCACACCCAGCACGCTCTCGATGAATGGGTCGCGCACTTCGTTGCCCCTGTTCCGCCTCAGCCGGTGCTCCAGAGTCTCGAGGCGGGTCCTGGCGA
Source organism: Chloroflexota bacterium (assembly GCA_027364875.1). GTDB lineage: Bacteria > Chloroflexota > Limnocylindria > Limnocylindrales > CSP1-4 > Fen-1039. The sequence goes on from DAHXON010000097.1 coordinate 12,771, forward strand.
TGAAGATTCTCACGTCCACGTGCCGCAGCAGTGACACGTAGGTTCCTTCGACGATCAGGACCTTCACGCCTGCCAGGCTCAGGGTCTCGGTGGAAACGGTATTGGCGACGTAGTCGATCGTGGGCTTCTCGATCGACGTGGATCCGGCCAGGGCCGAGTCCACGTTCGCCTGCAGCAGATCGAGGCGGACTTCGACGTGTGGCCCAAGCCAGTCCGGGTCCTGACGACGACGCGCGTCGTTGGCTTTGGGAGGCAGCCCGAAGTAGTCGTCCTGACCCAGGATCGCGGAACAGACGCCGGCTTTGAGCAGCTGTTCAGCCAGAGCCGCCGCGGTTTCCGACTTGCCCGAACCAGATTCGCCGGCGACAGTAACGAGGAAGCGCCCCGGTCTGGCGTCGAGTTGCTTTCGGATCATCGTCGCGATAGTCGCCGCAACCCGGCGGTGGTTATCGTCAACGACGATGACGTCGCCCTTCACTATTTCCTCCAAGGACCTGGTTCACACTGCGCTGTTGCGGTTCTGCCATGACGTCCGCGGAGCGGACTGGCTGACGGCCCTCCGGCCATTCAGGTCATCGGCTCGCCGTTTGGGCCAGCGATTGACGGCTGAGAGTTGGGGTGCGAGCTCATCGGCGTATTTGCGTCGCTCATCCCTTGACCGAGCCCTGCAGAAGTGCCGCGATGACCTGGCGCTGGAAGGCGATGAACACGATCAGCGTGGGAGTCAGGATCAGCAGGGACCCGGCGCATAGCAATGGGATGTCGGTGGCGTAATGACCCTGGAAGGCACCAAGGGCGCCCGCCGCAGTCCTCTGCGTGGGGTCCTGAACGAGAACCAACGCGAGCAGGAACTGGT
>DAHXON010000098.1 GCA_027364875.1 Chloroflexota bacterium
GTCGACGATCTCCACGGCTTCACTCTCAGCCCGATCCCGCCCGATTGGGTCGCCGAGTTCGGCTTCTACGCCCCGACGGTTCGCAAGACCTCGATCATCCCCTCCCAGGTCCGCGATCTGCGCTCGGCCCTGGCCAAATGGGGCGAAGCCAACATCATCTGGATCCGCCTGGTCGCCGACGTGAGCGAGAATCGCTCCGACACGGTGATCCCTCGATGAACCGGCCGGGCGACACAGGGAGGCACCGCATTGCGAGTTCAGTTGCCCGGCCTCCCTCGGGTCGGGTAGCCTTGACCAGTACTCCGGGATCGACGCCGGCGCCGTCTCTATTCAACGAAACAAGACCTCGCATTCGAGGCTAGCCGAGGACGGGAGCGAGTGGAACGCGAAGCAGTGCTCGTCGGAATCGATGTCGGCACGAGCAAGGTCTGCGCTCTCATCGGCGAGGTGGCGCGGGACGGCAGCCTGACCATCGTCGGTAAGGGCGTGGTGCCGGCCAGTGGTCTGAAGAAGGCCGTCGTCGTCAACATCGACCAGACCGTCCGCTCGATCACCGGGGCGGTGGATCATTCGGAGCGGCTTTCGGGCTACCAGATCGATCGAGCCTTCGTGGGCGTCGGCGGGCAGCACGTCGAAAGCCAGAACTCCCGCGGCGCCGTCGCGGTGAGCAGCCACACCCGCGAAGTCGGCCGCGAGGACGTCAACCGGGCCCTGGAAGTCGCCCGCGCCCTCTCCATCCCGTCGAACCGAGAAGTCCTCCACGTCCTGCCGCGCGGCTTCATCGTGGACGGGCAGGAGGGCGTCAAGGATCCGCTCGGCATGAGCGCGGTCCGGCTCGAGATCGAGACGCACATCGTGACCGCCGCGGGCACGGCCGTGCGCAACCTGGCCAAGTGCGTCCAGGCCGCCAACGTCAAGATCGACGAGCTCGTCGCCAACTCGCTCGCGTCCGCCGAGGCCGTCCTGTCGGACACGGAGCGCGACCTAGGAGTTGCCGTCGCGGACATCGGGGCGGGCACCATAGACCTGGCCCTTTTCCTGGACGGATCGCCGTTCAAGACCGTCGTCATTCCGGTCGGCGGCAACAACGTCACCAACGACATCGCCATCGGCCTCCGGACCCACCTCCCGGTGGCAGAGGAGCTCAAGCTCAGTCACGGCACCTGCGGCCTGCGCAACGTCGAGGCCGAGGACGAGGCGATCAACGTCGAGACACTCGGCGAGGCCGCGGGCATGAGGATCAGCCGGCTGGAGCTCTGCCAGATCATCGAAGCCCGCATGCGCGAGATCTTCGAGATGCTCCGGGCCGAGATCCGATCCGTGGGCGAGGGGATGCTTCCGGCGGGTGTCGTCCTGACCGGCGGAGCTGCCCAGCTCGCTGGCGCCGCCGCCCTTGGTCGAGAAGTCCTCAACATGCCCGTCCGCGTCGCCGGACCGGTCGGCGTCGGTGGCCTGACGGACAACATCATGAATCCGGCCTTCGCCACGGCGATCGGGTTGCTCTACTGGGGCGCCAAGGGACTCGAGGCGGGCGAGTACGCGAGCTACGAAACGGCGCCCGCGAACGGCCTGCCGTCTCGGGTCCGCGACGCCCTGCGGAGCCTGTTCCCGTAGACGTGCGGCCTCGGTGCCGGCCGCCGGTCCGCGGGGCCGCCCGGTCTCCGCTCGCGGCCGGTCCGCGCAAGAGTCCAGCTCGATGAAGACGACAGTACTGACCGTCCGAACCGGCAGCCGCCGGGGCCTGTTCGACATCACCGATGCCTGCGCCAGATTCGTCGAAGGCGAGGGCGACGGGCTTCTGACGATCTTCGTGCCCCACGCCACTGCCGGCGTGGTGGTGATGGAACTCGGTGCGGGCTCCGACGTGGATCTCATGACCGCCCTGGACCGGCTCCTGCCGCGCGACGATCGCTGGGTCCATCGCCACGGCTCGACCGGCCACGGAGCCGACCATCTAGTCTCGATCGTGGCTCCGCCGTCGCTGACCGTCCCCGTCGTCGGCGGCCGGCTGACCCTCGGAACGTGGCAATCGATCGCCCTGCTCGACCCCAACTCGGACAACTCCGAGAGGACTGTTCGCCTGGCTTTTCTGGCCGGCTGAAGTTCGCCGGCAGGGTACTTTCGGACGTTGTTCCCACACCGCCCACCGGGGCAGGCCCGGAATTATGCGCGCGCCTCTCGTAATATGAACACTTGTTCTAACGTTCTTCGTGAGAGGCGCGATTTTTGTGTGAGACGATGGCCCACGAAATCCTTACCAGGCGTATACTCCAACCATCCGAGCCGACCCCGTCACGCGCCCACTTCTCTACCTAACTCGGGGGGGGCCGGACCGAACGACAACGGTCTCTGCCGGAGTGACCGGAGGATAGGGAATGCCGCTACGGTCCGATTCCGAGAACTTCGCACTTATCCGTGTTATTGGCGTGGGCGGCGGTGGCAGCAACGCCGTCAACCGCATGATTCGCGCCGAGATGATGGGCGTGGAGTTCATCGCCTGCAATACGGACGCGCAGGCGCTGCTCCAGTCCGATGCTCCTCACAAGATCCGCATCGGCGACAAGATCACGCGTGGCCTGGGGGCAGGCGGCGATGCTTCGATCGGCCAGCGGGCCGCGGAAGAGGACTCGGAGAAGATCACCGAGGCTCTCCGCGAATCTGACATGGTCTTCATCACCGCCGGCCTCGGCGGCGGCACGGGCTCAGGCGCCGCGCCGATCGTGGCGGAGATCGCCAAAGACCTCGGCGCACTGACCATCGGCGTGGTGACCAAGCCGTTCTCGTTCGAGGGCGCGCGCCGCAAGCTCGTGGCCGAGCGCGCAGCCGAAGAGCTCCGCGCCAAGGTCGACACGCTGATCACGATCCCCAACGACCGGCTGCGCGACGTCGTCCAGAAGAACACGTCCATGTCGGAAGCCTTCCGCTGCGTGGATGACATCCTCCGCCAGGGCGTTCAGGGCATCAGCGACATCATCACCGTGCCCGGCCTCATCAACCTGGACTTCGCCGACGTCCGGGCAATCATGAAGGACGCCGGCTCGGCGCTGATGGGCATCGGCCGCGCCGCCGGCGACAACCGGTCCCTCGACGCGACGCGCCAGGCGATCGCCAGCCCGCTGCTGGAGGTCAACATCAACGGCGCCCAGGGCATCCTGTTCAATATCTCCGGCTCGGCCAACCTGAGCCTCTTCGAGGTCACGGAAGCGGCCGAGGAGATCCGGTCGGTGGCGGACCCCGAGGCGAACATCATCTTCGGCACCAGCTTCGACGAGCGCCTCGGCGACGACGTCATGATCACGGTCATCGCCACCGGCTTCGACGCCAGCCGGCCGAAGCGCGAGTCGCGTCGCGAGACCGGTTCGGCTACTCCGGTGGCCGTCCAGGCTTCCCGGTTCGAAGGCGCGGACTTCCTTCAGGAGTTCGAACGCCAGCGGCTCCGCGGCCAGGAGACCCAGCCGTCCCACCTGCGGGGCGCCACCACCTACGGACCGACCGGAGCCCCGGAACGGCAGCCCGTGCCGGTCCCGGTCCAGCCGAGCACCGTGCATCGACCCACTCCGGACTTCCAGCCCTCTCGCCGGACGTACGACGATGCGGACCTGGAAATCCCGAGCTTCCTCCGGCGCCCGCCGCAGGAAGACAAGGGGTAACGCGGCCGGAGTTGGACCGGGCCTCGCAGACAGTCTCGTACGAGGATCTCGTGGCGGCATTCGCCGCTGCCCGGGCGCGCGCCCTCTCTACGATCGCGGAAGCTTGTGCGCGCGCCGGCCGCAACCCTGAAGACGTCACTCTCCTCGCCGTTTCGAAGACCGTGCCGGCCGAGCGCCTCCGGGCCGCCGTCGCCGCCGGTCTGGCGCTTCTCGGGGAGAACCGCGTCCAGGAAGCCGAAGCCAAGGTGCCTCTGCTGCCCGGGGCTAGCTGGCACCTCGTAGGCCCGCTCCAGTCCAACAAGGCTCGGAGGGCGGTCGAGCTGTTCGACGTTGTCGAGTCGGTCGATTCGCTGGATCTGGCTCGCAGGCTCGATCGCCTTGCCGGCGAGCTGGGCCGGGCGCCGCTCCATGTCTATCTGCAGGTGAACGTGGATCGGGACGAGGCCAAGGCAGGCTACGACCCGGCACGCCTCCAGGCGGAGCTGCCGGAGATCGCAGCCCTGCCGAACCTGTCTCTGGTCGGGTTGATGACCGTGGGCCGCCTCGCAGCCACGGCCGAGGAGGCGAGGCCAACCTTCGTTCGGCTGCGAGATCTGTCGGAACGGCTCCGAGGCCTCGAGCCACGCCTTGGACCGGGCCTCTCGATGGGCATGACGAGCGACTACGCGGTCGCCGTCGAGGAGGGCGCCACGCTCGTCCGCGTCGGCAGGGACATCTTCGGCGAGCGGCCGCCGTTGCAGTCGGGCCGGTAGGTGCGATCCCCGAAACGCCGCAGGGCGGCTACGCGGCCCGCGGAGATAATCGGGCCGATGGAGAGAAGCCGTTTCGCCGATAGATCGCCGGCATCCGTTCGCTTTGGCGTCCGTCTCATGCCCCGTGGGGGCGCGGACAGGGTGGACGGAGTATCCGAAGACGGTGTCCTGCAAGTCCGGGTCGCGGCGCCGGCGGTCGGCGGGGCAGCCAATGCCTCCCTGGTGCGACTGCTCGCCGAGGAACTCGACGTCTCGCGAACGTCCGTCCGCCTTGTGGCGGGTGCCACGGGTCGTCACAAGCTCATCGTCGTCGATGGCATCACGCCGGAGGGTGTCTCGCAGCGCTGGCCCGGACTCAAGGTCTGATAGGCGCCTCGCCGCGCGGCAACTCGTGCGCCCCGGCTGCCCGGTCCGCTGCAAAGCCCAACCGCGGCCGTCGGCGCCTCGATCGCGCGCCTCCGTCGCCAGCCGCCTGTTTCGGCGGCCGGTATAATCGCCCCTCGTTCGACTCTTGGACCCTTCGTGGGCGATTAGCTCAGTTGGTTAGAGCGCGCGGTTCACATCCGCGAGGTCACTGGTTCGAGTCCAGTATCGCCCACCACCCCGCCTTGGGGCGTTACCCAGGTCATCCACGATCTCGGCCCAGCGGCCGATCCGGTGCTCACAGCCGCCGATGCCACGGCGATCGCATCCGCGCAGTTGAAGGCGATGGTCCCGTGGGGGACCTTCAAGATGGTGGAACCGACTCTGACATGGGTTCTGCCCAACAACGCCATGGCTCCCAGCGCAACAGAGCTGCGTACTGATTCAACTGCGCGCTTGACTTGGGTTGTGGCTGCCAAGGGCACGGGCGGTACGGCAGAGTCTGTGCGCGTGGTCGAGTACTACGTGGACGCGACAGATGGGAGCGTCGTAGGCGGGGACTCGATCAGTTAGTGCTGAAGTCAGAGCGGCGATGTCCCCTCGCCGCTCTGCCCTTTCTGGCTATAGTGTGCAGATTCGAGGAAGGCATGGGAATCTCAAAGAGCGTGGAAAGGTCGAGAGTCGCGCCAAGAATCACCAGTATCACCGCGCTCGCAGCGGTCTGTGCAGCTATCGCAGTCGCCAGCTGCACATCCTCGAAGGCTTCCCCATCGGCGTCGCCGATGGCCACGGCCACGAATGCCAGTACGTCGGCTGTGCCGAGTCCGCAGGCCCCCTCGGCTTCTCCGGTTCCGAGCAGCATTGCGACGCCTTCGCCTTCCTCGGAACTAGGTCCGGGTCAATGGCGGTCGGGTGGCCTCGTTTGGACCGACACTTCCGATGGCCCTACGCTGCACGGTCTCATTGCCGTGCCAAGGGGGTTTGTCGCGATTTGCGATCCTTCGAATGACGCCGTAGGAAAGGCGTGCACATCCCCTGACGCCAAACGCTGGTCAATAACCCCCGACCCCGCGATTCTGACGGTTAAGGGTTCTCATCCCTTCCGACCATCGTTTCTCGCGCATGGAGGCGGTTTCTTCCTCGCGGCCGCAGGGGACTATTCCGACTGGGGCGACAAGGAATCACACGCCATCTTCTGGCGTTCCACAGACGGCGTCAGTTGGACTGAGATTCCGACCTCGCCAGTGCTGAACGGGTTCAAAGTCGGCAGGCTGACCTACCTCAATGACGCTTTCCTGGCTTTCTCTCGTGGGGGTCAGATTCTCACCTCCGTCGACGGGATGACCTGGAAGGGTCTGCCGCGGGAGATCGTTCCGGTGATGAACGATACGGCCGCGCAGGTATTCCTCGGAGCCGATTACGACGGCAGCGGCTACGGAGCCGTGAAGTACTTCTCCACCGATGGAGCCTCCTGGCATCCCATAACCAGGCCGGACCCAGTCACGAGCACTCTCGGCTCGATCGAGCCGGTTTCCGGAGGGTACGTCGCGACGACGTGGGACGGTCAGACGCAGAAGGATGTCTTGATCGGTTCGACGGACGGTCTCAGCTGGTCGGTGATCCGATCCGTGCCAGCGGCCATGAGCACCATCCTGAGTTTCTCGGGACGACTCTATGGTCTGGGTTCGGTCGACTCGTCGGGCACCGACCTTCTGGTGTGGAGTTCGGCGGATGGCGGCAAGACTTGGGAGCAACTGGCAACAATCGATGGCAGGCCCATGTCTGCTGGGATGTTGATCGTTGCCGGCAATCGCCTGATGACTTTGACTGGGGGTGTCCAGTTCGGGATCGTGGCCTCCGCGGCATCCTCGTAGGGTCTGTCCTTCTGGCGCCACATGCTGAGAATGCCACGGGGTAGCCTCATGCTGGCCCAAGGAGATCGAGAACCCCGATGGGAAGAGCCCGCCGGGGTTCTCGATCTGCCTCTCTTGTGCGTCGGCAGCGGTCGCCGCAGATCCATCAGAAAGCGTTGACCCAAGTTGGGTCGGGTTTTCGCCGCTAGCGGCAGGGTTCCCACCAATCTCCCACCATTCGTGGGGCTGACAGAGGCCAGGTAGGGCGGACTTGGCAGAGATGTCAGGAGTGTCCGAGCACGAAATCGTGCTCACCGCACGGAAGCCTCGAAGTTCACATCCGCGAGGTCACTGGTTCGAGTCCAGTATCGCCCACCACTTCGCCCGGCGGCCCGAGCCCTCCTCCTGCCGGCACCGCGACTGCCCCCCCGACCTCCGAACCCGGCGGTCCGTTCCCGCGTCCACAGGTAGGGACCGATTCGCAACTTTGCGTGCCGCAACGAACTTGCGCATTCCGGCGTCTTGTGGCGTCATGACATCGGGCCCCTGTTCGGGTCGATGCTTTCTGGGGAGGTGGAGCATGTTTTCGAGGAGATGGGGGCCTCGAGGGGTCTCGCTCATCGCGGTGATGCTGGTCCTGTCGGCCTGCAGCAGCAGCCCCGCACTCACGCTGCCGCCGGCGACCCCGACGGCCGAGGTCACGGCCACGCCGACGCCGGAGGCAACCGGGACGCCGTCGCCGCAGGCTACGCCTACCGCGGCCGCCACGCCGACGCCTCAGTCGAGCGCCACGCCGGCCCCATCGACTTCCGCGAGTCCGTCGTCCGGACCCACGGCCACTTCACCCGCCTCGGCCTGCTCGGGCAGCCCGGATCATCAGGCGTTCTTCGCCGATGCTTCCTCCAAGCTTCCGTTCGACGTCTATTGCGCCGTCCTGCCGGCCGGCTGGTACCTGCAGACCGCCGCGTACGAACAGCCCAACGGCGGCAAGCTCACGATCAGCTACAAGGGGCCCGGGGGAGCGACGCTGGCGATCTCCGAAGGAGCCTTCTGCACCACCAGCGAAGCCGATTGCTCGCCCCACGTCGCCATTCGCGGGACGGCTGCGTTTGGCAACAAGCCCGGCATGCTCGACATCCTGAGCACGCCACCGGACGTGCTCATCGTCTACGTGGACCCGGGCACGACCCACGCCTACAGCATCCAGGGAAACAACCTGACTCAGGCGAAGTTCGTGGCGATCGCGGCGGCGATGGTCATAGTCCCCAAGTCCTGACCCAGGATTGCCCGGGCGCATCGGGGCGCCCAAATCGCGGCAGTTGATGAGAAGCCCCGCGCGGCAACGCACGGGGCTTCCTCGTATGATCGGGCGGCGGCAGAACTGTCACGAGGTACTCCGGGCGAATGGATCGACAACTCCTTTCCGGCGACGAGGCAGTCGCCCTCGCCGCTTTCCATGCGGGCGTCTCGCTCGGAACCGGCTACCCCGGAACTCCCTCGACGGAGATCCTCGAGGCGTTCGACGCCCTGGGCGGTCGGGCGCAGTGGGCGCCCAACGAGAAGGTAGCCCTCGAGGTTGGGCTCGGCGCAGCCTTCGCGAGCGCCCGGGTGATCGTGACGATGAAGCACGTGGGGCTCAACGTGGCCGCGGATCCGCTCTTCACGGCCGCCTACACGGGCGTGAGCGGCGCCCTGATCGTGGTAAGCGCCGACGACCCGGGAATGTCCTCGTCGCAGAACGAGCAGGACAACCGCCGCTACGCGATCGCCGCGGGACTGCCGATGCTCGAGCCGTCGGATTCTCAGGAGGCTTACGACTTCTTCTTCACGGCGGTAGAAGTATCCGAGCGGTGGAAGCTGCCCGTCCTCTACCGGATGACCACCCGCGTCTGCCACTCCAAGTCCGTTGTGACGCCCGCTGGTCGCGGGGACGGCGCCTCCGCGGCGCCGGCGATGGGTCCTACGCCGGCTCCGGCGACGCACTTCGAGCACGACATTTCGGGTCGGGTGATGATCCCGGCCAACGCGCGGCCGGCCCACCGCCGGCTGCGGGCCAAGCTCGCGGAGATCGCCGCGTGGGCCGAAGCCGCGCCGATCAATCGCGTCGAGCGTGGTGGGCCGGATCCCGGCATCGTCACGTCCGGAGTGGCGTATCTGCACGCCGTCGAGGCCGCCCCGCAGGCGAGCTTCCTCAAACTGGGGATGACCCACCCGCTGCCGCTCGGCCTGGCCCGCTCCTTCGCCGCCTCCGTCGATCGCACCGTCGTGATCGAGGAGGGCGACCCAGTGCTCGCGGATGCGCTCCGAGCTGCCGGCATCGCCGTGGAGCCCGGGGCGGAGATGTACCGGTTCGGGGAGCTGGACGTGGCCCGGGTCCGGCGCATCCTGGCCCGCGACACATCCCCGGAACCGGCCCCGGCCCGAGGCAAGCCGCCGGAGCTTTGCCCGGCCTGTCCCTATCACACCGTCTACGCCACGATCCGCAAGCTCGACCTGATCGCCGCCGGCGACATCGGCTGCTACTCGCTCGGAGTGCTGCCGCCGTACCAGGCGATGGACACGTGCGTGGCGATGGGCGCCTCCATCGGCGTGGGACTGGGACTGCGCCACGCGCTGCCGCCGGAAGAGGCTCGGCGGGTGGTCTCGATCATCGGCGACTCGACCTTCGTCCACTCCGGGATCTCGGGGCTCGTGGAGATGGCCTACAACCCGCCCGAAACCGGCCACGTGGTCATCGTCCTCGACAATGGGACCACGGCCATGACGGGCCAGCAGGAGCATCCGGCCACGGGCCGCCGCCTGGACCACGGGCCTACCGCCCGGCTGTCGATCGAGGGCATCGCGTCTGCGATCGGCATCGACAGTGTGACCGTCATCGATCCCTACGCCGACCCCGACGGGTTCGAGAGCCTGCTGCGCGAACGCCTGGCTGCACCCGGGCTTTCGGTCATCGTCGCCCGCCGGCCGTGCATCCTCGCCGCCGCCGACATCCGCCGGTACGAGCAGCAGGCGGCCGGTCTCCGGGCCGCCGCCGCGGCTTCACCCGAGCAGGCCGCGTTCGATCTGCCTCTGTCGACCGACTGACCGGCTGACCGGCTCGCTTCTGGCGGCTGGCTGCTGGCGGCTGGCGGCGGGCGGCGCGCGGCTGGCGGCCCGCGCCAGGTTCTGGCGTTTACGCCTGCAGGGCGTGCTAGCCGCGGTTTGCGGTGAACCGGAGTGGCTCGGAGGTCCATCTGAACGGCGAGCACGCTCAGCGGACCCGCTGAACAGCTCCCGCGCGGTCGAGAGGGACCGGCGAACGTGGCTAGTACGCCTCCCAGGCGTAAACGGGGGAAACCACCGGGGATTCTTGCGTCTCACGCCTCCCAGGCGTGAACGACGCGAACCGATTGATGCAGGCCCCGCCGGCGCCCAGCCGGGCCGGGCGATCGCCGGGTAACATTCGGACGATGAGCCGTATCGTCAACGTCGTGCTCGCCGGGCTCGGCGGGCAGGGAGTCATCAAGGCCTCGGACATCCTGGCCGACGCGGCGTTGCGCGCGGGTCGCGACGTCAAGAAAGCCGAGGTCCACGGCATGAGCCAGCGGGGAGGCTCCGTGACGTCGGACGTGCGGTTCGGGACCGCGCCGGAGGATCGTGTCCTCTCGCCGATGGTTCCTCGCGGCGAGGCGGATTTCCTGGTAGTCCTCGCCGCGTCGGAGGTGGAGGTGACTCGGGCGTCGCTCGGACCAGACGGTGTCATCCTCGCGCCGGACCTCATTCCCGAGGCCGATCTGCCGAACAAGCGGAGCCTCAACGTGGCTCTGCTCGGGGCGTTGAGCAGCCACCTGGACCTGCCGGTCGACGCGTTCCTCGAGGCGATGCGGGCCGCGCTGCCGGAGCGCCTCCACGCGGTCAACGAGCGGGCTTTCGAGCTCGGGCGGCGCGTGGCCTCAGCGGCCGCGGCCGGCCGGGTCCCGGAGGATGGCCGCTAGTCGGTGGCATTGCTGCGGAGCGGGCGATTCGGGCCGACAAGTCGGCGTCGGGCAGGGCACAATCAGATGGCCGGAGGCTGCCCGTCACTGGCCTGAGCCGGCAAGAGGAGGCCATCTTGAGCATGTGGAACGATCCGCCGGGCGGCTTCCACCCGGTCAGCGCACCCGACTTCCTGCCCCGACCCCAGCTGGAGGCAATCCAGCTGCAGCGGCTCCAGTCGGTGGTCACGCGGGCCTATGACAACGTGGCGCTGTTCCGCTCCCGCATGGACGAACGCGGCCTCACGCCCGCCTCCATAGCCAATCTGGCCGACATCGCCAGGCTGCCATTCACCGTCAAGGCGGATCTCCGGGACACGTATCCGTTCGGGCTTTTCGCCAGCCCCATGGAACAGATCGTCCGGCTCCACGCCTCATCGGGCACGACCGGCAAGCCGATCGTCGTGGCGTACACCCAGGCCGATCTCGACGTCTGGTCCGAGGTGATGGTCCGCTCCTTCGCGGCGTGCGGAGTCCATCGCGGAGACGTGATCCAGAACGCCTACGGCTACGGCCTGTTCACGGGCGGGCTCGGCGCCCACTACGGGGCAGAGCTGCTCGGCGCGACCGTGATCCCGATCAGCGGCGGCAACACCGAGCGCCAGCTGATGGTCATGCAGGATTTCGGCGTCACGGCGATCTGCTGCACCCCGAGCTACTTCCTGCATCTGATCGAAGCCGCGCGCGAGATGAAGATCGACTTCTCGAAGCTGCGGGTGGGCGTCTTCGGTGCCGAGCCGTGGTCCGAGGCGATGCGCGAGCGGATCCAGGAGGACAGCGGCATCCGGGCCCACGACATCTACGGCCTCTCCGAGATCATCGGCCCCGGAGTAGGGATCGAGTGCACGGAGCAGCGCGGACTGCACATCTTCGAGGACCACTTCTATCCCGAGATCATCGACACCGAGACCGGCGAGGTGCTGCCCGAGGGTGCCGAAGGCGAGCTCGTCCTGACGACGCTGTCCAAGCAGGCGATGCCGATGATCCGCTACCGGACGCGAGACGTGACGGCTCTCGTTTCCGACCAGTGCGCCTGCGGCCGAACCCTTCGCCGTATCCGACGCATCGGCCGGCGCTCGGACGACATGTTCATCATTCGTGGCGTGAACGTCTTCCCGTCGCAGGTCGAGACGGCCCTGCTGCGGGTCGAGGGCACGCTGCCGCATTACCAGATCGTCCTGACCCGGGACAAGGGCCTCGATCAGATGGAAGTCAAGGTCGAAGTCACGCCCGAGGTCTTCTCCGACGAGATACGCAAGCTCGAAGCGCTCCAGCACAAGCTCGAAGGCTCGATCGAGAACATCCTCGGCCTGCGGGTGAAGGTCACCCTCGTCCAGCCCAAGTCGATCGCTCGAAGCGAGGGCAAGGCCCGGCGCGTGTCGGACCTCCGGAACATGTAGCGGATCGCGACGCCCGGCATCGACCGCCGCCCGGGCGGCGCGGCCGGCTCTCAGTCGAGGCTATCGCCCACGGAGGGATGAACCGTGAAACTCCAACAGCTCTCGCTCTTCCTGGAGAACAGGCCGGGTCAGCTCCGCGAACCCTGTGAGGTTCTGGCGGCGGCCGGGATAGATTTGATGACAATGTCCCTGGCGGACTCGGCCCAGTTCGGAGTCCTGCGCTTCGTCGTCCGCGATCCGGAGCAGGCGCGGAAGGTTCTGGAAAATGCCGGCCTGGTGGCCAGGACGCCCGACGTAGTCGCCGTTGAGGTGGAGAACAAGCCCGGCGGCCTCGCGGCGGTCCTGAGGGTCATCGACGAGGCGGGCCTCGGGGTCGAATACATGTACGACTTCGGGGCGGCCTCCCGAGCGGGCAAGGCGGCGATCGTTTTCCGCTTCGAGGAGCCGGACAAAGCGGTCGCCATCCTGGAGGCGGCGGGCGTGCGCGTCCTGTCCCGCGAGGAACTGCTCAAGTAGTCTCGTCCCGCGCGATAGGTCGGCTGGGGACTGACTCTCGGCGCGCCGGCCTAGTCAGGCGAGTGGCTGGGTTCCGGGCTGTCCGGCACGTGGTGGCCGTTCCCGGGTGGGGCGTTCGTGCCGTCCGGCTGGCCGCCGGAGTTGCCATGTGGCGTGGACGACGGCTCCGGGCTCGAGC
>DAHXON010000099.1 GCA_027364875.1 Chloroflexota bacterium
CCGCGCCCCGGCCCGGCGCCACGCACCGCGCCCCGGCCCGAACAACGGCCCCGCGCCGCGACCTCGCGCCACATGCCGAGCCGTCAGTCCTGGCAGGCAGGCTGCCTGCCCCGATCCTTCGAGCGGGAGATAATCTCCGACTATGTCTGAGCTCTCATCCGAACGGACCCGCGTCCGCCCCCTGATCCTCGTCACCGCCCCCGATCCGGCTCGCTCGGCGAACCCGGAGCTGACTCGCCAGAAGACTGCGCTCTACGTCGAGGCGATCCGGCGACACGGAGGCGATCCCGTTGCCGTGGACTCGAGCGTCCCCGAAGGGCGGCGGCAGGAGATGCTCGCCGGCATGGCGGGACTCTTCCTCACCGGCGGCCCGGACGTGGACCCCTCGCTCTACGACGAGGAGATCGCCGGCAGCGAAGACATCGACCCGGCCCGAGACGCGCTGGAGATGGCGGCCTGGCGCGCGGCCGAGGAGCGGAGCGTGCCCGTATTGGGCGTCTGCCGGGGGCTCCAGGCGATCAACGTCTTCGCCGGCGGCAGTCTGATCCAGGATCTGCCCGACCACGCGGGTACTCCCTACGGCGATGGACCGGCCCAGACGCACAACATGGTCGTCGATCCTGAAAGCCGTCTGGCCCGAGCTCTCGCCGAAGCGGCTCCGGAGGGCCTAGCCGCCACCGACGAGGACGACTCCTCCATCGAGCTGCCCGTGAACACTTTCCACCATCAGGCCGTCAGCCAGTCCAGGCTGGCGCCCGGCCTCCGGGCCGTGGCCTGGGCGTCGAGCTCGCAGGGACGGATCGTCGAGGCGGCAGAGAGTAAGGACGGACGCTGGATCGTGGGAGTGCAGTGCCACCCAGAGCGCACCGATTCCACGCCCGGGGAGTTCGAGGGGCTCTTCGAGGCGTTCGTTCGAGCGGCTCGCGAGGCGGCCGCCGAACCCGTGATCTAGCCCGATCCTCGCCGGCAGAGCCAACGCCGGCCGGCCCAATTCGTCCCGGCACAAGCGCGCCCGGCGTCCGTGCAAGGACGTTCATCCGGACGTTTCCCCCAACGCTATCGTTTGCCCGTCGCGGTGCTGCCGTCCCGAATCGCGCAGCCATCCCGCGTCGGCGACCGGCGAGGAGGTTGGAGTGTTCGTTCCGCTGTCCGTGCTGGAGTTCCGAGATCGGGCGGAGACCTTCTTCGGCGACAAAGTCGGCGTGGTCGACGGCGACGTCCGGCTGACCTACCGGCAGTTCGGCGAGCGGACCCACCGGCTCGCCAACGCGCTCGTGGAGCTCGGCGTCCAGCCGGGCGACCGAGTGAGCTTCATCACCTACAACACGCACCAGCTGCTGGAAGCCTATTTCGGCGTTCTCGAGGCGGGCGCCGTGCTGAACCCCATCAACATCCGCCTGACTCCCGGCGAGATCGCCTACATCGTCGGCCACGCGGGCTCGAAGGTGCTGTTCTTCCATCGCGACTTCAAGCCGCTCGTGGAGGAGATAGCCGCGAAGCTGGAGAACCCGCCGCGGTTCGTGATCATGGAGGGAGAGACCGACGGCGTCGCCACCGACGAATACGAGAACCTGCTCGCGACCGGCTCGACCGACGCCCTTCATCCGGTCATCGACGAGAACTCGATGGCTGAGCTCTTCTACACGAGCGGCACCACGGGCTTCCCGAAAGGCGTCTCGATGACGCATCGGGAGCTGCACCTGCACGCGCTCTACGCCGAGATCGGCATCGACTTCAACCAGGACGACGTCGTCCTGCACGTGGTCCCGCTCTTCCACGTCAACGGCTGGGGCACGCCGCACTTCCTGACCATGATCGGCGGGACCCACGTCATGCTCCGGCGGTTCGAACCGGCGGCGCTGATGGCGGCGGTCCAGAAGCACAAGGTCACTCGCATCCTCGCCGTGCCGGCCATCTTCAACGCGATCCTGCACCACGCCGACCGATCGAAATACGACCTCTCGAGCCTCAAGCAGCTGATCATCGGCGGCGCGCCGTCCTCACCGACCCTTGTCAGGGGCCTCGAGGAGGCGCTCGGCTGCGACGTCATCGTCGGCTACGGGCTTTCCGAGACCTCGCCGATCCTGACGCTGGCTCAGCCGCGCACGTTCCTGACCGAGTCCGAGCCGCCGGACATGCGGATCGAACGGCAGAGCAAGACCGGCTGGGCCATACCGGGTGTCCAGATCCGAGTCGTCCACCAGGACGGCACGGACGTCCGCGCCGACGCCGAGCAGATCGGCGAGATCGTCGTCCGGTCGAACGTCGTGATGGATGGGTATTACCGGGACCCCGAAGCGACCGAAGCAACGATCGTCGACGGCTGGCTCCATACCGGCGACATGGCCGTGATCGACGACCAGGGTTACGTCCTGATCAAGGACCGCTCCAAGGACATCATCATCCGGGGCGGCGAGAACATCTCGTCGGTGGAAGTCGAGAACGCCATCCTGTCGCACCCCGCCGTGCTCGAGTGCGCGGTGGTCTCGGCGCCGGACCGGGCGCTCGGCGAGGCGCCCGTGGCGCTCGTGGTCCTGAAGCCCGGCGCTGAGGCGACGGTCAAGGACCTGCGCGAGCACTGCAAGAGCAAGCTCGCCCGCTTCAAGGTTCCGCGGGACATCCACTTCCGCGAGTCGCTGCCCAAGGGCGGCACGGGCAAAATCCTCAAGGCGGAGCTTCGCGAGCCGTTCTGGAAGGGCCACGAGTCGCGAGTTCAGTAGATCCTGAGGGCCGGGGCGGCGTCACGTGGACCCCGACGGCAAGGCGCCCGCGGCCGTGCCGGCGGAGGCGCACGTCCGCTAACCTGAGCACGACCAGCGACGTACCGCCATCGCCGCCCGGCCAGAACAGGCCGGGACAACGACCCGTCGCGCACAAGGAGGATCCGGCGTGCTGTACGACCTGCCTTTGGAAGAGCTCAAGAAGTACACGCCGGATCGCAACGAGCCTGCCGACTTCGATTCCTTCTGGGCGGACACGCTCGCGGACGCGCGCTCGCACGCCCTCGCGGCGACCTTCGAGCCCTACGACGCCGGTCTGGCGACGCTCGACGTCTTCGACGCCACCTTCGCGGGCTTCGGAGGCCAGCCGATCAAGGCCTGGTTCCTCGCGCCTCACGACCCGACCAGCTCCCCGTTCTTCAAGGACGGCAAGTTGCCCTGCCTGGTCGAGTACATCGGCTACGGCGGCGGCCGGGGCCGGCCGACGGACTGGCTGCTGCCGCCCTCGTCGGGCCATGCCCACCTCGTCATGGACGTGCGGGGCCAGGGCAGCAACTGGCGAGCCGGCGAGACGCCGGACCCCGAAGCGGCCGAGCAGGCCCGGGCCGGCTGGTATCCGGGCTTCTGCACGCGGGGAATCCTCGACCCCGAGACCTACTACTACCGCCGGCTCATGACCGACGCCGTCCGGGCCGTGGAAGCCGCGCGGGCGCATCCGCTCGTCGATCCGGCTCGCGTGGCGGTCACGGGCGGCAGCCAGGGCGGCGGTCAGGCCCTGGCCGTCGCGGGGCTCGTGCCGGATCTGCTCCTGGCCATGCCCGACGTTCCGTTCATGTGCCACTGGCGCCGCGCCACCGAGATCACCGACGGCGACCCCTACCAGGAGGTCGTCCGCTACTGCAAGATCCACCGCGATCAGACCGATCGAGTCTTCCGCACGCTCTCCTACCACGACGGACTCAACTTCGCGGCCCGGGCCAAGGCTCCTGCCCTCTTCTCCGTCGGGCTGATGGACTTCATCTGCCCGCCATCCACGGTCTTCGCGGCGTTCAATCACTATGCCGCGCCCAAGGCCATCGAGATCTACCCGTATAACGGCCACGAGGGTGGAGAGTCCATGCACACGGAGCTCAAGATGAAGCGACTGGCCAAGGCCGTTGGCCGGTAGCGCCGTGACCGGACGAGCCGCGGCGGCCGGCGCCGGAGTGGAGGCCGCGCAGGCCGCCGACGCCGGAGCCGGAGTGGAGGCCGCCGGCGCCGGGGCCGCCCGCCTGCTCGTCGACACGCGGACCCTCGTCTTCCTCGCGACCCTCGCCGGGATCGTGGCCGCCGCCGCGATCCTTCGCTTCGCCGAGATCGCCACGAATCCGGGCGGGCTTTACGGCGACGAAGCGGCCGAAGGGCTCGACGCGCTGCTGATGCTCCGCCAGCCCGGGTTCCATCCGGACTGGCTCGTCTGGTTCCAGGACGACGGCGGCCGCGAGGCGCTCTTCGCCTACCTGGTCGCGGCCGGCTTCACCCTCTTCGGAGACTCCGCGCTCATCCTGCGCGAGACGGCGGCGGCCATCGGAGTGGCGGGAGTGCTCACCATCGCGGCCCTGGCCGGCCGCTGGGGCAAGGTGGGCGCGCTGGTCGCGGCAGCCTGGGCAGCGGGCTCCCTGTGGCTGATCTGCGTCAGCCGCGACGGCATGCGCAATACCATCGTCCCGTTCTTCGGCGCCATCGCCCTGATCGCAATCCTGCGCTGGGCCGCCCGTCCGAGCCGGGCGACGGCGCTCCTGGCCGGCGCGGTCACGTCCCTTTCCACTCTCTACACCTACCAGCCGCTCAAGCTCCTGCCCCTGCTCGTGGTGGTCTGGCTGCTCTGGCTCCGTCACGCCGATCGCCCGAAGTACCTCCAGCTCCGGGCCGGGATCCCGGCGGCGCTCGTGGCCTTCGTCGTCGTGGGCTTCCCGATGCTCGCCGTGGCGGTCACGGAGCCGGCGAGCTACTTCGGCCGGGCCACGGCGGTCAGCGTCTTCAACCCCGCCGTGGTCTCGGACGTCCCCTACCCGATCCACGTCCTGCGCACCGTCCTGATGTTCGGCTTCTTCGGCGACGGCAACGGCCGCCACGACGTGGCTTCGCTGCCGCTCCTGCCGATACCGCTCGCGCTCGTCGGGCTGCTGGGCCTCCGTCGGCTGTGGCGCCGCCGCTCCGATCCGGCCGATTCGCTGATCCTGCTCAGCCTGGGCGTCTTCATGCTGCCGCCCCTGCTCTTCCCCGACGGCTACTCGCCGCATTTCCTGCGAGCGCTCGGGCTGGCGGCACCGCTGGGCGTCACGATCGGCCTGGGCACGGTGGAGCTCGTGGATCTCGTCAGGCGCTACTGGCCCGGCACGTCCTGGGCCCCGGGCCTGGCGGCGGCTCTCGTCGCGGTCACTCTCGCCGGAGTGGCCGTCTGGAGTGGCTACGTCTATCTGAACCGTTCAATAGCCGATCGCTGGGAGCCCTTCAGCTACCCGGCCAGCGCCCTCGCCGACGCGGCCCGCGAGCAGCCGAACACGGCCGTGATCCTGGGCGGCTTCGACGTGGTGGACATCCAGTTCCTCGACTACCACGCTCTGCCTGCGATCATCGACCCCGGGACGGTGATCCCGAATCCGCGGGCGTACAGCCGGATCCTCGCGCCGACCAGGCCGGATCTCTTCCGCAGTCTCGACGCGGAGCTCGCCGCGAAGGCGATACCGGTCGCGTTCGACCCGTCGGGGCGGCCGGTCGTCTGGTCCGTCACGCCGTGACCCTCGGCCCGGACCCCGGGCAGCGCTCCCGGCCGGGAACCGGCCCCGGGTGGGTTTCGGCGGTCGCTCGCTGGGCGGGGTCGGGCATCGGTCTGGCGACCCTCGCGGGCGCGATCCTGCGGCTGGCCTTCCTGGCGCGGCAGCCCATCGGCTACGACGAGGACTTCACCGCGGTGACGGTCCACCAGACGCCGGCGCGGATGTTCGAGATCGTGAGCCACGACAGCGCCCCGCCGCTCTTCTACGCGCTGGAACGGACGATCATCGCCGCCTTCGACGCTCTGGGCCTGGCCGGCCTTGGCGGTCCCGGCGGCCCCGTTTCGCTGCGCCTCCTGCCGGCGCTGGCCGGCGTCGCCCTCATCCCGCTTGTCGCCGAGATCGGCCGCCGCGTCGCCGGCGGCCGGGCGGCCTTCTGGACGGCCCTGTTCGTCGCGTTCTGCCCGGCCGCGGTCTGGCTTTCGGGCTTCGCCCGGATGTACGGACTGGCGGCCGTCCTGGTGGTCGCCTCCACGCTTCTGCTCTGGCGGGCGGTTGACGGCCCTGCCGGACAGCCATCGGGCGATCGGCCGCTGCGGCGGCCGCGTACGTTCTGGATCGCCTACGTCGTCTGCGCCGCGGCCGCGGTCTGGACGGATTACTTCTCGATCGTGGCCGTCGCGGGCATCGCGCTCGCGGCGCTCTGGCTGCGGCCCGGGATCAGGAACGCGGCGTCGATCGCGATCGCGTCCGGCGTCGCCGTCGCCAGCCTTCTGCCGTGGTTCCTGGTCGCCAGCGCTCAACTCCAGCACTCCAGCCAGGGATTCTGGGTGGGGCCGCTGAGCCTGGGGGTGGTGCAGGGCACGCTCGGCCAGCTCCTGGCCAGTCCACGAGTGGCCGGCGAGGTCCCGTTCTCCGCGCTCCTGGACCTGCTCCAGGGGGCGGTGATCGTCGTCTGGCTGGCCGCGCTGCTCCGGCTCGCCGTTTCCTGGCGGGCCATGCGGGCCGAGACCCGTCGGGCGGCCACTTTCGCCCTGCTGGCCTGCGGCGGGGTTCTGGTCCTCGTGGTGGTGAGCTTCTGGCGGCCCATCCTGGACGCGAGATACGCGGGCCTGGCGTGGATGCCGATATTCGCTCTCGCGGGTGCCGGGCTGGCGATGCTGCCCCGATCAGCGGCCAGCCTGGGAGTGGCCCTGGCGCTCGCCTCGAGCCTCTCGCTGAGCATCCCGATCACGCATACCCAGGCCAGGGACCTGATCCCGGACATCGAGGCGCAGGCAGGCCCGCACGACCTGGTGGCCACGACCACGGACCAGTACCTGATCCTCCTCGACGAGGCGAACGCGGACGTCCGCGCGAAGCTTCATCTGCTCCGACCCGACGATCCGCCCTGGTTCTCCGGAACGGCGGCGTACCCGGCCGGGGCGGTCCTGCACGCGGTGCCCGCAGATGTGGTCGCGAACCGCGGCCGCGTCTTCTGGGTGGCCGCACCGGGGAAGCAGCCGGCTCCGCTACCTGCAGGCTACCGGGCCGTCGAATCGCGCTGCGTCTTCCAGGCGTGCCTCACGGTCTACGGCCCGACCGACTGAAGGGTCGGCAGAAACCGGCCACGACGCACGGCGTCGCTGCGTCTACCCGACCCGGATCGTGGTGGAGTTGGGCCGGTATCCGGCCAGGCCGACGTTCAAGGTGACGGTGTGGGACGTGCCGTCCGCCGCGAACACAACCGGCCCTGCTCCCATGTTCGTACCGTCGAACACCCAGCTGATCTCCGTCGCGGCCGGATAGGCGGCGATGTTGTTCCAGGTGCAGCTGTAGTTGGTGCCGTCCGACTGGCACGAGATCTGCGGCTTGGTCAGCAGCGGCAGCGGAGTCGCAGTCGGCTTCACCGTCGGCTTGGGCGTCGCGGTCGGCGCGGGCGTGGGAGTCGGCGTCGGGCTTGGAGTGGCAGTTGGCGTGCCGACCGGCACCGGGCTCGGAGTCGGGGCCGGAGTAGGCGTCAGTGACGGCGTGGCGACCGGCGTCGGAGTCGCAGTCGCGGTCGCGCTCGGCGAAACGCTCGGACTCGGGGTCTTGAAGATCGTCGGCGGCGTAGGACCGGGCGTGGCTGCGTAGATCAGGAGCATCCCGCCTTCGACACAGAGAAGCGCCACGGCGATGACGAGCGCCGCAACCGTCGCGTCCCGGCGGAGCTTTCGCGCCCTTGCCGGGCGGGCCGGAGCGAGCGGCCGAGGAATGGCGGGTCCTGCGGGAGCGAACGGCGGCCGCGGCCGGACCTCGCCGGCCATGGACTTGGCCACGCAGGTCAGGCAGCTGCGGCGGGAGGTGCTCCAGCATTCGTTGCAGACGAACTGCCGGCATTCATGGCAGAAGCGGAAGCTCTGGACGAAGGCCTGATAGGCCTCGTCGTCCATCTTGGCCAGCAGCTGGCGCTTGGCCGCGTCGTAGGCGCCGCCCAGGCCTTCGTGGTGCCGCACGGTTCGTCCGAGGCCGGCACTGAAGGCCCGGAATTTGCCGCCCAGACCGAGCTTGCGGCTGGAGGCCGGCAGCACGAAACGAGTCTTGCAGCGCTCGCAAGCGTACTGGATTAGCGCGGGGGCTTCGCTGGTCATCGACAGTTCGGGCCTTCCCCTAGAGCACGTTCACCGGCCGCGCATGACCCAGTGAGTCATGACGGCATGAAGGTCGTATCTGCGCGGCTTCGTCGCAATGGGATAGTGGTACGCGGGATACCCATGTCTGGCGTCGCGGCCCCACGACTTAAGTACTATCGAAGCCATCTCCACCGGTGCCGCCCTCAGGTTCGACAGAGCATTGGAACCGCGATTGCCATTCTACCCACCAAACGGGCGGTTGCGTCACTACCCGAGCGGCAATCGCCCCAGCCGTCCGTGGCACCAGACCATCGTTCGGATCGCACCGGACGACAGTAGGAAGCCCGACCGGCCGATAGCTCTCCTATATTCGCGAAGCGCCCCGCTCGTTTCGCGTGGGCTGGTACATCCCGCGCGGTTCTTTCCGTCATTCCGGAGTCTTTCGTGGCAGTTCCGGGCAAGCTTGCGCGCTACCGGGGTCCGATCGGACTCGTGCTGGCGTGCGCCCTGCTGCCCGCCGCCGTGGCGCCCGTTCGAGCCGCCTCGGTCTCTCCTCTCATCGAGGCGGTCGCCGGCTCCTGGCCCGACACGCCTCAGACGTGGTCGCTCAACCTCTATCGCGAGGGTGCCGTCCGGTTCCAGAACCCGGACTACCGCGCCTGCACCGCCGCGGCCGCAATGTCGATGCTCAACCTGATCGCCTATTCCACCGACGAGGAGCTTCCGGCAGTCGGCGGAGCCGGCAGCGCGGCGCGAGTCGGCCTCACGTGGCAGGTGGACACCTCCTACGGCAAGCAGGAGGACATGCTCACCTTCGAGCGCGACCACATGACGATGGTCCGCTGGGCCGACGGCTCAGACCCGCATGGCTGGCGAAACGCCCTCAACTGGTACGGCTGGGGCTCGCTCGCTGCGGGCGTGTATCGCGACGCGTCGTACCGGACGTTCCAGGATGCCGCGTGGGCAACCGTCGTGGCGATCGCCCGAACCCACAAGCCGGTAGGGATCCTGGCCTGGTACGGCAGCCACGCCCAGTTCGTCACCGGCTACAAGGTCACGGGCGCGGACCCGCGGGTCAGTGACAACTTCACGATCGACGCCATCTATCTGACCGATCCACTCGCCGGCGACGGCATCCGCAACAAGTCCGTCTCCTACGCGATGTGGCGGAGCGGACCCGGCATCGTCCGCTTCGGCGAGTACTGGCAGAGCGAGTCGCCGGCCCGCGACCCGATCGACGGCCAGATCGGCGACCGCGAGTGGTGGGGCAAGTTCGTGACGATAGAACCCGTCTCCTAGCGCAGGAGCGTCAGCGCCGCGACCCCCACGGCTATCGCGACCACCCCCGAGCGCTGCCGCACGGACAGCCGCTCCTGGAACAGCAGGAACGCCGCGATCGCCGCGATCCCGGCGAACTGGCTGCCGAGAACCGCGGTGATGGCGATGCTCTGCGACGAACCCGCCACGTAGGAGGCGTTGCCGAGAACCTCTAGCGTGCCGATGGCCAGCACCATCGGCGCCGCCCGGCGGGTCAGCTGGAGCCGGCCCGAGAGGGCCAGCGGGATGAAGACGCCGATGGCGCCGGCCACGCGCACGGGCAGCACGGCCGCGAACGGCGTCAGGCTCTTGCCGAGCTGTGCAGTGCTGAATATCGAGACGCCGAACACCAGCGCCGCGAGCGCTCCGTACAGGGCGGCCCGGCGCTCGCGGCGAACCTGGTCGGGGTTGTGCTCGCCGGTTTCGGCGTCGCCAGCCGCGAAGGCCACCAGGGCGACCCCGCCGGCCAGGATCACGAGGACGATCGCCACCGGGAGGGTCAGCTTCTCGCCGGCCACCACCGCGAGCGCGGCCGCAATGGCTCCCTCGGTGGACACCAGAGCGGCCACGACGCCGACCTTGCCCATCCGAAAGCCGCGGTACGTCAGCAGGATCCCCACGACTCCACCGATGGCCGAGCCGGCGTACCACGGCAGGAGCGCCGGAGTGATTTCCGGCAGCGGCCCCGTGGCGAAGGCCAGCGGACCGGCAACGGCCACGCCAACGAGCATCATCCAGGCGGTCGTCGAGACCGATCCGATCCGCCGGCCCGCGCGCGAGGACAGGACGGATGCGGTTGCCCAGCAGAGCGCGGCACCAAGGCCGCCGAGGATGGATATCACGCCCCTAGTTTGAGGCACGCGAGCCGCGGGCACTTTTCCGGCACCGGCGCGGCCGCGCCCGCCGCTCCGGCACCCCGCGCGGCTCCAAGCCCCGCGGCCGCGCCCGCCGCTCCGGGGCCCCGCGCGGCCGCGCGCCGCCGGCCCAGGGTTTGACCGATCATTCGGCCTGGAGGTGCGCCGTCGTATGTTCGATCGAACGAAGACCGCCGGACCGATCCGGCTCCGCCGCCCCGTGCCGCTGCGCCAGGTCCACCTGGACTTCCACACCCCGGGCGTCGTGAGGCCCATCGCCGAAGCGTTCGACGCGGCCGCTTTCGCCGCCACGATGCGCGACGCCCACGTGCAATCGGTCAACGTCTTCGCCCGCTGCCATCACGGCTACTCCTACTACCCCACGAAGGTCGGCACCACGCACCCCGGTCTCGGCTTCGATCTGCTCGGCGAGCAGGTGAAGGCATTGCATCGGGCCGGCATCCGAGCGATCGGCTACGTCACCATCGGCTGGGACGACCTGGCGGCGGAGAACCACCCGGAGTGGATCTCAGTCCGCAGGGACGGCACGCTCAACGCCCGCAAGCCCTTCGCCGCGCCGTCGATCACGGGCGGCCTCTCGCCGGAGGACCGGCCGCCCGAAGGCGGCCCCGGCGCGGCCCGGTGGAGCTATCTCGACGCCTCCACTCCCTACGGCGAGTACGTCCTCGAACAGACCCGCGAGCTCTGCCGCGGCTACGACCTCGACGGCTTCTGGTTCGACATCTGCCTGGCCGTGCCCAACTACTCGCCCTGGGGCATGCACCAGATGGAGGTGGCCGGCGTGGACGCCGCCGACGACCGCGCCTCCTTCGCCTTCGCTCGCGACCGGCAGCTCGCCTACCTTTCGTCCCTGGCGGCCCTCGTCGAGCAGGAGTCGCCGGGCGGCGACGTGTTCTTCAACGGGACCACGGACGCCGCGATGGGCGAGACCGTGGGCTTCCAGACGCACTTCGACGTGGAGAGCCTGCCAACCTCGCCCGGCCTGTGGGGCTATCTCCACTACCCCATCGCGGCCCGCCAGGCCAGGACATACGGTCTGCCGTTCCTCGGGATGACCGGCCGCTTCCACAAGTCGTGGGCGGATTTCGGCGGCATCAAGACCGCGGACCAGCTCGACTACGAGGCCGGGACGATCATGTCCGCGGGCGGCGGCGTCTACATCGGCGACCAGCTGCATCCGTCGGGCGCGCTCGATCCGGCCGTCTATCGCCTCATCGGGCACGTGTTCGAGCGGATGGAGAAGCTCGAGCCGTGGCTGCTTGGCGCCCGCTCGGAAGCCGAGGTCGCGCTGATCTCGGACCCGCGCACAGAATCGTTCGGCGGCCAGCCGGCGACGGCCCAGAACCCCGACGTGGAGGGCGGGGCCCAGCTGTTCCTCGAGATCGGCGTCCAGTTCGACGTCGTGGACGCGGGCACGGACCTGACCCGCTACCGGCTGGCGGTTCTGCCGGACGGGCTGCGCCTCGACGAGCCGTTCGGCCGGGCGCTCGAGGCGTACGTCGCCGGCGGTGGCAAATTGGTGCTGAGCGGAACGGCGGCGCTGGGACCCAACGGTTTCTCCATCGCCGGCATGCCCGTGGAATACCTCGGGCCCGCTCCCACGATGCCCTGCTACTTTCGAGTGGATGAGGGCCTCGCCGCCGGCTCCGAGCTCGCCACGGACTACGACTACGTCTTCTACGGCCAGGCCGTCCTGGTCCGGCCGAAGGCGGGCTCGATGGCTCGCGGGTCGCTGTCGGCGTCGCTGTTCGACCGGACCTGGCAGCACTTCTTCAGCCATGCCCAATCGCCGGTCGGCCCCGAGCTGGCCGCTCCCCTGACGGTCATCGGCGGGAACGACGGGCACGGCGGGAACGACGGGCAAGGGCGGATCGCCTACCTTGCCGCGCCGCTGTTCCGGGCCTATCGGGATCACGACTACTGGGCCTATCGCGAGGTCGTCCGCTCGATCGTCCATGAGCTCCTGCCCGACCCCATCGTGAGATTCGACGGGCCGCCGTGGATAGAAGTCGGCGTCCTGGGCCAGCCGGCTTCGGAGGATCATCCGGCCCGGCTCATCGTCCATCTCGTCGCCTACCACCCCCGCCGGACCATGCAGGAAGTGCCGCACGTGGATGCCTCCTGGCCGGTGGCCGGGACCAGGCTTGGGATCAGGGAGTCGGAGCACGCGGGGACGCGCTGCTATCTCGCCCCCGACGGACGTGAGCTCCTCCACTCCCAGGATCGGGGCTACGTCTGGATCGACCTGCCCGATCTCGGCACTCACACGGTGGTGGTCGTCGAGCCGGCGACAGACCTCTGAGCCGCCGCCGAGGACGTCGGCGCGGACCGTGGCGGACCGCCGCGTACAGCGAACTCCGTAAAGATGGCCGGAAAGCTCGTCGGGCGCTGGACGGAGCGAGCGGGCTGGCTAAGATGGGGGAACC
>DAHXON010000009.1 GCA_027364875.1 Chloroflexota bacterium
CTTCAACGGCGCCCACCTGAACGGCAACTTCGGCAAGGCGCTGGTCGTCGCCCTCGGTGTGACCGACATGCAGGTCGGCGGCTACATCGGCTACGACAGCGACCTCTACGACTCGTTCCACACCGTGGCGCCCTGGAGCAGCTCCACTCTGGCCAACCAGTCGGTCGCCGCCGACCCGCAGGCGTCGGTGCTCGACGCCATAGACGCCGTCCAGGCAGGCTCCCTGTTCAACTCGAATGCGGCCGGGGACATCCTGCCATGGATCGTCTTCGCGATCGTCATCGTGATCCTGTCCATCACCGCGCCGTTCCTCTGGGGTCCGTGGCTCATTCGCAGGCTGACCGGCGCCGTCGAGCCGATCAACGGTGGAGTGCCCACCTCGGCCGTGATCCAGAGCATCGCCGACACGGGCATGACGGTATCGATGCCGTCCGTCGGGCCGGACGCTCCCGAGTACAAGCTCGGCCTCCTGGTCACGCCTCCAGGGGGATCCGGCACTCCCTATAGCGTGGAAATCAAGGCGATCATTCCGCGGATCTTCGTCCCGATGATCCTGCCGGGCGCCACGGTCGGCGTCCTGGTCGACTCGGCCGATCCGATGCGGGTTTCGCCGGACTGGGAGAACTTCAACAACCCGGGCGGGCGGACTGCCGCCCTCGCCGGCATCGACCAGGCGTTCGCCGCCGCCGGTGCCCCCGGCATAAATCTGACCTTCGACGCGGCCGGCACCCCCAACCTGAGCCAGCTCACGGCCTTTGCCGGGGCGGTGAACGCCGGCCAGCTGCCGACCCACACCGGCAGCGCGGCTCAGCTGCTCGCCACGGGCACCCACGGAACGGCGATCGTGACGACGGCGATGCCGCTCGGCCGGACGGTCCGCCAGATCAATCCCTCGGCCGACATCTCCACCCTGGACGACCCGCTCTGGATGTTCACCGTGGAGGTCACCCTGGCGGGCCAGACGCCCTTCCCGGCCGTCTTCGGCCACCGCGTCCCCAGGGAAAAGGCGGCCCTGATAGGGCCCGGAACGAGGCTCGCGGTCGCAGTAAACCCGGCCAACCGCAATCAGGAAGTCGCGATCGACTGGAACCAGTCGCCCATGATCTCCTAGGAGTCCGTGGCCAGCGGCCTACCAGGGCTCGCCGTCGCGGTCGAGGGAGGTCGGGGGCGCGGAGTCCGCCGCGTTCGCCGGTTCGGCCTCGAGCTCGGGCGCGATCTCAGTACCCGAGCCGATGAGCCCGGGTTCCGCCTCGAGCGGGGCGAACTCCACGACGATCGCCCGCATGGGAGTGAAATCGGTCCAGGCGGCGTGGACCAGGTCCGGCGGCCAGACGACCGCATCGCCGGCCGAGACCCGCGCCGTCTCGTCGCCGACGCTCACGAATCCGCCACCCTCGATGACCAGGAAGTAGGTCAGGTTCGGGTTGGAATGTGGCGAGATCGAGCCGCCGCGCTCGAGGGCAAGCTCGGCGACGACACCGCGCTCGTCCGAATGAATCGCCCGACCCTGCACTCCCCGCGTGCCGGGCGGCCCGTCGGGGCGTCGATGTCCGGTTCCGAAGCGGCGGATCTCCATGACAACCTGCCTGGCGAGGCCAGGAAACCTGTCGACCGGGCGCCGGGAAGCCCGGACGCGCCGCCGAGTGCCGCGGAGCCCCGCGACGGGAGCCTAGCGGCGACGGCGCTTGACCTGCTTGGCGGGAGCGGCCTTGGAGCGGATCGTGGCCTCAGGATGAGCGGTCCGGCTCCGCTGGAAGTAGCGCTGGCGGGCGAGCCGCTCCTCATAAGCCTCGATGAGCGGCGGGAAATGGATGAAGCGGATCCAGATGTAGAGCGCGGCGCCGCCGACCATCGTCGGCAGCACGAAGATGAAGTCGAAGCTGAAGAGCGTGAACAGCAGAACCAGGCTGGCCACGCCGACAGAGGTCCAGAGCAGCCATTCGTTGAGGTCCAGGAAGACCGCGTACGAGCGCAGGCGATGGTTCTGGAAGTTGTACAGCACGATGCCGAGGACGAGGATCGCCAACGCCGTCATCCAGGTGAATTGCCAGATCGCCGGGAAGTTGGTGTCGTTGAAGCCGATCAGCAGCATGTCGAGCTGGTTCCACGGGCCGTTCACGCGGACCCTCCGAGTGCGTCAATGGTTGCGGTCCAAGGACCTTGGTTGATTGCTCATCACGACCGCGGATCGGTCTCGGCGCGGTGGCCGGGACACGACCGCTGGCGGGGCGCGTTGCGCACCCGCTGATTTCGCGTCTAGGGAGTATGCCACGACCGGGCGTTATACTCGCCCCGATCCGGCACGCCGAGCCAGACAGGCGTGAGCGCGGCCTCGTTTCGGACCGATCTGGGACGCGACTCGGTACGAAAACGGCCGTCCAGCTTGCGGTGCAGCTCATCCGAGCAGCCGGGAAACGTCAGGCGTCAGGGAGGTAGGCCTGGTGCGAGCCCTGCTCTCGGTGGCCAGCCGCGAGGGCATCGGTCCGTTCGCCCGGGACCTGCTCGCGCTCGGAGTGGAGGTCTTCGCCACCGACGGCACTCGCGAGGCGCTCGGGGCCGAGGGGATCGAGGTCCGCTCGGTGTCCGAGCTGACCGGCACCGAGCCGATCGCGGGCGGCCAGGTCAAGACGCTCCACCCGGTCATCTACGCGGGCATCCTGTCCCGCCGCGACCAGCCCGACCAACTCGCCGAGCTGGACGCCCAGGGGATCGGCCTGATCGACCTCGTGGCCGTCAACGTCAGCGCCTTCGCCCCGCAGGTTGGCCGGCGCCTCGTGCCCATCGACGAGGCGATCGAGATGGTGGACGTAGGCGGGGCGGCGCTCCTCATGGCCGCCGCCCGCAACTACGCCGCGGTGGCCGCAGTCGCCAACCCGGCCCGCTACCCGCAGGTCGTGGCGGACATCCGCCAGCGCGGCTCCGTATCGGCCGAGCTCCGCCAGCGCCTGGCCGCCGAGGCGTACAGCGTCGTTGCCGCGTACCACGCCGAGATCGCGGCGTACCTCTCCAACGCCGCCGGCGACGCCTTCCCGAGCCGCCTGGCGATGGTCCTCGAGAAGGTCGCGGACCTGCGCTACGGCGAGAACCCCACCCAGCACGCCGCCTTCTATCGCGAAACCACCCACCGTGCCGGAACCCTCGCCGACGCGAAGATCATCCAGGGCAACCGGCCCTCGTTCAACGACCTTCTCGATCTCGACGCCGCCTACGCGATCGCCATGGACTTCACGGCGCCTACCGTGACGATCGTCAAGCACACCGATCCGGTCGGCGTCGCGTCCGCGGACGAGCTCGTCGAAGCCTGCCGCCGCGCCCTCGAGACGGACCCGGTGTCGTGCTTCGGCGGAATCGTCGGCGTCAACCGCGAGCTGGACGGGGCAACCGCGCGCGAAATCGCGTCCAACTCTTACGAAGCCGTCGTCGCGCCGTCGTACAGCCAGGCCGCGATCGGGATTCTCGCCCAGAAGCCGCAGCTGGCTCTGCTGGTGGTCCCGCCAAACCCGATCGAAGGCCCGGACGACTACGGCATCGCCCAGCTCGACTTCAAGCGCATCGCCGGCGGACTGCTGGTGGAGACCAAGGACGAGCTCGGCCTGGACAAGACGCAGCTCCAGGTGGTGACGAAGCGACGGCCCACGCTCGAGGAGCTGACGGACCTGCTCTTCGCCTGGCGGACCGTCCGCCACGTCCGATCGAACGCCATCATCCTCGCCAGAGGCGGCGCGACGGTCGGCATCGGCGCGGCCCAGGCCAGCCGGGCGACGGCGGTGGAGATCGCGCTCCACCGCGCCAACGATCGGGCCAAGCTCGCGGTCATGGCCAGCGACGCCTACTTCCCGTTCCCCGACGGCATCCAGATGGCGGCGCTGGCCGGGGTGACGGCGATCATCCAGCCGGGCGGCTCGATCCGCGACGAGATGGCCATCGAGGTCGCCAACCGCCACCACATGGCCATGGTCTTCACGGGACGGCGCCACTTCCGCCACTAACGCGCCGGATCCGCCGGGTTCGCTCGGCCGCCCTCTCGCCCCTCTGACTTTGGAATCCTTAGTGATCCGGCCTGAGCGTCGGTGCGTATAGGTGAATGGACAGCCGTGCCGGCCCACTCGGACCGGTCCGACCGGTCGGAGGATAGGGAGCCCGGGCAACCGGGCGAGGGAACGTGGCAGGGCGGCATTGCGGCGAGCCCAGAGTCGCCGGCAAGGGGATTGCCGCCCAAGCCACGCTAGCGGGGGGCAGCAGTCGTCGGCAGTTCGGTCCAGTAGCCGGCCGCCCGATCCCAGCGCGCGATCCGGCGCACGGCGGAGGGGCCTTCTACCGTCTCCTGGCGCGTCCGAGCCTGTTCGACGGTCTCATTCCAACCCGGCGGGATCAGCGCCGGGGCGATATCCGACAGCGGTGCCAGGACGAACAGCCGGGCGTGGGCCTTGGGATGCGGCACCTCGAGAAACCTGGTGACCTTGGCGGGGTCGAGAGAGCGTCCCTGCTCCGGCCTCTCCACGGATAGCTGCTCGCCGCCGAAGATCAGCAGATCCAGATCCAGCTCGCGCGGCCCGTACCTGCCACGGGCCACACGTCCGAACGCGCGCTCGATGGACTTGAGCGCGAGCAGCAACGCGATGGCGCCGCTTCCGCCCACCGGCCCGGCCGGGACGTCCAGGGCGGCGACCGCGTTGTGGAAATCGGGCTGGTCGCTCACCTCTACCGGAGCGGTGATGTAGAGGTCGGAGACGCCGACGAGTGTTGTCTCCGGCATCGCGGCCAGGGCGTGGACCGCGGCAGCCAGGGTGGCTCGGGCGTCGCCGAGATTCGCCCCGAGACCTATATATGTGCGTACGCTTACCACTTCGCCACTCTACACAAGGTCGCCCGCGCCGTGCCAGGCTCCCCGGCCATCAGAACCCCCCGCCCGCGGGCAGGAACGCGACGACCACGTAGTCGCCCGCGGGGTCCGAGTGATAACTCACGCCGACCAATCCGTCGGGAGCGGCCCTCCACTCAAGCCATCCCTGGAAGTCGGGCGAACCATCCACGTATACGCGCCTTGCCAGGCCCGTCTCGTCGAGCAGAAGCATCGCGTTGCCCGCGGCCACGCCGACCAGGCCCAGGCCGTCGGGGGCGTGCGTGTACACCAGCAAGTAGGAGGGCGGAGTACCCAAATCCACAGGCCAGCCGGGCAGGGGGAGACCCGAAGCGTCGTAGGCCAGAATCCTGGTCGAGGACTGGACGTACGTGACGTCGTAGTCGCCGATCAGTGGCCACCCGGGCGGCATCATGTCGACCGGCGTCCCCGGCACGGCCGGAGTTGGATCCAGCGGGACGGGCCAGCCCGGGCGCGTCCGACCGTCGGGCTCCAGTACCGTCAGAAGCTTGTTGCCGTTCGGCTCGATAGACGACATGTGGAGTGCCCCGTCCGCGCCGAACGACGGCGGCGAGGCCGCGCCGGCAATGCTCCTGGGCCACCCGGGCTTCGCCGCCCCATCGTGGTCGAGGATTGCGAGGCGGGTGCGGCCACAAGCATCGGCTCCGGCCGCCTCGCAGCTCTGGCCGACCAGCGTCCCGTCGGCTGCCTGAGTCAGCTGGTCCCAGCACGGCGGTCTGTCGGTCGCCATCTCATGCCCGGACACGTCCAGGACATGGATCGCGCAGACCTTGTGCGTGGTGTAGGAGGTCAGGATCGTGCCGTCGTCGCGGACGATGAAGACTGGCGCCTGGCCGTTGAACGGCTCGTTTCCGAGCTGCCACTCGGCCGTCGTGGCACCCCGGTCGCCGATCCATGTCACCCGGTAGATGGGGGACCCGCCGGCCGGCGGATAGACCGGCACCACGATGAACACGCTCGATGCGGGTCCCGGCACCAGCAAGGCGTGGTCCGAGCTTGCGAGCGGGTAGTGGAATCGAGGCTGGTGATTGCGGGTGAAGGCCCAGAGGGCAGCCGTCCCGTCCATGGCCGTCGAGACGCCGTACGCCGACCCGTCCGGCCCGAACGCC
This sequence comes from Chloroflexota bacterium, assembly GCA_027364875.1. Taxonomy (GTDB): domain Bacteria; phylum Chloroflexota; class Limnocylindria; order Limnocylindrales; family CSP1-4; genus Fen-1039. Next base: position 5,992 of record DAHXON010000009.1, read on the forward strand.
TCCGGCACGAGGTAGTCGCCGTCGGGCAGTCGCATCCAGTCCGGCTCGATTTGTCCATGAGCATCGATCGGCGCCGCTCCACGAATATGAACCGTGCCATCGGGACCTATCGGACCCGGATAGAGGATCCTCCCGGTTTCGATCGTGTAGAGCTTCACGGCCCAGCCGCCATCCGGGACGGCCAGAGGGACCGGGGTCGGCGTCGGGGAGACGGGAGTAGCGGTCGGCGTGGAGACGGCGGCGAGCGGGCTCGCGCTGGGCGATCCGTGGGTCGCGGCCGCTCGGGGCTGGCTGAACGACCAGACGGCCGCCAGGGCGAGCGCTCCGGAGCCGACGACCGCGAGGGTCCGGCGGTGCCGGGACGGAATAGAGCGGCGGACGATCTTCTTCCCGCCGGGCCGGACGAGGTCCCGCTCGCCGAAGTCCACGATCCTTATCTCGTCCGGCGCGAGCCCGTATACCGGAAGCTCGGGCTCTATCTCCTTGAGTCTGCGCATCTATCCCCTCTCCTCGTCGCAGAACGCCGCCGGTTGAGTGCCTCCGGCGCCACCTCAACGCTCCGCCCCGCACTTCCTGCCGAACCGAGCCGCCGGAGGAACTCGCCTGAGACGTTTCCGGTGGGCCGGGCGTGGCGCGGGCCGCGGCTAGACTCTGGCAATGCGGCCGGTATCGGTTCTGATTTTTCACGCCAACGCGCCGGCGGACGCGGGGCCGAACGTCAGGGCTCTGGCGGACGCTCGCCACTCCCTGGCGAAACGGCAACTCGGCCGCTGGCTTGCCGCGGGTGCCGACGAGGCGAAGATCGTGGCCGGGCCGCCGGACGGATTGTCTTTCGGCGAGAGGCTCGCGGCCGAGGTGCGGGCACTCCGCGGTGGAGGCCCGGAGGGCCTGATCGTTCTGGGTTCGGGAAGTATTCCCCTCGCCCGGGTCCCGGACCTGCGGCGCTTCGTGGAGGCGGCGAGCGGCCCGGGCGGGCACGCGCTGGCGAACAACCGCTTCTCGGCGGACGTGGTCGCTCTCTCGCGGGCGTCCGACCTGGCGGGCCTGCCGCCACTCCCCGCGGACAATGCGCTGCCCCGCTGGCTGGAGGAACGGGCCGGGGTGATGGTCACGGACCTGCGGCGCCACTGGCGGCTCGGCGTGGACGTGGACACTCCGCTGGATCTCATCGTGCTGGGGCTGGCGAATGCGGACGCGCTCCACGGGCTCTCCACGCCGCCACTCATCGGCGAGCGGCTGGAGGCCCTCGCCGACGTCCTGGCGAACAAGCGCGCCGAGCTTCTCGTAGCCGGCCGGGTTTCCGCCTCGACCCTGAGCTGGCTCGAGCACGGGGTCGCCTGCCGGGTTCGGGCCCTGGTCGAGGAGCGAGGCCTCCGGGCCGCCAGCCGGCTCGCCCAGTCGAATCTCGCCGGTTCGAACCGAGACGAGGCCGAGTCGCGGCCCGAGGGCAAGGCTCACGCGACCGCCTTCTCCGCGTCCCGGCCGCCCCGTTCCGTCCTCGGCGAGCTGCTCGACCGCGACGGCCCCGAATCTCTCGCCCGCCACGTCGCCGCCCTCGCGGATGCCGCCGTCATCGACACGCGCGTCCTGATGGCCCACCGGAGTGGCGCCGCGGATTCGGGCTGGCCGCCGCCCGAAGACAGGTTTGCCTCGGATCTCCTGGACGCGGCCTCCGTCGCCGACCCGTGGCTGGCCGCCCTGACCGCCTCGGCCGCCGGCGCGCCCCCCGGCCACCCGATCCTGCTCGGCGTCGACGCGCTCGTGAACGGCGGACTCCGCCTGCTCGCGCAGCGGGCTCGTGCGGTGGCTCGATGACGCCCGATCCCCGTCAGGCGCCGGTCGAGAGCTCGTCCGCCGAGAGCCCGGCAGAGCTCGCGCGTTCGGCAGAGCTCGTTCGCCTAATCCGTTCGGACATCGAGTCGTCTCCGGCTCGTCGCATCACGTTCGCCGATTTCATGCGCCGAGCCCTCTACGAGCCCGAGCTCGGCTACTACCGCGGCCCGTCCGCGCGGCCGACCCGGACCGGCGACTTCCTGACCGCGCCCGAGACGCATCCCATGTTCGGCTGGACCGTGGCTCGCCGCATCGAGGAGATGTGGTCGGAGCTCGGCCGGCCGGCACCGTTCCGGATCGTCGAGTACGGCGCCGGGTCGGGCACGCTGGGGCTCTCGATCCTCGAGGGTTTCCGCCACCACGGCGCCGACGATCTCCTCGAAGCCGTCCGCTACGAGCCGGTCGAGACGAACCCGTATCGGCTCGCCGACCTGCGCGCCGGGTTCGAGGAGGCCGGTTTCGGCGAACGACTGGACGACGGCAGCCTGACGCCAACCGCGACCTCCGGGGCTGCCGCTGCCGGCGGGACCGCCTCGGCCGGGAGCGTGCCCGTCTTCGGGGTTCTCCTTGCCAATGAGTTCCTCGACGCCCTGCCCGTCCATCGGGTCCTGTTCCGCGATGGCGCCCTGCGCGAGCTGTTCGTCTCGTGGCGCGGCCGATTCGTCGAGGTGGTCGGCGAGCCTTCGACTCCCGGACTCGCCGCGCGGCTCGCCGAAGACGGCGTCGCTCTCGCGGAGGGTCAGGTCGCGGAGATCTGCCTGGAGCTGGAGCCATGGCTCGACGAAGCCGCGGCGCTTCTGGATCGCGGCTTCGGCCTGATCCTCGACTACGGCTACGAGGCCGCCGAGCTGTACGGACCGCGCCATCTGGCCGGCACGCTGCTCGGCTACCGGGGCCATCGAGTGGTGGAGGATCCGCTCACCGACCCGGGCTCGATCGACCTCACCGCGCACGTCGACTTCAGCGCGGTAGCGCGACTGGCGGAGCGGCGCGGGCTGCGGATCGTCTCGACGACCACGCAGTCGGAGTTCCTCGTCGCCGCCGGCCTCGAGCGTGAGTGGCAGTCGTTCCGCGACTCGGCCCGGCTCGACGCGCCCGAATACCTCGAGGCTCGCTCGGGGATAGTCCGTCTCCTCGACCCTCGCCACCTCGGCGGGTTCCGCGTCCTGACATTGGAGCGGCGGGGCCCGTAGAGCCGATCAGGCTCGAACGAAGACCACCGCCTGGCCGTCGCGGTACAGCTGCCTCCAGTTCGGCGTTTCGGCCAGCCAGTAGGCGAGCGGATCCGCGACCGCTATGAACACCATGGTCACCCGGTGTTCGTCGAGGAACGGCCCGGGATCCCGCTGGACCAGGAAGACGTCGACCGTCTCCGTGAACAGACCGTCCGTGAACGCCTCGGAGGCGCCGTAGAGTCCGGACCGGATCCCCAGTCTCTGGTACAGGTAGCCGGCCCACAGGTACTCATCGAGGACGCGGGCGTCGGGGTGCGCCGCGACGTACGGCTGAACGGCCTCGGCGGCCGCGACCGGCTGCGTTTGCGTGGTGAGTTGATCCTGAGCGGGTCCGTCCGTGAGCTGTCGCGCGCTCAACAAGAGGCCGCCCACGAGGACCACGGCGGCGGCCAGGCCCAGCGCGACCGTTGCCGGGCGGCGGAAGGAGCTGGGCTTGTAGCCGGCCCGCTCGAGCAGAGTTCGGACCCCTTCGACGAGTGCCGGCGCAAGCAGCGCCGTGCCGATCAATGCCAGTAGGAGATCGTATCTGGCGGACTGGAGCGTCATCAGCAGCAAGCCGGCGGCGACCAGCAGGCCGCGCAGATCGAGGCGCCGGGCGCCGAACGGCAGGATCGCCGGCAGAGCGACGATGAAGAGCTGGAGGCCGCGGTCCGCCGATGCCTGGAAGTCAGGAGAGCGCCATTCCTGGACCAGGCTCTGCATGGCCGGCGAGAAGACCGTCTGGAAGGGGAACGTGTAGGCCGCCGGGCCATACGGATTGAGAACGGGCGCGACCGCGGACACGAGCAGGACGAGGACGAAGAACCGATCCGGCATCCGCCGCCGCTCGAAGACGTCGCCCACGACCAGGCCGCCGATCAAGAGAAAGGCGAGCAGAACCGAGCCCAGATGGGTGTTGGCCCAGAGGACCAGCACGACGGGCAACAGCCAGATGAGGCGCCGTTCGCCACCGATCAGATAGCCGAGCGTGATCCGCACGACCGCCAATCCCCACAGGACGGTGAACAGCTGGAGCCGCGGCCCCCACGCCGGCGATGCCACGATGGAAGCCACGAGCATGAGAACGGCAATCTCGATGGGTCGTCGCGCGGGGCCGAGCGTCAACCGGCAGAGGCTGATGAACAGCGCCCATATAGCCAGAATCACGACACCGAAGAACCAGACCGACCCGAGGGGACCGAATCGCGACAGGACGGCCAGAATGACCTCGCCGAGCCACTCCTGGCTGATCCAGGTCGGTTTGTCGGCCAGCCATGAGATCCATTGCTCGTGGGGCACGGCCCTGTGATCGAGGATCCAGTTGCCGACGGTCACGTGCCACCAGTAGTCCCCGTCGGACTGGAGGATCGAGAGAGGTCGGAGCACGGCCAGGGTGGCGGTCGCCACGGCGAGCGAGGTGAGCGCGTCGGGCCAATGGATGCGCTCGAGTGACAGGCGAACCTTCAAATGACGGTCCCTCTTGATCCCACTCGTCCTGCCTCGGGACGCCGCAAACTATAGGCCACGGACGCGCCGCCCCGTCCGCCGGCGTCCCGATAAGCAACTTCCCGTATTGCGCATGTCCGGCTCCGCTTGCGACCCTTGTCACGCGGAGCGGGGGGAAACGCATCAGGGGTCGGAGACGCAAGTCCCCGGCCCCCGGCAATCAGCTCCGATGTGTCGATTTTCGTGTGCTGTCGCCAGTCGCTACCCCGCTGGCGGCATTGCCGGGACAGGCGGGCCGCACGTCGCCCCGAGCGGCCCGCTCCGGCTCTTCCCTTGGTGCCTCACGCGAGTGGATGCGCGCCGGCGGTGGCGCCGTCAGGCGCGGGTTCCGCTCCACGGGTCCCCATGCGGCGCATCGGCCACCCGGACGGGTAGGAGAGACGGAACGAGCGTGCCCGCTCGCGGCCGCGAACCAGACCTGCTGATAGACTGCCGCTTGATCGTGCGGAATCGGTGTCAGAACCTTCTCCCGCGAACTGCCTGGATACCCGCAACATTTCTCCACCTCGCGGCTTCCCCGCCGCGAGCCAACCGGCTGGAGAGCGATGACCGGCGTCTGGTACGTAGTCGGCTTGGCCTTCGCTGGGGTCTCGTTCGTTTTCCTGACCATCGGCCTGGCCTGGTTGATATCGCATCGGAATAGAGGCGACCGCCACAAGGGTCTGCCGTATGAGAGCGGCATCGACACGTATGGCGACACCTGGGGCCGCTTTGCCCTCTCCTTCTACGTATACGCCCTGCTCTTCGTCGCCTTCGACGTCGAGGTCGTCTTCCTCTTCCTGTGGGCGGTCGTATTCCGCGACCTGCTCGTAGGCGGCCTCGTGAGCATGGGCACGTTCGTGGTTGTGCTGATGCTCGGCCTGGCATATGCCTGGCGGAAGGGAGTTCTCACGTGGCGGTGAGCAAGAATCCGAGGGGAAGCGGAGGAGCGGGGCCGTCCGGCCGCTCGCTGGCGCCGCTCGCCCCGGGCGAGCTCACGACCCCGATCGTCGTGCCGAACAGCGTCTGGAGGCCCGCCAACCCGCTCGCCTATCAGGGCGCGGGCAGTGCCCAGCTCGAGAACACTCACCTTCGCGAGTACGGCGAAACCGACGCCGGCCGCGTGGACGACGCTCGATGGGGCAAGCTGCAGGTCATCCCAACCAACGCGGACTACGTCCTGGAGCTCATCCGGTCGAACAGCCTCTGGCCGTTGCTGTCGGGCCTGGCCTGCTGTGCCTTCGAGATGATGTCGGCGGCGACGAGCAAGAACGACATGGACCGCTGGGGCATGTTCCCCTTCCGGGCCTCGCCGCGCCAGTCGGACGTGCTGATCGTGGCCGGCACCCTGACCACCAAGATGGCGGGCCCGCTGATCCGGCTCTGGGAGCAGATGCCCGAGCCCAAGTGGTGCGTGGCCATGGGCGACTGCACGGTCTCGGGCGGCAGATACAAGCGCAGCTACGCCGTGGTCCAGGGCATCGACCGTGTCATGCCGGTGGACGTGTACGTGCCGGGCTGCCCGCCCCGCCCGGAAGGCCTCATCTACGGAATGCTGCAGCTCGGCCAGCTGGTCAAGGATCGCCGCGGCCACTGGCACGACCGAAGCATCGGCCCCACGGTCCCGGACAAGATCTGACGATGGATCGAACGCTCAAAGCCCGCCTCGAGATCCGCCTCGGCACGTTCCTGCACGGCGCCGTCCGGCAGCGCGGCGACGAGACGGAGATCCGAGTCGCGCCCGGGGACGTCCCGCAGGTCCTCACGATCCTGCACGATTCGATCGACCTGCGCTTCGAGATCCTCGCGGACCTGACCGGCGTGGACACCGGCAACGAGATGCAGGTCGTATATCACCTCTGGAGCCCGTCCTCTCCGGACTGGCTGCGTGTCGTCGCCGAGGGAATCTCCCGCGAGGACCCGCGCGCGCCGTCCGCCACGTTTCTGTGGACGGGGGCGGAGTGGCTCGAGCGCGAGGCGTACGACATGTTCGGCATCGTGTTCGAGGGGAACCGCGACCTGCGCCGCATCCTGATGCCGGCCGACTACATGAGCTTCCCCCTCCGGAAGGACTTCCTGCTCGCGGACGACGCCTCTCGCTCGCCCGGGGCGGGAGTTCGCCACTCCGAGCGGGCGTCGCGGCCGGCAACCCTGGCCCACGACGCGCCGGGCTCGCCCGGCGATCCTGCCATCCGCCGAGCGCCCGCGAGCTGAGGACTCCGATGCCCGACCGCCCGACCGCCCACTCCGACAACGCCGATCCGCGCCGTTTCCGGTCCTCACCCGGCTCCGCGGCCGAGGCCGAGAACGCGAACCCGCGCTATTTCGAGTCGGCGGACGATCCGCGGATCATGCTCGAACAGGACATCGGCTCGGACCTGTACGAGCCCATTCCGCCGTTCCCCACTCGAACCGAGCGCGAAGGCGAGTTCTACTCGCTAGCCGACGGCCAGATGTTCCTCAACGTGGGCCCGCAGCATCCCGCTACGCACGGCGTCCTGCGCCTGGTCCTCAAGCTGTCCGGCGAGCAGATCGTGGACGTGGATCCGGTCATCGGCTATCTCCACCGCGGCGTCGAGAAGATCTGCGAGAACTGCGACTACTACCACGTCATCGACCAGGTGGATCCGCTCGAATATCTGAGCTCGCTGTTCCAGGAATGGCCGGCGGTCATGGCCTTCGAGAAGATCATGGACGTCGAGGTGCCACGCCGGGCCGAATACATCCGCGTCCTCACGGGCGAGCTGCTGCGCATCTCCAGCCACACCCTGTACATGGGTTTCATGGCCCTGGACCTGGGTGGCCTGACGCCGATCCTGTACAGCTTCATCGAGCGCGACGAGATCAGCGAGATGCTCGCCTCGATCACGGGCGCTCGGATGCTCTTCAACTACTTCCGGATCGGCGGCGTCAACGGCGATCTCAACCACGAGTTCATGAGCCGCCTGGGCGACTGGATGAGCCGCGCGGGCAAGCAGGCCGAGGCGATCACTGGGCTCCTCAACGAGAACGAGATCTTCGTCCGGCGGATGCGGCCGATCGGCAGGTTGGACCGGGCAACGGCCCTCCGATACGGGGTCACGGGGGCCAACATCCGCGCCTCGGGCGTCCCGTTCGACGTTCGGCGGGCTCACCCGTACTCGATCTATCCGGAGCTGGACTTCAACATCCCGACCCGTGAGGAAGGCGACTCGCTGGCCCGCTACCTGATGCGGGTCGACGAGATCAAGGAATCGATCCGGATCATCGACCAGTGCCTGCACCAGATGCCGGACGGGCCGATCATGGCCAGGCTGCCGCGGCTCCTGCGGCCGCGACCGGGGCGCGCCTGGGCGGCCGTCGAGGCGCCCCGCGGGATGCTCGGCGTCTACGCCATCAGCGACGGGTCGGACCAGCCGTTCCGGTTCCGGATCCACGACCCGAGCTTCATGAACCTCGAAGTGGTGCCGGCCCTGCTGCCGGGCAACCTCCTCGCCGACACGATGGCCGTGGTCTCCTCCCTCGATCCGGTGATGGGCGGTGTCGACCGATGACCGACCAGCCGACGGGCGAGCAGCCCCAGCGCGAGCAGCCGCAGAACGTGGCGGCCGAGCCCCGGAGCGAGCAGCCGAACGTGGCGGCCGAGCCCCAGGGCGAGCAGCCGCAGAGCGAGCCGACCGCGGTTCGGTCGATGCGCGACCGGCTCGAGGCCGGGCGGGCGCGGGTCGTGCGGGCCTGGCACGACTACGCCTGGGATCACTTCAGCCCGCTCGAGCGAGCGGTCTTCCTGCTCGGTCCCGTCGCCGTCCTCCTGGCCGCCATCGTCACCCTGGCCATCATCGGCCTGGGGCCGCCTTTCCTCGACTTCATCGGCGCGAACCTGCCCATCGTCCGCTTCGTGGTTGCGGTGACGGCAATCCTCCTCATGACCGTGCCGACGGCCTTCGTGATCATCTACCTGGAGCTCAAGGTCATCGCCCGGATGAATCTCCGAGTGGGGCCCAACCGCCTGGGGCCCATCGGCATGGCCACGAGCGTCATGCACGGCCTCAAGGTTCTGTCCAAGGAGGACTTCCCTCCGACCGGCGCGGACGTGGGCGTCTTCACCCTGGCGCCGCTCGTGACCTTCCTCGCGGCGATCATGACGCTGCTGGTCATCCCCTTCGCCCCGGCGCTCGTCGGCCAGGACCTCAACGTCGGCCTGCTGTACTTCTTCGCCGTCGGCGGCCTGAGCGTGGTGGGTCTGCTGATGGCCGGCTGGTCGAGCTTCAACAAGTACTCGCTGCTCGGCGGGCTTCGATCGGCCGCCCAGATCGTGAGCTACGAGATCCCGCTCACTCTTTCCGTGGTGGGCGTGATCATCCTCGCCGGGACGATGAGCCTGAACCACATCGTGCTCTCGCAGTCGGGCTCCATGCTCGACTGGTTCATCTTCAAGCAGCCCCTGGCCGCGTTGATCTTCTTCATCGCCGCCACGGCCGAGGCCAACCGGACCCCGTTCGACATGACCGAGGCGGACTCCGAGATCGTGGCCGGCTTCGCCACCGAGTATTCGGGCATGCGGTTCGGCTTCTTCTTCTTCGCCGAGTACGTGAACGTCTTCATCATCTCGGCCCTCACAGTCACGCTCTTCGCCGGCGGCTGGACCGCCCCGTTCAACTGGCCCCGGCCGATCAATCTCAACTGGTTCGATCCGTTCGCCATCAGCCCGATCGCCTGGTTCGCCATCATCCTGACAGTAGTCTGGTTCGGGACCCTCTTCTTCGCTCTGGTCGTCCGCCTCTTCGGCGGCCGCGACTGGGGCATCCTCGATGCCATCCCACTCGGCTTCCTCATGCTCGGGGGAGCGCTCACCGGCCTGATCGGGCTGGCCTGCTTCATCTCGATCGACTGGATCCGCGACCTGACCTGGTTCATGGGCAAGACGTACTTCTTCGTCTTCGTCTTCGTCTGGATGCGGGCGACGCTGCCGCGCGTCCGCGTCGATCAGCTCATGGGCTTCGCCTGGAAGTGGCTCCTGCCCGCCTCTCTGCTCAACCTCTTCGTGACGGCCACCGCCGTCGTCCTGCTGAATCGGTGATGGCACGATGAGCTTCGTACCCGGACTTGGTATCGCGAAGGGCATGGCCCTGACGCTGCGCCGCTTCTTCGAGCCGAAGGCGACGATTCAGTACCCGGAGACCCAGCCCGACGTGGCGGTCCGTTTCCGCGGCCGCCTCCAGCTGCTCTACGACGAGGGGGGCAACCTAAAGTGCGAGACCTGCTTCCAGTGCGCCCAGGCCTGCCCGGTCGAATGCATCGACATGGGCGGCTTCGACACCATGGGCCGCTTCCACGTCCACTGGGGGGAAGCCGAGCAATACGGCGAGCGGCGCGAGGAATCCGCCCTGCGGCGGTCCGGCCGCCCGGTCCCCGACCCGGCCTACACGCACTTCGCCCCGCTGGACGTCGCGGCGGTCGATCGCATCGCGGCCGACCACGACTTCGACCCCAAGCGGACGCTGCCGGTGCTCGAGGCAATCGAAGCGGAGTACGGCTTTCTGCCGGTGGCGGCGCTCAAGCGCTACAGCCAGATCTCCGGCGCGCCCTACGCCCTGCTCTACGGACCCGCGAGCTACTACCGCCACCTGCACCTCCAGGATTCCGGACGCGTAGTTGGCGTGTGTGGCTGCCCCTCCTGCGCTCTGGCAGGGAGCGGCCGGATCGCCCGGGCGCTGGCCGCGGAGCTTGGCACGGAGGTCGGCCGCAAGCCCGAGAGCGGCAAGCTCGCCCTGGAGTATCTGCCGGTCCACATCCCCGGAGCGGCCTCTCCGCTGATAACCCTCGACGGCGAGCCGCAGGCGGTCACGCGCGAGAACGCGGCGGCATGGGTGCGAGCGGTGGCGAGCGGCGCCACTCCCGCCACTTCCGCCACTCCCGGTAGGCCCGCCACTTCCGCCGGGCCCGCCGGCGCGCGGCGCCGTGCCAACGTGTCCGGACCGAGCGGCGCCGGCCAGAAGGGCGCCGCCCCTCGGAGGCCGCAGGCATGACGAACGCGGTCATCCTCGAGACCCCGGCGCGCTTCCCGCGGGTGCTCCTGCCGGCGAACCTGCCGAGCAACCCGACGGACCTCGAAGCGGCCCAGGCGAGCGGCTGGTTCTCGGCGCTCCGAACGGCCATCACCGAGCTCAAGCCCGAAGGCGTCATTGCCGCGCTCTCGGCCTCGGGAATGCGTGGCCGAGGGTTCCCCGGCGTCCCTCTCGGCGACAAATGGGAGTCGTGCGCCCGCGCCGAGGCCGACCGCAAGTACGTGGTCGTCAACGCGTTCCAGTCCGATCCGGCCGTCCTGACGGACCGCATCCTGCTCGAGCGCAACCCCTACGCCGTGTTCGAGGGCGCGGCAATCGCCGCCTTCACGGTGGGAGCTCAGGAAATCATCTTCGCGGTGCGGGCCGAGGCCACGGACGCCATCCGGACACTCGAGGCCGCGTTCGCGATTGCCCGCCAGGCCGGCTACCTCGGCGACAACGTGATGGGCACCGGGCTGGAGCTCCAGGCGTCGGTCCGGCCGCTCGAAGGCTCGTACATGCTCGGCGAGGAGACGGTCCTGCTCAAGGGCCTCGAAGGCCGGCGAGGACAGCCCGATCAGCAGCCGCCCTACACCACGACGCAGGGCCTGTTCGGCAAGCCCACCCTCATCCATGGCCCGCAGACCTTCGCCGCGGTCCCGACCATCGTCAACGGCGGCATCGCGGAGTACCTCGAGACGTCTCCGAAGGCCTTCGCCGGCACGGTCCTCGTCCAGATCTCCGGCGCGGTCGTGCAGCCCGGCATAGCCGAGGTTCCGCTCGGCGTGACGCTCCGCGAGGTCCTGGACACGGCCGGCGGCGTACCCGCGTCGCGCCGGCTCAAGGCGGTCCTCGTCGGCGGGCCATCAGGCGGCCTGATCCCCGCGATCGGCCTGGACGTCACCTTCGACCAGGGCTCGCTCCAGAAGGCCGGGGCGCAGATCGGCTCCGGGTCCATCGTAGTGGTGGACCAGACCGCATGCGTGGTGGACCTGGCCGCGACTCTTACGCGCTTCTCCGCCGACCAGGCCTGCGGCAAGACGATCCCGTGCCGGATCGGGCTGCGCCGCATGGCCGAGATCGGGCAGCGCTTCTGCGATGGACTCCCGCGCGGCGACGACGTCGCGCTCCTCAACGACCTGGCCGTCGACATCGTCGAGAGCGCGCTCTGCGATCACGAGCGGCGCGCCACTCTGGCCCTCACGAGCCTCGCCCGGTATTTCCGCGACGAGCTCGACGCCCACATCGTTCGCAACACATGCCCGGCGGGCGTCTGCCATCCGATTGCCAAGGCAGGCGCGCGTACGGGCGCGGCTTCTTGAGGCGTCCCATGCCAGACTTCAACCCCCGCCTGAGCCCCGCCTCCCCGCCCAGCGGTCAGCCGCCTCGCAAACGGTCCACGAGTCGCGGCAAAGCGGCCGAGGACGGCGGAAAGCCGCCGGTGCCGACCGATGCGCTGCCGGCCGCCGGCACGGCGCCTGCCGCCGGTGCCACGGCCGCCCCGGCCGTCGCCGAAGCTCGCGCCGCGGGGATCCAGGCGCCCGTCTCGATCAACCCGCTGGCGCCCGCGTCCGCTTCGTTCGAACGGTCCCGCAGCGGAGCCGACCACCCCGAGCTGAACCTCCGCTACCTCCGGCCGGCGCCCGACCAGAAGGAGACGTGGAACCGCCAGGCCGCCCTGGTGGACAGTCGCCCCGACGACAAGGCTCCGGTGGACACGGTCTTCCCGCTCGACGAGTCGCACGCGGAGAAGCTGATCACGACCCAGGCGCCCCAGCGGCCGATCGCCACGCCCGCCTTCCAGGTCCAGATCGATGGCCGCGTGCTGCCCGCTTTCGAGGGCCAGACGATCCTGGAGGTCTGCAGGGCCAACGGCATCGAAGTCCCGACGCTCTGCTACGAGCCCAAGCTACCCGGGTTCGGGGCCTGCCGGATGTGCGTCGTCGAGGTGGAGGGCGAGGAGCATCCGCCCATCTCGTGCTCCCGCACCGCCGAGCCGGGCATGGTGGTCCAGACCCAGACCGAGAAGGTCCGCCGCCTCCGCCGCACGAACCTGGAGCTGATCTTCTCGGATCACAACGCCTACTGCCTGCCGCCCTGCCAGAACAAGTGCCCGAGCCACATCGACATCCCGGGCTTCCTCAAGGCCAACGCCGAGGGCAACTTCCGCGAGTCGGCGCGCATCTTCAAGCGGACCATTCCGTTCCCTTCGATCCTGGGCCGCGTCTGCCCGGCGCCGTGCGAGGAGCACTGCCGCCGCGACGAGGTGGACGAAGCGATCGCCATCCGAGACAGCCACCGCTACCACGGCGACGTCGTCCTGCGCGAGCAGAAGGAAGGAATCGCCCCGCCGCTGCCGTTCGAAATGGAGCCCAAGAGCGGCAAGCGGGTGGCGGTGGTCGGGTCGGGGCCGGCCGGCATGTCGGCGGCCTACTACCTGCTCATGTCCGGCCACGACGTGACGGTCATCGAAAAGGATCCGGAGCCGGGCGGAATGCTCCGCTACGGCATCCCCGAGTACCGCCTGCCCAAGGCCGACGTTCTCGACCCCGAATACGAGGCCGTCTGGCGCCTGGGCGGCCGGCTCGAGTGCAACAAGATGCTGGGCCGAGATTTCTGCCTCGAGGATCTCGAGAAGGAAGGCTACGACGCCACGGTTGTCGCTCTCGGCTGCTACACGACGAACAAGCTCGGCGTCGAGAACGAAACCGCCGACGGCGTCATCGACGGGCTCGAATACCTGCGGACGGCCACGCTCGGCCTGCCGTATCCGGGCCACAAGGGCAGCCGGGTGGTGGTCGTTGGCGGCGGTTTCACCGCGATGGACTGCAGCCGCACGTCGGTTCGCCAGGGCGCAAAGGAAATCACGCTCGTCTACCGGCGCGACATGAAGGACATGCCCGCCGAGAGCGAGGCCCACGAGGCCCTCGAAGAGGGCGTCAAGATGATCTTCGAGGCCGGGCCGACGCGCGTCGTGGTCGACGGCAACAACAAGGTCACGGGCATCGAGTTCATCCGCATGCAGCCGGGCGAACCGGACGCGTCGGGCCGGCGACGCCCCGAACCGGTGAAGGGCAGCGAGTTCGTCATCGAGTGCGACCGTGTCCTCCTCGCCATCGGCCAGACGCCGGACCTCTCCTGGATCGGCTCCGGGGACGAGGGCGTGGAGGGCAATCGCGGCCGGCTCAAGGCCGACGCCGTGACCTTCGAGACGGGCCGTCCGGGCGTCTTCGGCACCGGCGACATCCGGATCGGGTCCGCCACCGTCGTCCAGGCGGTCGCCGAAGGCCGCCGCTGCGCCTATGCGGTGGACGCGTACCTGAAGGGCAACGACCTCTCGGAGCTGCGCGAGCGCCAGACCCTCGCCGAGGTCCAGCCGACGTTCCTCTCGATCGTGCCGTTCACGGACGAGCCCAAGGAAGCGCGCCACCGGCTCCGGGCCCTCCCGGCGAAGGAGCGGCGCAAGAACTACGACGAGTACGAGATCCCGTACACCGCCGCGGAGGTCATGGCCGAATCCACCCGCTGCCTGCAGTGCACCTGCGAGGCGGTGGGCTTCTGCGACCTGCGCCGTCTGGGCATCGAGTACGGCACCACCCTGGCCAACCTGGAACCGGCCCACGACCAGGGCGCCGGGTTCCGGAGCGTCACGGAGAACCGCTTCACCGGCACGAACCACGACTACATCCGCGACGACAGCCACGCCTTCATCCTGCGCGAGCCGTCCCGCTGCATCGACTGCGGGCGCTGCGCCAACGTCTGCGCGGAGGTCGTCGGGGCCGCCTGCTACGACTTCATGCGAACCGGCTTCGACACCCTGGTCACGACGCCGCTGGACATGAGCCTCAACGACACTCCGTGCGTCTCCTGCGGTCGATGCGCCGAGACCTGCCCCACGGGCGCGCTGATGCCCAAGCCGCGGGTTCTCGAGAAGTACGACGTGGACGAGAGCCGCTGCATCCTGTGCGGCATCTGCGTGGACGCCTGCCCGTACGACGCGCTCCGAGACGGCCAGGACAGCGAGCTGTCGCATACGTCTCGCGCCAACCCGGAGATCGACCTGATCGCCATCGCCGATGTGGAGCGGGAAACCGAGGTCACCTACATTCAGCGAGAGCGAGACTGGATCGCCCGAGCCACGGCCGAAGGCCGGCTCCAGGTGCCCAATTACGACCTGCCCGAGCTTCCGGCGTCGCTGGTCTCGGCGGGCTCGAACGGCAACCGGGGCGGCGGCGGCCGGGGCGGCAAGAAGCCATGATCAGGAAGCCCGGGGCCGGCTTGCCGGCGCAGCAGGAGGAGGGAAGCGAGCCATGCCGGTAGGCGACTCGATCCCGTTCACGTCGATCCGCTGGGAGGATCTGCTGTTCCTGGGCCTCTCGGCGATGCTGCTCGGATCGGCCATACTGGTGGTAACGCTTCGCGACATCATCCGCTGCGGCATCGCGCTGATGGCGTCCTTCGCCGCTCTCGCGGGCATCTACCTCCTGCTCGGCAACCCCATCGTCGCGGCGACGCAGGTGCTCGTCTACATCGGCGCGATCAGCGTCCTGATCCTGTTCGCGGTCATGCTGACCCAGACCAAGAACGCTCCCGGGCGGCTGGTCTTCCAGACTCAGGCCTGGGCCGCGGCCGTGGCGGCGGTCGTGGTCGCGGTGATTATCATCGCGGCGATTCTCGCCACGACCTGGCCGGCCACGATCGAGCCGGTCGCGACCGCGACGTCGAAGGTCGGCCAGCTGCTCTTCCACGACTACGTCCTGCCGTTCGAAGTGGTCAGCGTGATGCTGACGATGGCCGTGGTGGGCGCCGTGTATCTGGCCCGCCGCGAGCCCGACACCCGGGAGGAGGACCAGCTGTGAGCCACTCCCTCGACGCCTATCTGATCCTCTCGGCGCTGCTCTTTGCCATAGGAACGTTCGGGTTCCTGGCGCGGCGGAACGCGATCAGCATGCTCATGTCCATCGAGCTGATGATCAACGCGGTCAATCTGACGATCGTCGCCTTCGGCGCGTTCGTGGCCAGGCTGCAGCTCCACGCCGCGGTCATCGCCCTGCTGGTCATCGCGGTCGCGGCCGCGGAAGCCACGGTGGGCCTCGGCATCATCATGGCGATCTTCCGGAATCGGAAGACTCCACTCGTGGACGAGTACGACTCCATGAGGCAGTAGCGCGATGACACTGCTCATTCCGCTGATTCCACTGCTGCCGCTGATCGGCTTTGTTCTCACCGGGCTGTTCGGGCGGGCCTTCCCGAATGAGATCCACCGGGTAGCCGTCGGCTCGGTCGTGATCTCGTGGCTCATCGCCATGGTTGTGGTCGTGGGCGCGCTGGCGCACATCGGCATCGATGCGAGCGGAGCGGGGGTCAAGCTCTGGACCTGGATCCCGGCGCTGGGCTTCACCGCGGACTTCGGCCTCTTCGTGGATCCGCTGACCGCCTGCCTCCTGATCGTGGTCACGACGATCGGCATGCTCGTCCACTTCTACTCGATCGGCTACATGGCCCACGACCGGGGCCGCTGGCGGTTCTTCGCGTACCTCAACCTCTTCATGTTCTCGATGCTGCTGCTCGTGCTGGCGAACGACTTCCTGCTCGTCTTCGCCGGCTGGGAGCTGGTCGGCCTGTGCAGCTACCTGCTGATCGGCTTCTGGTACAAGCGGCCGGTCGCGGCAACCGCGGCCAAGAAAGCCTTCCTGGTCAACCGGGTCGGCGACATGGGCTTCGCGCTCGGGATCATGGCCATCTGGACGCAGCTCGGCACCCTCAACATGCAGGAGGTCTTCGCCCGCTTCAGCTCCGTCCCGGGCGAGTGGCAGGTCGCGATCGCGCTCCTGATCTTCTGCGGCGCCGTCGGCAAGAGCGCCCAGTTCCCGCTCCACGTCTGGCTGCCGGACGCGATGGAGGGCCCCACCCCGGTCTCCGCCCTGATCCATGCCGCCACCATGGTCAACGCCGGCGTCTATCTGATCGCCCGCTGCAACCCGATCTTCGGGGCGGTGCCGGGCGTGATGGTCGTCGTGGCCGCGATCGGCATCTTCACCGCAATCCTGGCCGCCTCGATCGCCTTCACCCAGACCGACATCAAGCGCGTCCTGGCCTACTCCACGCTCAGCCAGCTCGGCTACATGTTCGCCTCGCTCGGCGTGGGGGCCTGGACGGCGGCGATCTTCCACCTGATGAGCCACGGCTTCTTCAAGGGCCTGCTGTTCCTGGACTCGGGCTCCGTGATCCACGGCATGAGCGACGAGCAAGACATGCGCAAGATGGGCGGCCTGGCGAAGAAGATGCCGACGACGTACTGGACGATGCTCGTCGGCGCGGTCGCGATCTCCGGGGTACCGCCGCTGGCGGGCTTCTTCTCCAAGGACGAAGTCCTGGCCGGAGCCTTCAAGGACGGCTTCCTGTGGGTCTGGGCGGTCGGCTTCCTGGTCGCGGGGATGACCGCGTTCTACATGTTCCGGCTCATGGGCATGACCTTCTGGGGCCCGAGCCATGTCGATCCCGAGGTGGAGCACCACATCCACGAGTCGCCGCCGTCGATGACGCGGCCGCTGATCCTGCTCGCCATCCCGTCGATCTTCCTGGGCATGCTGATCGGCTTCCCGCCGGACAGCGGCCTCATCCACCAGTGGCTCGCGCCGGTCTTCGAGGCCACGATCGCCGCCCACGGCCCGAGCGAGGCCGCCTACTCGCTGTTCGGCATCGACGGGGCCCTGATGATCGCGACAACGGCGCTCGTCGCCGTCGCAATCGTCGTGGCCTGGCGCCTCTTCGGCGTCTCGATCCCATCGCTCAACCTCCACGCCGAGCCGCGCCCGGATCGCGTCCGCGAGCTCGCCGAGCGGCCCGGTCTGGCGGAGCTCTACACGGGCTCCTCGCACAAGTGGTGGTTCGACGACATCAACGACTTCCTGTTCGTCCGCTGGGGCAGCCGCCTGGCGGCCGCGGTCTGGTGGTTCGATCGGGTGGTCGTGGACGGCACGGTGAACGGCGTGGGGGCCGTGACCGTTGAGGCGGGAACGCTCCTGCGGCGGGTCCAGACGGGGCGCGTCCAGAACTACGCCCTCGGCATCGCGATCGGTCTCATCGCGATGGCGGCGGGCTATCTATTCATCTCGGTTCGGTAGGAGGAAGACGACATGAACGACTTCCCGCTGCTGAGCCTGATCACCTTCACGCCACTGGTCGGGGCCGTCGTAATCGGCCTGCTGCCGGATCGCCGCGACGACCTGGTTCGACGGACGGCCCTGGGCTTCGCGCTTCTCGCCTGGGTCTTCTCGATCCTGCTGGTTCTCGTGTTCGCGTTCGGAACAGCGCCGGACCCGGCCAGCGCGTCAGGGGCCACCAGAGAACACGTCGGTGCCGTCACGGGCAGCGCCTTGACTTCGTTCCGTTTCGTCGAGGCCGCCGACTGGATCCCGAACTTCGGCATCCAGTACAAAGTCGGCGCCGACGGGCTGAGCGTCTTGATGGTCCTCCTGACCACCACCCTCTCGTGGATCAGCATCCTGGCGTCGGGGCCGATCACGCAGCGCCTCAAGGCCTACATGATCAGCTTCCTCGTCCTGGAGGTCGGCATGATCGGCGTCTTCGTGGCGATGGACCTCTTCCTGTTCTACATCTACTGGGAGATCGTCCTCGTCCCGATGTACCTGATCATCGGCATCTGGGGCGGCGCGAACCGCATCTACGCCACGATGAAGTTCGTGCTGTATACGCTCGTCGGCTCGCTGCTGATGCTGGTGGCGATACTGGCGACGGCGTTCAGCTACCAGAGCAGCCACGGCGGCTCGTGGACCGGGGCGTTCGACTACCAGACGCTGGCGGTCTTCGCCCCGAGCTTCTCCCACGAGCTCCAGATCGGCGCGTTCCTGGCGCTCTTCCTCGCATTCGCGATCAAGGTGCCCATGTGGCCGTTCCACACCTGGCTGCCCGACGCGCACACCGAAGCGCCGACCGCCGGTTCGGTCATCCTCGCCGGGGTCATGCTGAAGCTCGGCGCGTACGGGCTCATCCGGTTCGCGGTGCCGCTCTTCCCGTGGGCGGCCCACACGTTCGCCTGGCCGATCATCGTCATGTCGATCATCGCGATCGTCTACGGCGCGATCGTCTCGATCGTCCAGCCCGATCTCAAGCGCCTGGTCGCGTACAGCTCCGTGAGCCACATGGGCTTCGTGACGCTGGGCATCTTCGTGTTCAGCCAGGCCGCGCTCCAGGGCGCGATCCTGCAGATGGTCAACCACGGCCTGATCACAGGCGGGCTCTTCCTGCTCGTGGGCGTGATCTACGAGCGAACCCACGACCGAACGATCGCCAAGATGGGCGGCCTCGCGGCGACCATGCCGATCTGGTCGACGGTCTTCGGCTTCTTCATCCTCGCCTCGGCCGGCCTTCCCGGCCTGTCCGGATTCATCGGCGAGTTCCTCGTATTCGTCGGCTCGTTCACCGTCGCGCCGGTCATCTCGGTCGCCTCGATCATCGTCATGGTTCTCGTGGCCACGTACCTGCTCTGGATGTTCCAGCGGCTGGCGTTCGGGGATCTCTCGGAGTTCCTGCGCGGCCTCGGCGGCCACCTGACGGACATGAGCGGCACCGAAGCGCTGACGCTGCTGCCGCTGGGGATCGGGATCGTGGTCCTCGGCCTGTTCCCGAGTCTGGCGCTGGATTTCCTGCGCATCCCGACCCAGGTATTCCTTGCGGCCGTGGGAGCCCCGGGCGCATGAGAGGAGCAACGGCGATGCGGCTGCGGCAACCGAGCGGAGTGGCCCGATGAGCTGGTCGGATCTGGGGACGATCGCGCCGATCATCGTCGCCGTTCTGGTCGCGGCGGCCATCTTGATCGTCGATATGGCCGCACCCGGCCGCCGCGACGCGGTTCTGGTCACCGCGCTCGGTGGCCTGGGAGTCGTGGCGGTGGTGATCCTGCTCCAGGCCGGCCGCACCGAAACCGCGTTCGGCGGCGCCTACTCGCTCGACAACCTGACCGTCTTCCTCGATTTCCTGTTCGTCTCGATCGCCGTGCTGACGATCCTATTCGCGGTGGACTACCTGGAGCCGCGCCACCTACCCCTCGCCGAGTTCGCGGCCGTCCTGGTCTTCGCCGTGACCGGGGCGATGCTCATCGCCGCCTCGACGGACCTGCTGCTCCTCTTCCTGGCCCTGGAGCTGATGGTCCTGCCCGGCTACATGCTCGTCGGTTACGCCCGCCGCGACGCGTACGCGACCGAGGGCGCGATCAAGTACTTCCTGCTCGGCTCGTTCTCGAGCGCGATCCTGCTGTTCGGCCTCGCCTACGTCTGGGGCCTGACGGGATCCACGCGGGTGGCGGACGTTGCCGCGGCTCTGGCGGCAGACGCGGCGCGCGGCACGTTCCCCGCCGGACTGGCCATGGGTCTGGCCTTCATGTCGGTCGGAGTGGCCTTCAAGATGGCCGCCGTGCCGTTCCACTACTGGACGCCGGACGCCTACCAGGGCTCGCCCACCCCGGTGACGGCGTATCTGTCGGTCGGCCCGAAGGTGGGCGCGTTCGCCATCGCCCTGCGGCTATTCGTCGGCGCGCTTGGCCCCGTCAAAGCCGATTGGCTGCCGGTCGTGATCGTCCTCGCGGCCGTGACGATGACCCTGGGCAACCTGATCGCGATCACCCAGGACAACGTCAAGCGGATGCTCGCCTACTCCTCGATCGCCCACACCGGGTACATCCTGGTGGGCCTTGCCGCCTATGCCGGCGGCCAGTCGAGCGGCCTGAGCGCGCTGCTGTTCTACGGCGCCGCCTACACGTTCATGAACATGGGAGCCTTCGCGGTAATCGCGGCCTTGCAGCGGCGCCCGGGCGTCTCGAGTCAGATCTCGACCTTCGCCGGCCTGGGCCGCCGCGACCCGTGGCTCGGCGTGCTGATGGCCGTCTTCCTGCTGTCCCTCACGGGGATTCCGCCACTGGCCGGATTCTGGGCAAAGGCCTACGTGATCCTGGCCGCGGTCCAGGGAGGCGGCTGGCTCACGGCCCTGGCGGTCCTGGCGATGGTCAACGCCGCGGCGGCCGCGTTCTACTACCTGCGCGTGGTCGTCTACATGTACATGCGCGACCCGGCCGAGGAAGGACGGGCGGCCGCTCCGGGGATGCTCTTCCGCGCCGGCCTGGCGGTCAGCTGCGTGGTGACCCTGATCTTCGGCCTATTCCCGGCGGTCCTGACGGCGGCGGTCAACGCGGCAAACGTCTTCCACGGCTAAACGGCCCGTTTGCGGGGCAGCGGCGAAGACCGACCGAGACCTGCTGCGCATCACGCCCCCTTCGGCTGCGGCGCTCGGTCTCTTACTGGTCTCCGAACGGAGCGATCGACTGCGACGGACCGGCGATCTGGATCGTCCCCGAGGGCAGTGCCGTGATCACCGGCAGAGGCGTCGGAGTGCTGGTCGGAAGGATGACGGCCGTGGGTCGGGGCGGGATGGCGGGAGTGACGCCCGGCCAGGCGACGACGACGGCGACGGCCACGAGGAGGGCCGCCAGCACGCCGGCGATGGCGCCCAGGACGAGTGACATGCGGTTGGACATGGGCGCAGGGTACCAAGGAACGGCCTCTCGCGTCTCGGCCCGTCGCGCACAGGCGGTCCCGGCGAGGTCCGAGTCGCGCCGTCGAGCGCCATGCGGCGGCCGACCTCAGGGGTCGATGAGCGGCAGGACGCCCGGGAATCGACCTCCCGCGTCGGAAGCCGACCGGCCCGGCGCTCCACGCCGACCTCGGGGGTCGATGAGCGGCAGGGACGCCCGAAGTCGACCTGCCGGGTCGGAAACCGACCGGTTGGGCGCTCCACGCCGACCTCGGGGGTCGATGAGCGCCAGGAACGCCCAAAGTCGACCTGCCGCGTCGGAAATCGACCGGCCCGGCGCTCCAAGCCGACCTCGGGGGTCGATGAGCGGCAGGAACGCCCGAACCGCGAGAACGGCCTCCTGCGTAGCGGAATCCAGGGTTGTTCCCGACGCGGTCCTCGACCGGCCTGCTACGATGCCCAACCATGCAGCGGCTCGGCTCCTTGCTTCGGCGCGTCGATCGTGCCGCTATTCGCCCGATCGCCGGGCTCCTGGCCGACCTGGGCGGCCTCTTGCCGGCGATGCTGGTCGCCGCCGGCATCTTCGTGATCGTCGCCGGCCTGTTCACGTACCTCCAGCCGGCTTCGGCCACCACGCCGCCGTCCCCGTCCCCATCGAGCGTCGTCTCCGTGGCGCCGTACACGATCCCGCCGATGGTGTCGGCAGGCCCGTCGAGCAGCGCCGCCGTCGAAGGCTCGGTGGCCACGCGAGTCCAGATCCCGGCGCTCGCAATCGATCTGCCGATCATCGCCTCGCCGTCCAACGAAGAATTCCCGCTCTGCAATACCGCCGAATACATGGTCCTCGGCACGCCCCTTGGCTACCCCGGCCTGCCGCAGGCGACCTACCTGTACGCCCATGCCCGAACGAACATGTTCCTGCCGCTCCTGACCCGATCGGAGACGAACAACGGCGCCTCGATGATCGGAATGTGGGTCGAGGTCTACACGGACAACGACGAGCGCCACGTCTACGAGATCACCGAGGTCATCCGCCACGTACCGGACGATTCCTCGTCGCTCAACCGGGCCGCTTCGGCGAAGACGGATCAGCTCTGGCTGCAGACGTCGGAAGGCCCGTACGCGAACTCGACGAAGCTCCAGGTGGTCGCGGAGCCGGTCGGCGTCCTGCCCGCCGCCCGGGCCGACGCCCACCCCACGAGCCACGGCAACGTCTGCCCGGATGCCCCCGTCTGCAAGAAGGCCGGCGACAGCGGCTGCCGCCCGAGGTAGCCGCCCCAAAATAGCCGCCCGAAGCAGCCGCCCGAAGCAGCGTTCGCCGCGCCGTCTAGATCCAGTCGATGCGGTGGAGTATCGAGACCGCGATCGCCGACAGGGCCAGGGAGCCCAGGATGACGATCCAGAAGCCCGGACCTTCGTCCAGGCGGAAGGCGTATTGAGCTTCGCTCATGCCGAACAAGCCGCCGATCGCGCCGATGCCTGCCACGACGACCGTCACCCCGGTGAGCCGCTTCATGATCAGCGACAGGTTGTTGTTGACCGTCGAGAGGTACGTCTCGAGCGTCGCCGAGGCAAGCTCCCGGTAGGTGTCGAGCTCGTCGGTCAGGCGGATGAGGTGGTCGTAGGCGTCGCGGAAGTAGAGGCGCTCGGGCTCGGAGATGAGCGTCCCCTCGCGGCTGGAGAGAATGTTGAACATCTCGCGTTCCGGCGAGGTCACGCGGCGGACCGCGATGGCCTCGCGCTTGAGCTCGAAGATGCGCTCGAGCAGGCTCCGGTCGGCGCTGGCCACCACCCGGTCTTCCAGATCGTCGATCTCGTCGCCGAGGCGGTCCAGGATCGGGAAGTAGCCGTCGATGACGTCGTCGGCAAGGGCCCACAGGAGATGGTCCAGGCCGCGGCTCATGACGTCCTCTACGCTCACCCGCAGGTGCCGGGTCGTCGCCGGGTCCCACCAGGCGCTGTGGTTGGTCAGGAGGAATCGGCGGCCCAGGACGAAATCGAGCTCGCGCTCGTAGACCTGGCCGCCGTCGAAACCCAGGGAGAAGAGGACCAGGTGCAGCAGATCGCCCACCTGCTCGAGCTTGGCTCGCTCGTCGCGCTCGGAGATGTCCTCCACGAGTAGTGGATGGAGGCCGAGCAGGTCGCCGAGCCGGGAGTTGAGCTGCGGCGAAGCGGCGGTGACGTCGATCCAGAGCTTCGCGTCGGCCCTTCCGAGCGCGGCGGGCAGTTCTGCGAGAGCGGCTTCGTCCTCGATCAGACGGACCTTGCCCGCTTCGTACACGAAGAGCCGAAGAGCGTGCGCGGCGACCACCTCGGCCGCGCTCGCCGACGCGACGTCGGCGACCCGCCCGGCACTCGGACGATCCTCCGCGGCGTGGCCGGGGACGGCGTCGAGCGGGTCCGTTCGAAGCTCAGAAGGCGATTTCGCCACCGGGCATCTCCTCGGCCGCAGCCCTTTCCGCAGTCTCTTCCCTGGAATCGTGCCGTATCCGGAGCAGTACCGCCGGGACGGCCGCGACCAGAGTGACGGCCGCCGCCACGAGGAATATGCCGACCATGATCGACGCCGCCTTGCTCGCGGCCCATTGCTCGAGCGCCTGGACGACCAGCCCGTCGGTCAGCGGCCGGGACCGCAGGTACTCGGGAATGTACTGCTTGTACGTGTCGCCGGCTCCGTAGATCTCGTTGGAAACGCGAGTGATCGTCGTCGAGCCGTAGGCGGTCAGGGCGGCCATACCAACGGCCATGCCGATCATTCGGGCAACCGTGACGGTCGCCGAGGCCGCCCCGAAGGCCGCTCGGCCCGCCGCCTCGACGGCGGCCGTGGAGCGAGGCGTCACCGTCAACCCGAAGCCGAGGCCGAAAACGGCGGCCGACAGGGCGAACATGTCGGTCGGCGCCGTCGGCGTCCATGTGGACATCCAGGCCAGGCCGCCGGCGCTCAGCACCAGACCGACCAGGGTCAGGCCGCGCAGCGAGAACCGCCGCGTCAGAAAGCCCGACACCAGCGCCCCGACGGCCATCGCACCTGCCAGCGCCCCCAGCACCACTCGCTGCTCGTCCGGGCCGCCGTACAGCACCCGATCCACGAACACGGCGCCGCCCACGATCGCCGTCGCCATCCCGTAGCCGGTCAGTAGCGAGATGAGCGCCGCGGAGCTGAAGACGCGGTCCTGGAAGAGCCTTGGATCGAGGAACGGGTTCGTCCTGTGGAAGCCGACCCAGATGGCGAAGAGCAGAGCCAGGACCCCGGCGCCGATCATCGCCGCGACCGCGACGCTCGTCGGCAGCCCGAAGACCTCGTCGCTGTCGCCGATCAGGGTCGTGCCGGCCAGGATGGCGAGCAGCGCGAAGCTGAACAGTAGAGCTCCGACGTAGTCCACTCGAGCGCGGAGGCGGGGCGTGTCCCAGTCGGCGCTCGCGGCCCAGGCGATGACCAGGCCGCATATCCCGATTGGCACGTTGACGAGGAAGACCCAGCGCCACGCCGGCGCGATGATGTCCACCAGCGGCCCACCGGAGATGCCCATGTTGGCGAGGGCCGTCTCGGGATGGACCGTCTCGAGGACCGCCGCGCCGACGAAGGGTCCGGCGGCCATGCCCAGGAACGTGAGCGCTCCGATGATCCCGAGGGCCCGCGGCCGAGCCGGACCGTCGAAGAGATGCGAGGCCGCGGCGGTGGCCACGGGGATGATGGCGCCGCCGCCCACGGCCTGGACCAGGCGCGCGGCGATGAGCTGGTCGAGGTCCTGGGCGAGGCCCGCGAGCAGCGACCCGATCGTGAAGACGGCGAGAGCGGCGAGGAACAGCCGGCGCGCGCCCCATAGGTCCGTGAGCCGGCCCGCCAGCGGCATCGTCACCACGTACACGAGCAGATAGCCGTTGATGATCCACGAGGCCTTGCGGAGGTCGGTCCAGTTCGCGATCGTGGCCAGGATCTGCGGCAGCGCGACGGCGGTGACCATCAGCTCCAGGCCGGCGAGGAAGACGCCCACGCCGAGGACGGCCAGGAGTGTGTAGGACTCGTTCTTGCGCATACGGGGAGTGTACGGGTCGCGTAGCGCGAAGGGGTTCGGGTCGGCGACCGGACCACGTTCGACCGCTGCGCCGCCCCGGCCTTACTATTCCCGGGCCATGAGCCGCCTCCGACCAAGCCGGTCCGCTCGACCCGCCCCTTCCGCCCGCCTCGGAATCCTCGTCGCGATTGCTCTACTGGCAGCCGGCTGCGGCTCGGCCGCCGCGCCCACACCGGGCTTCGATTGCGGCCACTGGTGCGGCAATGCCTCGGCGACGATCACGTACGCCGGCCAGACCTCGACGATATCCGGAGGGGGCTGCTACGACGGCGGCTCCGCGGGCGTCGACGTCCGCATCGGGGACTGGCAGGGGGAAGGCACGGGCAACTTCCTCATGCTCGAGGGCTATCGACCGGGCGGCCCCACGCCGAACCCCACCGTCGGGGCCACGGATGACGCGGGCAACCCGATTCCTTCGGCGACCGTGACGGGCAACGTCGCCGGTACACCTTTCACGCTCGACACGAACGGAGCGGTCGTCTTCACCAGCGCCACCGCCGGTACCTTCTCCGGCAACGACGTCAACGGCAACGGCGCCGTGAGCGGCACCTTCAACTGCGGCTGAAACACCGCGGCCGCATCTAACGCGGCGGCCGGCTGAGGGCGTCGCGCCGAGCCACCAGAGGATCGATGCCTGCGGGAATACGGGTCGGGCCTTGACTTAGCACCCCGGAAGCCGACGATTCCAGCAACCGGGGGATACAGGAGTCTGCTACGGGAACGGAACACGGAACGAGCGCGGGTCTCGAGAGCGGCGCCAAATCACTCCCCGCGCTTCGGCGAATCGTGGCGTTCACGCCCGAAGCCGGCGGGTTCTACGTTGGCGACGTGTTTCGCGGCGCCGACGAGGCATGCCGCGCCAGGAACGCCCAGCTGATCGTGATCCAGGACGCGATCGGGTGGCAGGCCGCGGTCTTCCATCCCGACCCGATCGACGATTACCTCCGGATCGCCGAGGACGTGCGCGACGGCGTCATGGCGGTGACGTCGGTGCTGCCCGCGAACAACCTTCCCCGCCTGGCCCGGCTCAAGGCCCCAGCGGTGGCAATCGGCGGTCCCGCGTTCGACGAGCGGGGCGCCTCGGTCGTCATCGACAACGTCGGCGGGGCGGCGATGGCGGTCGAGCATCTGATCGGCCACGGCCACACCCGCATCGGCTTCGTCGGCGCGATGGACCAGTTCGACGTCCGTCAGCGCTACGAGAGCTACCTGGCCACTCTGGAGAGGGCCGGGATCACCCCGGACCCTGCGCTCTGCTTTGCGGCCCAGGACGATCTCTCCGAGGGTGGACGGCAGGCGGCCGAGGCAATCCTGGAAGCCGGAGTACCCCTGACGGCCATCTTCGCCTCCACGGACACGCAGGGAGTGGCCCTGATGGATCGGCTCCGAGAGGGCGGAGTCCACCTTCCCGAGGACGTGGCCGTCGTCGGCTTCGACGACTCGGAGCTGGCCCAGGCCGCGGTGCCGGCGCTGACGTCGATACGCCAGCTCCCGGAGTCGCTCGGGTCGCGCGCGGCGACGCTCATCCTCGACGCCATCGACGGCCGCCCGCTCGAGCCCGGCGCGCATGTCATTCCGACCCAGCTGGTCTTACGCCACTCGTGCGGCTGCTACGACAACTACCAGCACCTGCTCGAAGCGGCCGCGGACTGGAACGGGCCGGACTGGCGCGAGCAACTCGCCAACGTGCTCGCCCAGGCGCTGATGGCGGCGACGATGCCGGCTGCCGATCCGATCGACCGGACGCATTTCTGGCCGTCGGTCAACGTGGTCGTCGAAGCCCTCGACGACGCCATACGCGGTCGCCGGGTCACCCGGATCAGCGCCCTCGACGAGGCCTGGTGGGAGGCGAGCATGCGGACTCGAAACGCCGAGACGCTGCTCCGCCTGGTGGACCTGCTCGAGTTCGTGGCGCTCTGCCGCCAGCCCGATGCGGGTGCGGATCCCCAGGCCCTCCGTTCGAAGCTGCGTGACTTCCTGGCTCAATCTCGGCTCCAGATCCTCCGCTCCGCCGCAATCCCGGATCCGCTGCGCCTTCCCACCGGTCCGCGGAGCACGCGATCGATCCTCCGCTCGTTCCTGGAGGATCGCGGCGGCAAACGGCAGAGCCTCGACTGGTTGGAGCACGTCGACGCGATCGCGGGCTGCCTGGCGTTGTGGGAGCCGGGGGCCGACGGTCGAGCTGCCCTTCGCATCGAAGCGCTCTACGGCGCCACCGGAGGCACGCAGGGAGGCGGGACGATCGCCCCGGAGGCGTTCCCGCCGGGCCACTGGCGCGACGCCTGCCGGAGCGAGGGCGAGCCCTGCGCCGTGATGAGCGTCCCGGTGATCTCCGCGCGGCGGAACGTCGGCGTGCTGGCCACCGCCATGCCCGCCGAACGCCGCTACTACGACGGCTACTGGAACCTCCAGCACGCCGCCGCCGTGCTGGCCCTCGAGCTGGATACCCGGGACTGAGGGACCTGGGAATGAACGCCCGGATGTGCGCCGATACGACCTAGTTGTCGCAAGGAGAGACGCCGACGCGACCGGAATCTACGACACCGAAGCCATCTGAAGGATCTTCCCCGTCCCGGCATCGATCCACGCGGCACCTCCCCAGTCCGGGCCGCCGCCTATGCCGGTGTGACGAAGGAACCACACGACGTGATATTCCTCCGTTCCGGCTCGGTCCCATTGAAGTTGAGCGTCGTCGACTTTCATCCGGGGCACTGCCCGCTCTGCCTGCGCTTTGGTGATCAACTTCGAGGGCCTGGCCGCGCGAGGTCCCGTCTCGCGGTAGAAGCGATCAACCGTGCCATCCGGGCGGATGTCGAGTTCGACCGAACCGCTGACCACCGGGATGCCATCCCACTCCTGGACGAAATGGGCCCGCCACGTCCAGTCGGTCGGATCCTGGTAGATGTCGAACATCTCGGTCAGGCCCACGAGCCCACCGATTTCCCTGGCCCGTGCCGTCGCCGTCGTCTCATCAAGCGGTGTCGCGACTGGCAAGACCTTGATGATGTAGGTGGTCGTCGTTCCGTCATCCAGCACGTCGGTAAGCGTCGGACTTGTCGGGAGGGTAGGAGACGCGCTCGGCGTGAGCATCGGGGTCGTGATCACTGTCGGTTCGGGCGTCGCGGCGATAGACGGGCTCACGAGCGGCGACTTTGTATTCGGCTGGGTGGGCGTAACCGCTGGCGAACCGCCGCAAGCGGTGACGATCAGCCCCGTCGCGACGATGAGTGCCATGGCAACCTTCCAGCCCATGCTGCCGCCCCTCCCTACTGCTTCCAGCCCATGCCGACGCGGGATCTACCGCATCCGTGACGGCTGCGCCTACCCGGCTGCCATTCCCTCAGGAGGCGTCCATTCACGGGACTGAGTTGCGGGATCCGGGTTCGAAGTCGCGCTCCGTCACCGTCGACCGACCGCGGACGTCGTCCACGTGCCCACAGCCACTTCCCGGCCCGTCCGGACCCGAAACGAGTGGGTACGCGCTCCGGGATTCGCATTACGTCTCGACCTGCCCGACCGCCGGTCCGAGCCGGGACGGAAAGGCGGCTGTCCGTGTCCGCCTTAGGCGAGCACGATGCACGGCATGCAGGAGACCATCGTGACCAACGCGCTGCCGGCCCTCCCGGTCGAGATCGATCCCGAAGAAGAGCGCCGAGTCCGGGCCTACATCTGGGCCATCGTCGCGCGCCTAGATCGTCCCAAAGACGAGCTCGAAGCCGAGGCAGTCCGGCTCTGGACCGAGTTCGGCGAGACCTACGCCGCCCTCATCTCCGGCCCGTACGCCCGGACCGCCACCGAGGCCCTCCGCATCTCCCTCGGCCGGCTGTAACCGCGGTCTTAGCGGGAGGGGGCATCCGTGGCGGTTCTCCTGTTCTTCCTGCTGCCGCGCTCACGTCAGCTTGACAATCGGCGCTGTGCTGCCTAGCATCAACCCGCCTTTATATAAAGGGTCGTTTGTGGACCGGCCGGGAAGCTCGGCGCTTCGGCCGCCACGAACGAGGGCTGAGCAGCGGAGTCCAGACCATCTTGCCTTCCCCGGCGCACATCCGCACCACCGTCGCCTCGATCGTCGATCAGCCCGACGACCTGCGGGAGCTGCGCAATTTCCACAAAGCCCTCGCGGACGTCAACCGTCTGCGGATGGTCCAGCGACTGGCCGGAGGCCCTGCCACCGTTGGCGAGCTGATCGATTTCGTGGGCCTCAGCCAGCCTCTGGTTAGCTGGCACATCTCCCGCCTGAAGGCCGCCGGCGTGGTCGAGACCAGGCGGTCGGGTCGAGAAGTGCTCTGCCAGCTCCGTACCGACGTCTTCGGCGACATCGCCAGGCGGGAGCGGCGCCTCCTCGGCGTCGGATCGCCCGGCATGGACGAGACGATCCCGGCGCCGACCCCCTCGAGCATCCGGGCGGAGGCGCACTGACGTGAGCGACCAGTCGTTCGTCAGCCAGCAGACCCGGGCCCGTATCCGCGGGGCCGTGGTTCCCATCGCCCTGGCGGCCGGCAGGCTCGGCCTGACACCCAACGCACTCACCGTCATCGGCTTCCTGATCTCCGCGGGAGCGGCAGGCGCGGCGGCGGCCCAGAACTGGCTGCTCGCGGCGGCGCTCGTCATCTTCGGCGGCTCGTTCGATATGCTCGACGGCGGGCTCGCCCGCGCTCAGAACCGGGTCACCCGGTTCGGGGCCTTCCTCGACTCCACCCTGGATCGATGGGGCGAAGGGGTCGTCTACATCGGGATAGTCGCCGGGGCTTCGGCCGCCGGCTTCGTCGCGGGAGCGGTTCTTGCCGCGGCCGCGGCGGTATCCAGTTTCCAGGTCAGCTACACCCGTGCCAAGGCCGAGAGCCTGAAGCTGCACGGCGAGGTGGGCATCGCCCCGCGCGCCGAGCGGCTCGTCCTCCTGACCGCCGGCCTCGTTCTTGCTGGCCTCGACGGCGGCGTGGTCGCGGGAGCTCGCGGGCAGATCTGGCTCGCGGGAACCCTCGGCCTGATCTTCGTCACCGCCAGCATCACAGCCGTCCAGCGCACCTGGCACGTCCGTTCGCAGCTTCGCAGTGAGGAGCAAAGAGACAAGTGAGCGACAAGGTTATCGGCGACGCCGCGCCCGTCACGGCCGCCAGTGGCAACGGCCACGCCCAGAAGGACCACAAGATCCGCGTCGCCATCGTGGGCGTCGGCAACTGCGCCAGCAGCCTGGTGCAGGGCCGCTACTACTACGAGAACGCGTCCGAGGACGATTTCATCCCCGGGATCATGCACGAGAACCTGGGCGGCTATCACATCCGCGACGTGGAGTTCGTGGCCGCCTTCGACATCGACAAGAACAAGGTCGGCAAGGACATCTCCGAGGCGATCTACACCAAGCCGAACAACACGTTCGTCTTCCAGAAGGTCCCGAACCTCGGCGTCAAGGTCGATCGCGGCATGACCCACGACGGCCTGGGCAAGTACCTCTCCCAGATCATCGAGAAGGCGCCCGGCCCAACGGCCGACGTCGTCGGGATCCTCAAGGACCGCAAGGTCGACGTCCTGATCAACTACCTCCCGGTCGGCTCGGAAGAGGCGACCAAGTGGTACATCGAGCAGGCGCTCCAGGCCGGCGTCGCGGTCGTCAACTGCATCCCGGTCTTCATCGCCCGTGAGCCCTACTGGCAGCGCCGGTTCGCCGAGCGCGGTCTCCCGGTCATCGGCGACGACATCAAGAGCCAGGTCGGCGCGACGATCAGCCATCGCGTCCTGACCCGCCTCTTCATGGACCGCGGCGTCCGACTCGACCGCACCTACCAGCTCAACTTCGGCGGCAACACGGACTTCCTCAACATGCTCGAGCGCGAGCGCCTCGAGTCCAAGAAGATCTCCAAGACCAACGCCGTCACCTCGATGCTCGACTACGACATCGATCCGGACAACGTCCACGTCGGCCCGAGCGACCACGTGCCGTGGCTGCTCGACCGCAAGTGGTGCTACATCCGGATGGAAGGCACCACGTTCGGCGACGTGCCGATCAACGCCGAGCTCAAGCTCGAAGTCTGGGACAGCCCCAACAGCGCCGGCGTCGTCATCGACGCGGTCCGCTGCCTCAAGCTCGGTCTCGACCGCGGCCTGAAGGGCACCCTGGTGGCTCCGGCGGCCTACTTCAAGAAGAGCCCGCCCATCCAGATGCCCGACGACGAGGCTCGCGAGCGCGTCGAGGCGTTCATCCGCGGCGAGGACAACGAGACCCTGGTGGGCACCGAGACGCTCACGAAGAAGGCCAAGAAGCAGGCTCCGCTTCGTGGTGGGAAGCCTGTGGCCGCCGCCGAAGCGGCGCGCGCCGGCGAGGCCAAG
This sequence comes from Chloroflexota bacterium, assembly GCA_027364875.1. Classification (GTDB taxonomy): domain Bacteria; phylum Chloroflexota; class Limnocylindria; order Limnocylindrales; family CSP1-4; genus Fen-1039. Next base: position 37,498 of record DAHXON010000009.1, read on the forward strand.
TGAGGCGGGAGCCTCAGACCGAGAGCTCGAAAGTTGCGGAGGGCGCCGGCAACCCCGGCCCCCAACCCGCGGGAGCCCCGGTCGGACGGACATCCGATGGTGAGGGGGTAGCCGGCGGCAAGCGTTTGCTCGGCCGCCTGTCGAACGGTCGAACCAACGGTGAAGCCGGCAAGTCCGATTCGTCGGAGCCGGCGCCCACCAGGGCGTTCGAAGCGCCGCACAAGATGGAAAAGGAAACCTTCCTGACCCACCTTGCCGGCCTGACGCTGCTCAGCTTCTGGAGGACTTCCTCCTGGATCGTCGGCCACCTGCCCGCTGGCCTCACGTACCGCGTCGGCGGCTGGATCGCGATGATCGGCTACGCCGCGAGTCCGCTTCGCCGTAAGTGGCTTAGGGCCAACTTCAGCCACGTACTGGGCGTCTCGCCCACGGACAAAGCCGCCGGGGCGATGGCCCGCCGGGCATACCGCAACTACGCCCGCTACATCCTGGAGTTGATGCGACTGCCCTGGCTTTCCCAGGAGCAGGCGGAGGGCTTGCTCGAGGTGGAAGGCCTCGACAAGTTCCTGGAGATCTACAAGGCCTCCAAGGGCACCGTCCTGGTGGCGGCCCATCTCGGCAACAACGAAGCGGCCGCGGCGGGCTTCGCCAAGCACGGCCTCCAGATCAACGTCGTCGGCGACGACAGCTCCTACCGGGAGCTCTATGAGCTCTTCGAGCGCCAGCGCGAGAGCTGGGGCGTCAAGATGATCTCGTGGCGCAACCTGCGCGGCGTCTTCGGGGCCCTGCGTCGCCACGAAGGGCTGGTCCTGCTGGTCGACTGGGGATATCGCGCCGACGACATCCCGGTCAAGATGTTCGACTGCTGGACGACGCTGCCGGCCGGACCGGCCGGCCTTGCGGCCAGGCACGGCTCGGCGATCGTGCCGTTCTGCATCAACCGCCTCCCCAACGGCACCTTCCACGCCTACGCGGACGACCCGATCCACGTCGCGTCCGACTCGCCGCGGGACATTGCGATCGCCACTCAGGCCATCGCGACGGCTCTCGAGGGTCACATCGCCCCGGCTCCGGAGCAGTGGTACATCTTCAAGCCGATCTGGCCCCTCACCGAAGCCGAGCAGCAGAAGCTGGCCGAGCGTCACGACGCCGCCATGGCGAACGACGCGAAGGGCGCGGCCGCGAACGGTCGAACCAACGGCAAGGACCACGGTCCGGCTGAGCGTTCGGCAGCGGAGCGTTCGGCGGAAGGCTCCGCCGGCGAAGTGGCCGCGGACGGTGTCACGACCGCGGACGCGGCTCCCGAGGCCGGCTGAGTCATGGCTCGCTCCGCGTCTCCGGCAGTGGCTCACAAGCCGGCCCGGCGCGGCCCGCGGCGGCGGCTCGCAGATGAGTTCACCGCCGCCGCGGCGATCCTCGGGCTCAAGCTCCTATACCTCCTGCCAGAGCGGGCCGCGTGGCACCTCGCCAACTTCGCGGGCAACCTCTCGTACCGGTTGTCGCGCGGCCGTCGCGACCATGCCCGCCGCAACCTCCGCCGAGTGGTGGAGTGGATGGCCGCCAACGGCGCGGGCGACGAGTATCACCGGGCCGCGGCGACGGACCCGCGGCGCCTCGAAGCGCTGCTGCGTGAAGCCTTCCGCAACCACGCCCAGTACTACGTGGAGCTGGCCCGGGCGCCGCGCTTCACGCCGGATTTCGTGCAGGCTCGCATGCTCGTGGAGACACCGGCCGAAGTTCGGGAGTGGTTCGGAAAGCGGCGGGCGATGATCCTGGTGGGCCTCCATTTCGGGGCGATCGAGTTTCCGGGCCTCTTTGCCGTGTCGCACCTGGGCCGGATCGTCGCGCCGATGGAAACGATGGCCAATGCCCGAATCCAGCGATACCTCTTCTCGGTCCGGGCGACGATCGGCGTACGGATCATCGGCCTCGACGAGGCGGGACCGGACCTCATTGCCACTCTCCGGCGCGACGAGCCGGTGGGCCTCGTTGCCGACCGCGACCTCACCGGTGGGGGAATCGAGGTGGATTTGTTCGGTGCGAAGACGAAGATCCCCGCCGGCCCCGTTGTGCTGGCCGTGGAGTCGGGCGCGCCGATGTGCGTCGCGGCCGTGCGACGCGACGGCCCGGGCCGGTATCTTGGCAAGTTGTACGGGGTGTCCGTGCCCGAGGCGGCGTCTCGCCGGGAGCGAAGCCGGATGATGGTTCGCGAAGAAGCCAGGCTCTTCGAACGGCTGATCTCCGACGCGCCCGAGCAGTGGCTGGCCCTCTTCCACCCGGTCTGGCCGGACCTGGAGGGAACGTCGCCGGCTGATCGGCCGGCCGGCGACTTCGTGGTGCCTCATGCGTGACCGGAGCGAGCGCCTCGGCCAGGCGGACATGCACATCCATTCCCTGGCCTCCGACGGGACCGCGTCGGCAGAGCAGATCCTCGACTACGTCGAGAACCACACGGACCTCGACGTCTTCGCCATCGCCGACCACGAACGCATCGAGGCGGCGATCGAGTGCCAGCGCATCGCCCGGGCCCGTGGCAGCCGCGTCGAGGTCGTCGTCGCCGAGGAGGTCACGACCCGCAGCGGACACCTCCTCGGGGTCTTCCTGCAGGCTCGCCTGCGGCGCAACCAGCGCCTCGAGACCACGGTCGCCGAGATACACGAGCAGGGCGGCCTCGCGATCGTCCCGCATCCTTTCTCGGCCTTCACCAAGGGGATGCGCAAGAACGCCATAATGCGCATCCACAACTCCAGGGACCCGCTGCTCTACTGGGATGCGCTGGAGGGCTACAACCCTTCGACGGCGGGGCGGTACGGGCGCAACGCCACCATCCGCCTGGCCGCCGAGCTCGGCCTGCCGCTCGTGGGCAACAGCGATGGCCATACCGTCGACACAATCGGCGACGGCCGGACGCTCTTTCCGGGCCACACGGCCGAGGACTATCGCCGGGCCGTCCTCGAAGGCACGACGACGGGCACGTGCACCACGTGGGGCTTCCTGCGCGAGGCTCTGATCTACGGTCAGCAGGTCCGAAAGCAGGCCCGCGACGTGGCCCGCTGGGGCCGCCGCAACTTCCTCCGCGACGGCACACCTCGCGACCTGGGCGTGCCGCACGAGCAGCTGGAGATGCAGCGGCGCCGCGAGGCCGAGTACCTTGCCAGCCGCGGGCTGGCCGCGCGCGGTCCGGCGAGTCGCGGCCTTGCCGCGGAGATGGCCCAGGCGGCGGAGCGCCGAGAGGCGGAGGAGCCTTCAGCGTGAAGATCGGACTCGTGACCCCGTACGTGTACCCGCTTCCCGGCGGAGTGAACGAGCACGTCCGGTTCCTCTACGAGAACCTTCGACTCCGCGGCCACGACGTCCGGATCATCACCAGCAGCCACGGCCTCCAGCGCTCGTCCGAGGGCGACGTCATTCGGATCGGCAAGGGCTTCAGCGTTCCGAGCAACGGGTCCGTCGGGACGATCACGCTCTCGCCGCGCTACGTCTCGCAGGTCCAGAGGGTTCTCGAGCGCGAGCGCTTCGACCTGCTCCACTTCCACGAGCCCTTCGTCCCGTTTCTCTCGCTCGTGGTCCTGCACCAGTCCACGAGCGTCAACGTCGCCACGTTCCACGCCTATGCCGGGTTCTCGCCCGCGATGGAGTTCGGAAAGCGGACGCTGGGCAGCTACTCGGCGCGGCTCCACGGTCGCATCGCGGTCAGCGCCGCCGCGCGCCACTTCGTGGACCGCTTCTTCCCGGGCGATTACAAGGTCATCCCCAACGGCGTGAACCTGGGCCGATACCACCGGGCCGTGCCCATCGCGCGCTGGCAGGACGGCACCCCCAATGTCCTTTTCGTCGGCCGCCTCGAGGATCGCAAAGGCCTTCCTTACCTTCTCAAGGCGTACCGGCTGCTCCGCAAGGACGGGACCAGCTGCCGCCTCCTCGTGGTCGGCTCGGGGCCGCAGGAACGCGAGGCGCGACGGTACGTGATGACCCGCCGGCTGCAGAACGTAGAGTTCCTCGGCCGGGTCAGCGACGCGGAGAAGGCCCAGCTATTCAAGACGGCGGACGTGTTCGTCTCGCCGGCCACCGGTCGCGAGTCGTTCGGCATCGTGCTGCTCGAAGCGATGGCGTCGGGCGCGCCGATCGTCTGCAGCGACATCCACGGTTACAAGGGCGTGGTCCAGCGTGGCCGCCAGGCCGTCCTGGTTCCGCCCCGGGATGCGCGCAGCCTGGCCGCCGGCATCAAGGAGCTGCTCGCCGACCCGGATCTGAGGAAGCGGATGGGTGCGGCGGGCCTCGAGCGGGCCGAGCAGTTCGGCTGGGAGAACGTGACCGGCCGGGTGGAGGCTTACTACGGCTTCGTGATCCGGCGACTTGCGGCGCAGGGCCAGCTGCCGCCCGGCTTCAACGCCGAGATACCGCCCACTCCGTCGCCCGCCCATCCGATGATGGCCAAACTCTGACGAGCCGGATCGCCGGGGGGGTGGTGCCACCCCGTCGAGTCTCTGGCGTCGATCCTCAGAGCGGAGCACCGGGGGTCGCGAGACCGTTTGACTAGCTTTGCGAGGGAGGCTCGGAATCGGGCGTCGCTTCAGCGTTCGACGGCGGGTCGGAGTGGGGAGCCAGCTCGGCGTAACCTGCCTCGAGGGCATCCGACGAGTCCGACTGGCCGGCCGAGAGCTGAGCGCGGCGGTAGCCGACGACCAGCCGCCGCTCCCACGCCACCCAGCTGGCGATCCCGGCGAGAGCGAGCACGAAGACCGTGACGGTCACAGTCGCGGAGGTGACCAGACCAACCCCCTGCGATTCCTGGAGGTTGTCGGAGAACTGGAAGCCGTACAGCCAGGTGGGAAGCAGCGAGTTGTAGATGCCGGTTATGGCCTGTGGCATCGGCAGCGCAGAGAGATTCGGATACAGTGCCGCGAACGCAAGGATCGCGAAGACGATCACGCCGACCACGAAACGTCTGGGGTTCGTGCCGATTGCGGCGACGATCGCGAGCACCACGCCGAAGGCGACGAACACGATCGCCAGGTAGTCGGACGGCAGGGCCGCCTGGAAGAGAGTGGTTCGGGGGCCGTTCTGTCCGATCACCCACAGGAGCGCGCCGGCGATCGCCACGGGGACCACGAGCTGGAGTGCCCAATACGGGTCTTCGTAGCCGCGGTCCTGGCGCCGCTCGAGGCGCCACAGGATGACCGCCAGCACGGCGAGCGCGACGACCAGCACCACACCGATCAAGAACAGGCGGGTCTCGATGACTACGTTGCCGGTGCCGGTGCCGCAGACCGTGTTCTGGAAGTACTGGGTCGTGTCCACGCGGGCAAGGCCACAGAGCTCAGGTTTGAGCAGCCACATCACGCCGGGGAACAGGCAGGCGGCCACGGCGCTGCCACGAGCCAGCAACCAGGTTCGCCGCGACGGACCGTGCCAGATCTCGGCGAGGAAGTAGGCCAGCGCCGCGAGGAAGAAGGGTAAGGCCGTATAGAAGTGGTACTGGAAGGCGGCCCGATCGATACGCGACCAGGAGATCCATTGCCACAGGAAGGCGATCACGATCAGGGCGAGGCCCAGATTCCGCCTCTTGTACGCCTGCCAGCAGATGAAGCCCATCGCCCCGATCGCCACCCACCACAGGACCGGGTTCCCGCCGTCGTAGATCATCGAGGTGTTGTCGCCCGCGTAGCCGATGCTCTCGAACCAGACCGGCTTGAGGTCCATCGGCCAGGCCCACCACGGCGACGAGGCGGCGTGCGCGGCGCGCAGGTTGTTGTGATAGTTGTACATCTGGATGGTCAGGTCCCAGAGGGTCTGACCCGTGTGGCCTGCCGGCCATGCGTCGGTGCAGATGGTCGCCAGGGAGTTGGTGGGGTCGGGGGCGGTGTGCCAGCAGGCGATGGCCGGTAGGGGGCCGGTCGCCGCGGTCTGCGTCTGCCACGGCATGGCCCAGGGTATGTAGAACAGCACGTAGACGACGATCGGCAGGAGCATCACACAGAAGGTCATCCAGAGGGCGGGCAGGCCGTAGCCGCTGCCCAGCCGCAACCAGCCTTCCGGAGCGGGAGAGGGTGGGGCGGCGAAGCGGGCGTAGTCTTTCTCGCCCGGGGCCTTCGCGAGCGGCCCGAAGCCGAGCAGGCCTACCCCCTGGAAAACGACCCTCGCGACGATTCCGAGCGCGACGAGGCCCAGCCCGCCGAGCAGCATCTTGTGACCCTGGGCGGAGATGAACCCGCTCAGTAGGCCGCTCAGGAAGCCGTGCTCGAACGCGAAGCCCAGTACGGCGACGATGACACCTGCCGCGCCAACCCCCACGGTTGCGAACCAGAGCTCCTCGCGCGTCCAGGCCACGGGCCGGTAGGCGTTGCCCGCGGCCGCCAGGGCCGTGATGCCGAGCATGATCAGGAAGAAGGTGTAGTTGGGCGCACCGTTGTCGATGGAGGCCGGCGTGAACGTCAGGGCCGCTCCGACCAGGAGCGCCGCGATCACGGCGGTCACGATGCCGGTGAACACCTTATCCGGGGTAGTCCGCTGGGACGTCGTCCAGTACGCGCCGACGACCGCCACCACGAGGGCCAGGAAGATGAGCGCGATGACCATCGGCGGACTGCCGGTGTTCGGCGCGGTGGTCATCTCCGCGATGGCCTGCCAGCCCAGGACGCCCGTGCCCGCGGCGAGTCCCAGAATCGTGACCAGGCGGCCGAGCGCCGAGCGGATCAGGATGAGGATGCCGATGCTGGCCATGGCATAGAAGGCGACCCATTTGCTGGCCAGGGCCAGGCCCAGGATCACTCCGAGCAGCGGCATTCCTAACCAGAAAGCCGCCCGCCTCTTCCATACCAGCCACATCAGGGCGAACAGCAGGTACGCGAGTAACAGGAAACCGCCGACGTAGGTGTCGTTCATGGCGATGCGGGATTGGGCAAAGAACATCCCGTCGATCAGGCTGAAGAGGGCCACCAGCAGGCCCACGGTCCGGCGCCGGAACAGGATCCGGACGAGGAGGTAGAGGCAGGCTGCCATCAGTGCCCCGAACAGGACGCCCACGATCCGCCAGGAGAAGGCGAACTGGCCTACGTCCACGGAGGCCATCGAGCCTGTGGACGAGAAGGCGAGGACCTGTTCGCGATCCGTGTCCGGCAGCCGCAGCGTCGAGTCGAGGCCGATCGCGGCGGGCTCGAACGGCAGCTTCGCGTCGGAGAAGAAAGCATTGCCGTTGCCTTCGATCGCGTAAACGGTCCAGCCTGAGCCGTCCTGGGTCTTGCCGAGGGCCTGGGCGACGTGCGTCGCTCTGTCCCACATCACTTTGGTGATGGCCCCGGGCATAGCGCGGAGCGGCTGGCTGCCGTCCGCGGCGACCGTGCCGGTGCCCCCGGTGGTACTCGGCCTGAAGAGGAGGATCGAGTTGCCGGCGGCCGCGTACGAGTCGGAGCCGTTGGAGTTGACCGAATCCGGGTTGATGGCGATGGACGTGACCGGTTGGGACGTCGAGATCGCCGGGATCGGGTTCCCGTCCTTGTCTTTTGTCGTCAGGACCACGTGGCGCGCGTCGAGGAGACCGAGGCCGCTCTTGTAGGCGACCAAAACTTCCGGGTTGGTGGTCTGCAGCGAGATGCCCGGCAGCGAGCCCTGCGAGATCGCCGTCTGCACGGCCGATGCCTGCGCGGAGGCAAGCGACCCGACCGGCAGAGGCCGGCTTATGTTCGGCGGCGCGCTCCTGATCGCGCTTTCGATCTCGGCAGCATTGCCGCCGATGAGCGAGGCGAGCTGCTGAGCCTCGGCCGAGGCGTCGGTGACCTTGGAGCCCAGGACGTCGAGTGTCTGGGGTGCGGTCCCGAGGTCAGCGAAGTCGGCTGCGCCCGGCACGTTCCCCTGCCCGACGACCGTGCCTCCGTCCTGGGTGAGATCCACCGAGACGATGTTCCCGCCGGAGTCGGCGGCGAGGATGAACGGCGGAGTGCCCGCATAGAGATGGGCGATGTCGATGCCGGTGTTGACGCTCAGCTCGGTCGCGGGAGCTACAGAGCCAACCCCGAGTCGCGCGCCGTCGAGCGAGTTGAGGTCCAGTCGCCAGATCCGGCCCTGGGCTGTGCCCACGTAGAGGACGCCCGTTGCGTCGCCCGGAGACGCGAAGGTGGTCGCTCCCGGGATGTCGTAGGTCCATTCGGAGGCCCGCGTCTGAAGGTCGAAGACGCGAACCTGGCTGCCCGTCGCGACGAAAACCCGGTCGCCGAAACGGTTGTCGGCGTTCGAGAAGGCATCGTTGGCGCCGGTGTTCGCCAGGGGTGAGGCTTCGAGGCGCGGCTCGACGTAGGCGTCCGTGACCGGGACGTTGAGGTCGTTGGTCGCGGTCACCTTGTCGTCTGAGAAGACGGTGATACCACCCGCGATGGCGTACTTGGCGAGCATCGGGTGGGTCCACTCGTAGATGTAGTTGCCGGGGATGTCGTGCGGGATGCCGTAGCGCCAGTCCTGGAGGAACTCGGTGGCGGACCTGGCGTGATAGACCTCGTCGAAGTACATCTGGCGCGGTTCACCCAGGCGGTAGATCCGCAGGCACAGGATCGCGGCGACGAGCGCCACGACGACCCAGATGTCGAGCTTGTCGATGCGGCCGTGAGGCTCGGAATCGAGCGCCGGCGAGCGGTCCGGATAGCTCGATGGCCCGGCAAACCGGCGCCAGACCCGCATCACGCTGCGGGGCACGTATACCGGTCTCCTGCTCTCGTCCTCGTATTCTTCGTCGAGCTCGTCCGAGTAGGCCCAGTCCTCAGATCCCTCGGGCTCCTCGGATTCCAGGGGCTCCTCGTACGGAGCCGTCTCGGAGTCGGAGGCGGCTGAGGGCCCGGTTGTGGATGCTGAGGTCGCGCCTGCGGCCACGGACGCGCGACCAGTCGAGGCCGGTACTTGCGGGATGGCGCGGGCGCCGGCAGCGGGCGGCTCGTCGTCCATCCTCGGCGCGAACCAGGAAATGAACCAGGAACCTGACTCTTCCTCGCCCGCCCCCTCGGCCTCGAGCTCGAGGCTGTTGGAGGCCATGCCGCGCATCTGCATCAGCGCCCAGAACATGACGGCCCCGGTGACGACGGCGGATACCGTGATCGGCCAGACCAGGCCGGACAGCTGGGAATTGAGGAGGTACGTGCCCCAGTCGTTGAGCGTCGTCGCCGCCCAGCCGTCCGTCAACGGGACCCCCTTGTACTGAACGAGCACTGCCACGAGGTTGGCCGAGTTGACGACGGCCAGCAGCACGTAGGCGATTCGCCAGCGCCAGGAAACCGCGAACAGAAGTGCGCCGAGTCCGAAGAACGGGAAGAGGTAGCGCTCGTGGACGCGAGTGGGAACCACGAAGAAGGCGATCGCCATTATCGTGAGCGCGACGAGGAGGGAGAGGGCATCGTCGCGCCAGGCCGCCCAGAAGGCCGCGCTGACGAGGACGAGGACCAGCAGCACGTCGCCGAATATCGCGGCCGGAATAGGCCCGAACGGCTGGATCACCAGCAGCGCGGCGAGGACGACCGCCGTTACGACGAACACGGCCGCCAGGCTGCGCAGCTCCTCGACCCAGTCGTGACGTTCGCGCCAGCCGCCCACCCATGCCGCACCCGAGCCGGATTCCCGGGCAGCCGGCGTGTCTTCGGATCGCGCGTCATCCGATTCGGCCGGCAGCGCGGCCTCTCGCCGTCGTGCCGCTCCCCACGCCAGGAACGCACCCAGCGCGAGCGCTGCGATCGCGACGGCGATCACGAGGATCCAGGCCGCGGAGAAGTGCCCGATCCCGTACCAGGGCTGCGGCCCCAGCTGAGGATCGATGTAGGAGATGTCCCGGAGCCAGCTCTTGCTGGTGGCCATGCCCTGGCCGTCCGCGGTCTGCAGGAGAGCCCACGGGTTGTAGGCGTTGAGGGTGAGGTACGGGTACTCGCCGAAGGCGGACGCCAGATGGCTGACGATCGCGTTGAAGACCATCGCCCCCGACAGCACCACGGTCACGAGAGCGGCCACTCCGGCGACGGCGGCGCGGTAGGCCGACTCCGCGATCGGAAGATAGCGCCACGCCAGAGCCGCGACCCCCGCCGCGGCCACGACGCCGGCGAGAAGCGTCAGCGCGCCGGCGTAGGTCCCGAGCCGGCTGACGTAGCCGCCGAAATCGAGTCCGGTGAACGGCAGGCAAATCAGCCCGGCGGTCAGCAGGCCCGCCCCGAGCGAAGTGAGGACCCGCATCGGGTCCGCCTCGCCTTCCTTGGGGAACAAGGACCTGCGTAGGATCACCACGCCCACGAGAACGGCCAGGATGCCGAGCTGCATCTTGGTCAGGACCGATACGACGGCAAGCGCGGCGGCTGTCTCCCTGCGGTCCTTCAGCAGCTCACGCAGGCCCAGCAGCAGGAATATCGAGCCGACCGCGTCGGCCTGGCCCCAGATGGCGCTGTTGATCCAGGTGATCGGATTGACGAGTATGACCACGGCCACGATCGTGGCTCGCCAGGTTGAGGCGCCCAGCTCCACGGCCATGTAGTAGACGAGGGCGGCAAGGCCCAGGTCCGCCAGCATGGGGATGAGCTTGATGCCCTCACCGATGCTCCCACCCATCACGAAGCTGATGACGGCGAGGAGTGCCAGGTAGACGGGCGGGTAATCGATGAAGCCCTGTCGCTCGTAGAAGCCGACCGGCCCGTGCTGGGCTATGTCGTTGGCCCAGTACTGGAAGGCGTTCAGGTCGACTGGGAATCCGGACCCCGGCAGAAGAACGTATGCGATGATGACGCGGAGGAACAGACCCAGGGCCAGGAGAACGACGATGGCGGGCAGTACATCCGCGGCACCACCGGTACCCGCCGCCGTGCGCCCCCGAGGGCTGCCCTCTCGCAAGCTCGAGCCTGCCAACCGATACGGCCTCCTGGGCGAGCGCTGAGGTGGAGCGGAGTATACCCCACGAGGTCGGCGACGACGGGCTGCCGGAGGAAGCGGAGCCCTCCTGGTCTGGCGCTCCGCAGCCCGAAGAGCCGATCGGCGGAGCGTCGAAGGCGGCGCCGCCGCGGCCGCAGCCGCCCTCCGAGGAGCCAGGAGAAACCGCCGGCAGCGAGGACGAGGACTGGGAAGGGCCCGATCCGTGGACCCTCGTGATCGGCTACGGGATCGTCGTGGCCTGCTTCCTCGTCTACTTCCTGATCCACCTGGATCGGCCCAACGACTACCTCCACTTCGTCCTGCAGGCGCAGGCCTGGCTCGACGGCAACACCTCGATTCCAATGCCGCGCTACCAGGACGTGATGCCGATCCTCGGACCGGATGGCGTCGCGACCGGGAGAGGCATCATCCCTTTCCCGCCTCTGCCGGCCTGGGTCCTGCTCCCCTTCGTCTCGATCTGGCATGAGGCGACCAATCAGCAGCTGCTCTCGGCCGTCTTTGGAGCGATCGACGTCGGGATCGCCTACTGGATGCTCGGCCGCCTGCCGATCGACCTTCGCGTTCGGGCGCTGACGTCGGTTTTCTTCGGCCTCGGGACCGTTCTCTTCTATACCTCCGTGATCGGGTCCACCTGGTTCTTCGCCCACGTCGTCGCCGTCGCCTGCCTCTTGCTGTCGGTCGGCGTGGCCCTCGGCGCCGACCCGGATGCGGCGCGGCCGGTTCCGCTCAACTCGGTGGCGGGCGCGATCAAAGGCTGGAGCTTCCCGGGCCGCTGGGTCGGGGTCGTCGCCCTCGTGGCGCTCGGGATCGTGGGTGAGGGCTTTCTGATCTCCGCCGAGGCCGGCAAACCGGCGGCCACGATCGCCCTCGCGGGGCTCGGGATCGGGGTACTGGCCGCTCTGCTCGCCGTGGCCGTCGACGGTCGGTGGCAGGTCCTGACGGCGTCGGCCGTGGTACTGGCTCTCGCGGTCGGCGTGCCCGGGCTCTTCCTGATGGCCGTCTACGCCCCGGACCTCACGATCGCGGTCGACGTCGGGCTCGTCCTGGCCGCGATGGCGGCTGCCGGTCTGGCCCTGCGGCGCCCGGAGGCGTTCCGGCGCGGCCAGTCGATCCTGTGGGCGGAGCTCTCGAGGCCGGAGTCCCTCCAGGTGGCGGCGGGCCTGCTATTCGGCCTGGCGATCACCGCCCGCCTGACCATCCTCTTCGGCTTCCCGTTCCTGATGCTCGTCGGCGGCGGCGGAACCTGGATGCGGCGCAGCCTGCTGGCCGGCGCCGGCGCCGCCGTGCCTCTCATCGCCCTGCTGGTGGTCACGTACGCCACGAGTGGGCAGCTGTTCAACCCGGCCTACGACTACCTCTACCACAACGAGCTGCTCCAGTACGGCTCCGTGCTCGACTACCACGCCGGCTGGGCGATCAGCGACATCCGGTACGTGCCGCAGAACCTGGCGATCATGCTGTTCCAGGGTCCGGAGATCGCACCGAACTTCGTGGGCATCGTTGGGCCGGATTACGGGACGCCAACTTGCCTGGCCACGAACGCCGCCCGCGGCCTGTTCGATACCAGCTGCCCGCTGGCGATGCCGAACGCGGTCGGCATGAGCATCCTGCTCTCGAGCCCGGCCTTCATGCTCGCTCCGCTCGCCTGGGGACCGCTCCACCGGCTCCATCTCGACAGGGTCACGGCCGGCGCCACGATCGCCGTGGTGGCGATAGCCTTCGCCAACCTGATGCACTTCAGCCAGGGATGGGTCCAGTTCGGCTACCGTTTCAGCAACGACTTCGTGCCGTACGCGCTGGTGCTGGTGGCTCTCGGCATGAGCCGGCTTCGCTGGCTCGGGCCGGCCGTGGCGCTGGTCGTGCTTTCGATCGTGATCAACTTCTGGGGAACGATATGGGGAACCATCCTTGGCTGGTGACGCACTGACCCGAGCACCGTCGGGTCGCATCGGTTCCAACGCGGGCCGCACCGTCGGGGCAGCCCTGGCGCGCCTGGCCGATCCGGTATTCCTCGAGGCGGCACTCGGCCCCGTCATCGTGGCCGCCCTCGCCCTCCTGGTCATCATCCCCACCCTGGCCCCCACCGTCGCCAACTGGGACACGGCCGAGTTCCAGACCGTCGGCCCGGTCATGGGCACGGCCCACCCCACCGGCTACCCCGCCTACGTGATCCTGGGCTGGTTCGCCGGGGTCCTGTTCCAGCCATTCGGTGACCCGGCCTTCCGGATGAACCTCCTCCAGGCTGTTCTGGCCGCGGTAGCCGCCGGAGCGACCACGGTGGTGGTGGGGCTCCTGACGGGGCGCCGATACGTGGCGCTGGCCGCCGGCTTGCTGCTCGTGGCGATGCCCTTTGTCTCGGACGTGACGGTCACGTTGCCGGTCACGGGCACCATCACCGCGACGCCGGTATTCATGCGGCTCGCGACCCATGCGGACCCACACATGTTCCACGCGGCCCTCGTGGCGATCCTCTTCGGCGTGCTGATCGTCTGGGACAAGCGGATCCACGCTCTGGACCCGGAGGATCGCGGCAGAGCGGACCGCTGGCTGGTCGCCGCGGCATTCGTGTACGCCGTCGCCGTGGCCAACCATTCGTTGGCCCTGCTCCTGCCTCCGGCGATCGGCCTGTTCGTGCTGCTGGTCGACTGGCGGGTGATCCTGCGTCCGCGCACCGTCGCGGCCTGCGTCCTTGTCCTCGTCGGGACGCTCGTGGTCCTGTTCGCGGAGCTGCCGATACGCGCGGCCATGCACGCCCCGCTGGTCTACGGCCACCCGGATACCATCGGCGGCTTCGCCTACGTAGTTCTCGCCGAGCAGTTCCGGGGCAGCCTGGTGGACCCATTCGGCAACCTCGGCGACAAGACCGCGGCGATCGTGAGCTTGATGTACGGCTGGCTCGGACCGCTCCTCTACGTGGCCATACTCGGTCTCGGGACGAGCCTGATCCGGCGGCCTCGCTACCTGGTGCTGAGCGGGCTCACGCTCCTGGTGACGTGCTACTTCTCCACCGCGTACAGCAACGCGGACATCGAGCGCTACTTCCTGGTTCCGGTGCTGATCGCATTCACGTGGGTCGGCCTCGGAGTCGCGGACCTTGTCGGAGGGGCGGCGTACGTGGCCACCTGGATTTCCGAGCGCATCACGCCGGAAGCCACGGCAAATACGACCGAAGCCGCATCTCCCGAGCCGCCCGACTCGGCGGCAGCGTCTTCCGACCCGGCCCGGGACCCGGACACTGAGCCGGAGCCGGAGCCGGAGCCGGACCCCGAGCTCGGAACGCGTCCTCGCGGGCGCCCGGGCAACCGATACGCCTGGGCGCTGCTGGTCGGCGAGATCGCCGCGGCGGTCGTCCTGGTCGCACCCATTCCCGCCGTCATCCCCGACCGTCAGAGGCCGCTCAGCACCTTCGATCCGGGCGGCGTGAGTGAAGCGGCCATGACCGCGGATTCGGAGTGGATGCACCAGGTTCTGGCCGCGCCGGACAAGGGCGGCCTGCCGCAGAACTCGGTCGTGGTTTCGTGGTGGAGCACCTCCACGACGCTGTGGTACGGCCAGCGAGTCCTCGGCCTTCGGCCCGACATCTACATCGTCGATGATCGAACCAGGCTCGACGACAACCTGGGTTCGGTTCAGGATGTCTTCAACAGATTCCTGGGTAATAGGCCGGTCTTCACCATCCGCCTAGCCGGGGGAGTCGACGGTATGCAGGCGCTCAGCGCCGAGTACGACATCGCGCCGTACAAGCTGGGGGATGGATCCACGATCAACCAGGTCCTCGGTCGAAAGGGAAGCCAGTGAGTGCCAGCGTCCGTCCAAGCACGGCAGTCGAGTCGGGGCCGACCGCGCCGCGGGTGCCCGAGCTCTCCTTCTTCTTTCCTGCCCACAACGAGGAGGCCAACCTCGAGGCGCTGGTCGAAGAGGCTTTCGCGGCCCTGCCGGCCATCGCCGAGAAGTTCGAGATCATCGCCGTCGACGACGGTTCGAAGGATCGGACGCCGGCCATCGCCGACGCGCTCGCGGCCGCTCATCCGGACGTCTTTCGCGTCGTCCACCATCCGGTCAACCGGGGCTACGGCGCGGCCCTGCGCTCCGGCTTCGACGCCTCTCGCTTCTCGTTGATCGCGTTCATCGACGGCGACCGCCAGTTCAAGGTGGCGGACGTCGGCCGGCTGACACAGCGGATCCAGGCCCCGGATAGCCCGGACGTGGTGGTGGGTTACCGGCTCAAGCGCGCCGATCCGCCGATCCGGCGCTGGTATGCGCGCATCTACCGCCTGGCCAACCGGATCTTCTTCGGCGTTCGCGTCCGCGACATCGACTGCGCCTGCAAGCTCTTCAAGCGCGAGGCCCTGGAGCCGATCCGGGTCTCGTCCGGCGGCGCCTTCTTCACGGCCGAACTCCTCATCAAGCTGCGCTTCGAAGGCCGCCGCATCGCCCAGGTCGGGGTGCCGCACTACCCGCGGACCGCGGGTTCGCCCACCGGCGCCAGGCCCAGCGTGGTCTTCCGGGCAATGCGCGACTTCTGGTCGCTGCGCATCCGCCTCTGGTTCACCCGCGGCGCCGCCATGCGCCGGGGCAAGCCGATCCTGGGGTAAGCCGGCGCCGCTTGCCACCGGGCGTTGCTGGCCACCGGGCGTCGCCGCCATGTCCGCACGGAAGTTGCCGAACTCACACCAGGACGACTTTGGGCCAACGTCCGGCCCAGCCCGGCCCAGCTCTGGCTGCCTGCCCATACGCCCGGAGAGCACTTCACGCACGGAATCGCCTCCGCCGGTCCGCGGATACGCTTGCAAAGTCGCCGCGCACCCAGGTCTCGCCCGGGAATTCCGGCTCAATGTCGCCGAGGTGTGAATTGGGAATGGATCCCGGGGTCGGATCGGGCCGGGCGGGGCCGCTGGCGTGTGCAGCGGCGCGGTGCGGCGGCGCGGTGCGAAGCCGGCGCGGGCTACTCCCGGGGCGGCTGGTCCGTACCTGGACCCTCCCGGTGGCCTTCCTCCAGGTCGATGTCCAGCGAATTCACGAACTCGCGGAAGACCTCGAGCTTCTCGTCCTCTTTGGCCTCAGGCTCGACGCCGGCGCGGTCCAGGACTTCGGTCGCGGCGAAGATTCGTACTCCGGTCCGAACGGCCAGGGCGAGCGCGTCGGAGGGGCGGGCGTCGATCGAGTAGGACCGGCCGTCGAGCTCGAGCTCGAGCGTGGCGTGGAACGTCTCCTCGCTCAGGCTCGAGACGATGACGCTGGTCACCTTGACGCCCAGCTCGGCCAGGGTGCTGGCGAACAGGTCGTGAGTGAGGGGCCGCTCGGGCGTGACGCCCTGAAGCCGGGTGGCAATCGCATTGGCCTCCCAGGGGCCGATCCAGATGGGCAGGTACCGCTCGCGATCCGTTTCCTTGAGCAGCACGACGTGCTGGCTCGACAGCATGTGGACTCGGACGCTTTCGACGACGACCTCTGCCAGCGACTCTGCCATGGGCCGGATTATCCCACTCCCGCCCACGGGCCGACGCTGGATGGCCGGCAGTCACGCCTTGCGACTCGGCCCGCGGACTGGTGAGCCGAGCTAGTTGAGTGGCGCGGCACTCGGTGACGTGGAGGGCCCAATGGACGGCTTGGGCGAACTAGAAGGCTTCGCCGAGCCCGACGCAGGCGCACTGCCGGTCGGTGTCGGAGTCGCCGACGGGTTCAGTGAGGCGCTCATGAGGTTGCCGCTCTCCACCCAGTACAGGACGGGATTAGCGCCGCTCTCGTCCTTGGTCACGAACATTCCCCGGACGTCGGAGAGCCAGGGCTGCCCGGCCGGGACCATGTAGTCGCCCACGACGGCGCCGTCGCTCTTGCGGATCGCGACGATCCTGCGGTTGTAGCTGTCGTAGGCGTACAGGGTGCCCTGGTTCTGGGTGTTGTTGTCGGCGGTGATGCGCGTGTAGACGGGCGCGTGAGGTCGGAGCAGCTTGGCCTTGTCCGCGGTGTCGGCCGGCAGGTCCGGGCTCCACGTCTTGACCGCCGAGCCCGTTTCGTACTGGACGAGGCGGCCGTCCTGGAGGAGGTAGACGCTGCCGTCGATGTACATGTCGTCGACGGTGGACACGTTCTGATTCACGAGGAGGTACGGGGACTTGTCACCGGCCGGGTAGCTGCTGCCGTCGGCGGCGGGCGGGTACTTCATGATCTGGCTGAGGATCGGGACGACGATGTAGATGTTGTACTGGCCGATCTGCGAGGTGGCCGCGAACGTGCCGATCGCCCGTGAGCCCCTACCCCAGTTGACGTTGTCCGGGATGTTGATCTTGATCAGCGTCCGCCGGCCGCTCTTCTCGATGGTGTCCGGCCTCAACCGCCACAGCGTGTTGAAGTCATCGAGGATCAGCACGTCGCCGCCGCCCGTGGTGAGAAGCAACGGGTGGCCAACGATCCCCGCCCCGGCCGTGGGCGGCTGTCCGGCCCACATCATCGGCAGTTTGGTGCCGCTCCCCAGATCCACTCGGTAGACCGTGCCGACGGTGTTGTCGATCAGGTAGGCGGCCCCGTCCGGGCCGAGGACGACGCCGGTCAGCAGGTCCGTGTTGAAGCTGGCCACGACCTGAGGCTGGATCATGGTGATGCCGTAGTAGGCGTTCAGGCCGTTGGTGGCCGTGTTGAGCAGGCTCGCCACGTTGTCCTCGGCATAGCCGTGGGTCTGGGCGAACTGGAGCTTCTGGAAGGCGTCCTTCAGATAGTCGTAGGCCTTGTTGGGATCGGTCGAGACCAGATCCTTGCCGCCCCCGTAGACGGCGGCGATGTCCGTCTGAGCCTGCGAGAAGGCCTGCTGGGCAGAGACCTGCTTGTCGATCATGGCGCTCTGGCTCGGTCCGGCGAAGAACCACATCGCCGTGCCGACGATGGCTATCACGCTGAGGAGCCCGATCACCGCCACGGCGGCCCGCTGCTGGCGCTCCCGACGGACGATCATGGGCGTGACCCGGCCGCGCCTCGCGGGACGCTCCGGCATCCGATCGAAGAGGCTGTACACGCCCCGGCGAAGCCATCCGTCGGCGACCAGCTGGGCCTGATGGGCGGTGCTCTGGACCGCGGCGACGCCGCCGCTGACCGTGTCCGCCAGCGGGATCGGCGAGTGCTCGGGGGCGCCGGCCAGGGAGTCGTTCGGCCAGACCGGCTTGAGCGGGGAGGCGCGGTGCGTGGACGCGACCTCGGTCGCCTCGACGATCACGATGCCGTCGCCGCCGGTGGCCCCCAGACCGCCCGAGCTGAACTGGCGCTGGAGCTGGTCCACAGCCGCCTGCGGGTGGAGCTGGCCGACGGTGTCCTGCAGCGGGCCCAGGCCGATCTTTCGGGTCACGTTCGGCGAGACGAGTACGAGGCAGTCGCCCATGGCGATCTCCCCGTGCCAGACCTCCGGTCCGTCGAGCTCCTCGGCCGGAAGACCACTCTCGGGGTTGGCGTCCGGGAGCGTCAGCAGGCGAGCCTGACGGATGAGATATGCCTCGGCGGGTCCGAGAGTCGCCACGTACAGCTCGTTGCCGCGGACGACGGCGAGCGCGATCCCGATGGGCGAGCCCTGGCCAGGCTCGACGACCGGTCGATCGGGGGAGTGGAGCAGGACTTTGTTGGCCGCGTTCACCGCCTTGCGGAGGCAGACGGAGATGCCGGCGGAGAGGTCGTAGTAGTAGTCGTCGCGGATCCGGTCCGCCACGACTTTGGTGGCCTCACGCAGCTTCCGCCCGCCGGCCCCGGTGACGAGCAGATAGAGACTGCCCTTTGTTCGCGAAGTCGACCCGATGTTCGGCTCGACGATGCTGACTGTGTCGGCGGAGTCGGGGAGTCGGCGCTCCCCGGCGACGAGGCCGACGTTCATCTGAAGACGGATTGCCATGTCGCCTTTTGCGGCTGGAGTCGATGCGCCGGCGGACCGGGCCGGTTCGGGCCCGTTGTCGTGCGCCGGGATTATACGTGTCGAGTAACGACTCGGAGCTGACGGACGGCGACACGGGAAGCGTTACGGAGCGCGGCCAGCAACTCCGGCGAACGCAACCTTATCTCCTGGGCGACGATCGGTAGGTCCGCTTCCACGGTCGCGACATCGTGGCTCAGGCCGATCAGACGGCAGGAGCCGGCGGCCGCCGGAACTCTGTCGGCGAGGATCCGGAGCCAGGCGGCCGCCAGTCTGGCCTGCTCGAGCTGCTCCTCGAGGCCGAACTGTCGGGCTGTGTCGGGCAGGAGATCCGCGAGGCGCTGCATGCTCCGGGTCCGCCGCTCGTCGGGATCACCCGGATCGGGCCGGCGTTTCGATGTGGATTCGTCGCTGCTCCCAGGGTCACGGCCCGGACCGACGGCCCGCGGCACCCTCGGACCTCGAGCAACTCGAGGATGTCCCGGATCTCCGGGTTCTCCGGGCTTACTCGGGGGACTCACGGCTCCACTTCCTCCACGCGCGCTCCGGCGGGTCCCTCGCTGACCCGCCACGAATGCGCCCGGCGACGCAGGGCGGGGTCCACCTCGGTGGGATCCGTCGCGGTGATGAGAGCCTGCGGCAGCTCGGAGATTCTCCGGACGAGGTGGGCCCGTCGGTCCGGATCGAGCTCGGAGAAGACGTCATCGAGCAGCAGCAGGGGCGGCTGGCCGTCCAGAGCGGTCAGCAGATCCATCTCGGCCAGCTTGAAGGCAAGGATGGCGGTCCGCTGCTGGCCCCGCGACGAGAAGGTGGCCAGGTCGCGGCCGCCCAGGCTGAACACGAGATCGTCGCGATGGGGCCCGATCAGCGTCGCGCCGTTCCAGACTTCCTTCTCGGCCGTCTCACGGAGCCTGCGCGCCAGGGCGTCACGCGGCCCTTCGCTGGCTGCCGCCGCGGCATTCGACTGGTAAGCGACCGTGAGCCGGTCCTCGGCCGGGGCGATCTCCGAGTGAGCGCGCGCCAGCGGCTCGGCGAGTCGGGCCAGCATTCGCAGCCGGGCAGTAACCACGGCCGCCCCGGCGGTGAGGAACGGCTCGTCCCAGAGCCGCAGCTGGTCGCGATCGCCCTCACCCTCCCTGATCGAACGCAGGAGGCTGTTCCGCTGCTGCAGCGCCCGGCCGTACGTCGCGAGGTTCGACGCGTAGCTCGGATCGGTGGGTCCGGTCAGCTCGTCCAGCGAGGCGCGACGGAGGCTGGGAGAGCCCACGACCAGAAGCATCTCTTCCGGCGCGAACATGACGGTCCGGAGTTGATCACCAAGGGCCGTGGGTCGCCTCGGTACGCCGTTCACGGCGATCTTCTTTCGGCCGCCGGGCGCCAGCGTGACCGTCAGCGTCGTCGGGTGGACTTCCGCGGCCCCGACGCCGGCGGCCTGAGCCTCCACGCCGGAAGCCGCGCCCTCGCCCAGTCCCGTCTCCTCGAGCTCGCCGGCTCCTTCCGCCGCAAGACCCCGGATCAGAGTGCCTTCGATCCGAAGGAAATCGGCTCCCCAGCGGATCATCTCCGCGTCCGTCGTCGTCCGGTGCGACCGTCCCAGCCCGAGCACTATTACCGCCTCGAGCAGGGTGGTTTTGCCGACCGCGTTCGGCCCCCAGATCAGCTGCGGCCCCGAAGCGAGCGCGAGATCGAGCGACTCGTAGCCTCGCAGGTTCCGGATCGTCAGGGCGCGCAGGATCGCCGGCGGCCTGGACCCGGACTGAGAGGATGGGAACGAGATCTATCGACTCCTACGACGTCGTCTTGACGGGCATGACGACGTGAACGTACGCCCCGTCGCTGACGGGCCGGAAGACGCCGGGCGAGAGCGGGCCGTTGAGCTCGAGGGTGAACTGGTCGGTGTCCACGTTGTTGAGGACGTCCAGCAGATACCGCGAGTTGAAGGCGATCGTCGTCCCGTCGCCCTCGACCGTGGCCTCGACCTCGCTCTGGTTGTCGCCGATGTCCGCGGCGGCGCTGACCTTGATCCCGATCTCGGCATCCTTGCCCACGTGGAGCTTGACGATGTTGGCCGAGGAGCTGGCGATGAGGCTGGCGAGGCGGACTGCCTGGAGGAGCTGCTCGCGATCGACCGTGGCCTTGGTCGTGAAGCCCTTGGGTAGAACCTGCTGGTAGTTGGGGAACTGGCCGTCGATCAACCGGCTGACCAGGTCGATGCCCTCCAGATGGAAGAGGATCTGGTTCCGGCTGTGCGACAGCATCAGCTCGATGGGCTCGTCGGTGTCCGAGAGGACACGAGAGAGCTCGTGGAGCGATCGGGCCGGGATCACGACGCTCGTCTCTTCCACGGCGTCCAGCACGGTGATCGTCTTGACCGCGATTCGATAGTTGTCCGCCGCGGCGAGAGTCAGCTTGTCGCCTTCGAAGCGGGCGAGTACTCCCGTGAGGATGGGGCGCGCTTCGTCGGTGGCCGCGGCGAAGGTGACCTCGTCGAGGCTCTCGCGCAGGATGTTCTGCGGAATTCGGGTAGTGGGTCGCTCCCCCGCGGTCGGGATGGCCGGGAACTCCTCAGCGTCGATTCCTTTGACGCGTGTGGCGAATCGACCGGCAGTGATGTTGAGCGTGTCCTGGGCCTCGAGCTCCAGGTCCACGCGCTCGTTCGACGGCAGGCCCGAGACGATG
The DNA here is from genome assembly GCA_027364875.1 of Chloroflexota bacterium. GTDB lineage: Bacteria > Chloroflexota > Limnocylindria > Limnocylindrales > CSP1-4 > Fen-1039. The sequence continues at coordinate 58,952 of DAHXON010000009.1, forward strand.
TCGGTGAGCAAACGGGCCGGCACGGTGAGGGCGCCGCCCGTGTCGATCTTGCCCGGCACCCAGTAGGTGATGCCGATCTCGAGATTGGTCGCCGTGAGTTTCAGTCCGGCGTCCTCGGTACGGAGTAGAACGTTGTTGAGGACCGGCAGGGTGCTCCTGGTCGAGACGGCGCGGCTTACGACCTGGAGACCGCGAGCCAGGTTCTCCTGCATGACCGAGAGCTTCACTTCGGCTTCACTCCCCTGGGATCGGGCATGGCGGCTGACGGCAATTGGCGGGCGAACGACAGCCCTAGGTTTGTAAGAGATTGTCTATCTATCTTCTCATCCCGTCATCACCATCATCATGGTGTGGAGACTGTGGGCGCCGCGCGCGGGCACGCTCGGAGACGGCGTGGAGATCAGGGCGTCTACGGTGGATGAATTGGCTCGAATGGGGGATACGAGACAATTCTGTTGGGGGAAACCCGTCTGCGCCCGCGCTTTGAGAGGCTGAGCGGCCTGTTGGCTGGTCAGTGTATCGGCCCCCGGATAGCCGGGTTTCTCCACATCCGAGGATGCTTATCCACCGAAAAGGGCACCTTATCCACGAGCCGGGGCTTCTTCTGCCTCCCTGTGACCGGAGACGGCCCTCCGGCGCGACCTCGCTCTCGGCCCTGAATCCCTGGCCGATCGACTGCCGCGCGAGCCGGGAACGCCCGCCCAGTTCCGCCAACGACGTGGAATTCCGCCGCGACCGCCCGCCCCTGGGAGGGGGCGGACTCGCCTAGTCCGAGTAGATCAACTCGCGCACCGCGGCCAGCTCTCGGCGCAGCTCGTCGTTGACGCCCATCTCGCGATTGATCTTGTCGCAGGCGTGCAGGACCGTGGAGTGGTCTCTGCCGCCCAGCTCCGCCCCAATGCGCAGCAGCGAGACGTCCGTCTCCTCGCGCATCAGGAACATCGCGATCTGGCGAGGCACCACGATCGCCTTGTCGCGCTTCTGGCCCTTGAGGGCATCGATCTGGACGCCGTAGTAATCCGCCACGGCCCGGGTGATGCGCTCGGGGGTGACGAGGCGCTTCTTGGGGTTGTACAGGACGTTCGAAAGCACCGCCTGGGCAAGCTCGATCGTGATCGGGACGGCGCCCATGCTCGCGTACGCGACGATGCGGTTCAGCGCGCCTTCGAGCTCACGGATGTTGCTGACGACCTTGCGGGCGATGAACTCGAGCACATCCGAGCTCACCGGCACGGCCTGCTCCTCGGCCTTGGCCCGGAGGATGGCGATGCGCGTCTCGAGATCCGGCGCGGTCAGATCCGCGATGAGTCCCCACTCGAAGCGGCTTCGGAGCCGCTCTTCGAGCGTGAGGATGGCCTTGGGCGGCCGATCCGACGACAGCACGATCTGCTTGCCGTCCTCGTGGATCGCGTTGAACGTATGGAAGAACTCTTCCTGCGTTCGCTCTTTGTCCGCGATGAACTGGATGTCGTCGATCAGGAGCAGATCGATCCGCCGGTACCGGGCTCGGAAGTCGTCGATCTTGCCCTGCTGGATGCTGGTGATGAACTCGTTGGTGAACTTCTCGCTCGTGGCGTACAGGACGCGCTTGCGCGGGAAGCGGGCGATCACGGCGTTCCCGATCGCGTGCATCAGGTGCGTCTTGCCCAGGCCCACCCCGCCGTACAGGAAGAGCGGGTTGTAGGCATGTCCGGGCCGCTCGGCGACCGAGAGGCTGGCTGCGTGAGCGAGCCGGTTGGCCGAGCCGACGATGAAGTTGGAGAAGGTGTAACGGGAGTTGATGTTGGTTGAGGCGCCTTCGGGCGCTCCGACTCGCGTTGCCTCCAACCGCACCTGAGCCGGAGCCGGGACCCCGTTCGACTGACCGGCCGAGCTGTTCGAGGAAGCCTCCGGGGCCGGCCGGACCATGAACTCGACCTGGACGCTGTAGCCCACGATGCGGGCCAGTGTCTGGGAGATCAGGGACCGATATCGCGTCTCCAGCCAGTCCTTGGCGAAGCCGTTGGGAACGGCAATCCTGAACTTGCTGTCGTCGACGTCGACCAGCGAGGTGTCCCGCAGCCATGTTTCATAGTTGGCCGGGGACAGGGAGACTTGCAGCTCTCCCAGTGCCGCGCGCCAGACTTGCTTCGCGTCCATCGAGCCGGGCTTGTCCTGAAACAGACTTGAATGGATGGTCAGTTGCGTGACGGACTTGGATGTCCAGGATCCGCCTTCCAGCGCCGCGAGTCCGGCCCGTTTCGGCTTCTCCTCCGACCCGGTTCGACGGTTCTCGCGGTCCCCCTGAGACCAAACCCAGAGGTGTCTGGCGCCGCGGGCCGCCGAAGAATAGCACCGCCCCAGCGGCCCCGGCAAGGCTCGGGAGGGTACCTAATCGGATACTCCCGGGGAGTATAGGTGTGGGCGTGGAACCGAACGCCTCGCCACCCCTCCGGTCGCCAACGACGTTTGACACCCCGAAGAACTCGTACATATAATCCGCCGGCAGACGCGCCAAAGCGCATAAGTGCGCCCGGCGCGTTCGCGTGCCTTTTTCGGGGTATCCTGGGCCCCGAGGCCCCATGGAGAGAAAAACACAATCCGATGAAGCAGACCTATCAGCCCAAGAAGCGGCATCGCAGCAAGGAGCACGGCTTCCGGGCCCGGATGACCACCACCGGGGGACGCCGGGTTCTCGCTGCCCGTCGGGCTCGCGGCCGCAAGAAGCTGACGGTCTGATCGCGGAGCGCGGCCACAACTCGCCGCGGTTGGTAATGCTCTCCAGGCCGGAAGACTTTGCCGCTCTACAAGGGCAGGGAACCGTCAGGTCTCACCCCTTGTACGTCGTCCGAGTTCGCCGGTCCGGCCTCGAGGTAACGCGCTTCGGCCTGTCAACCGGACGCAAGCTCGGCGGAGCAGTGGTTCGGAACAGAGTACGCAGACGGATCCGTGAGGCACTCAGGGTGATGGCGCCCTCGTTCCAGCCAGGCTGGGACGTCCTGATCATCGCCCGACCGCCTGCCATCGGCGCGGATTTCGAGACGCTGGCGGGCACACTCGAGAACCTTCTCCGCCGGGGAGGAGTCCTTGGAGGGCGGACCGTCACGTGAAAACGGTCGGCATCGGGCTCATCAGGCTCTATCGCCGCTTGTTTGCCTGGCGTCCATCCGTCTGCCGGTACGAACCCACCTGCTCGGTGTATACGGAGCAGGCAATCGCCAAATACGGCCTGATCCGAGGGAGTTGGATGGGAATGCGTCGAATCGCCCGCTGCCACCCGTGGAGCAAGGGTGGATACGACCCTGTCCGCTGAGATGACCTCCCCCGCCTCCGGCCGACACTCCCGGTCACGCGCCCGGTGGGTCGTGCTGGGTCTCTTCCTGGCGCTTCTGGCGCTGGCCGTCGTCGCCTGCGGCACCGCGGCAACGAGCAGCCCCTCCCAGAACGCCTCGCCCGCCGCCGCACAGGCCGGCCAAACGGCCGTGCCGGGCGCAAGCGCGGTGAGCTCTCCCGCGCCGACGGCCACGCCCGAGCCCCTCATGGCCGCCCAGCCCACGGATCTCTGGGGTCTGGTCAACTGGGCCTTCACCCCCATCTTCCAGGCGCTGCTCATCATCCTGGTGGACATCTATGCCGTAACCGGCAACGTCCTGATAGCGATCGTCGTTCTGACCCTGCTGATTCGCCTGCTCACCTACCGGTTGTCGGCGCGGCAGCTGGTGAGCCAGAAGCGGATGCAGATGCTCCAGCCGGAGCTCCGGACGCTCAACAAGGAGCTGGAGAAGCGCTACAAGGGCGACCGGGCGACGATGATGCAGGCCCAACAGGCGTTCTACAAGGAACGCGGGGTCAGCCCCACGGCCGGCTGCCTGCCGGCGTTTCTCCAGATGGGAATGCTCATTCCCATGTACTCGGTCATCCGGATCGGATTGACCAACTTCGACCCGAGCTCCATGTTCAAGGTGTTCGGGCTGCCGGTGGTGCCGCTCACCTGCCCCAACCCCGCCCACTACACCAACGGCGTGCTGGACAAGGCTTTGCCCTGCATCAACACCGTGGTGGCGGGCGTGGACATGGGCAAGGAGCAGGTCCTGTTCAACCTGCCGATCCTGGGCTTCACGCTCGGGGTCAGCATCCTGGCGATCATCGCCGCGCTCTTGCAGCTGATCCAGAGCCGGATGATGATGCCCCCTGCCGTCGAGAACGATCCGTCGGCGAGCACGCAGCGGACCATGATGATCATGATGCCGCTCTTCTCGCTCCTCTATGGCGGCATCCTTCCCGCAGGCCTGTTCATCTACTGGATCGCCACGTCCCTGTTCTCGATCGTCCAGCAGTTCCTGATCATCGGCTGGGGAAGCATGTTCCCGATCTTCGGTTGGGATCCGGCCTTCGCCCGCGGCTACACGCCCAGGTTCCCTGTCACCATGCCCACAGTGGCGGAGTCGGGGAAATCGCTGGCGGCCACTCGGTTCAAGCCCGACGAGCGCCGCGCCTCCGCGGCCTCCACTGTCCGCCCAAATACTCACCGGCGAGCCAGCCGGCGAGGGAGACGACGCTGAAATGACTGCCTATCGCGACGCATACCGCGAATTCACCGGAAAGTCCGTCGAAGAAGCCCTTCGCGGCGCCAGGGAAGAGTTCGGAGTCGGCCTCGACGAGCTCGACTTCGAGATCCTGACCCCGGGCAGCCGGGGAGTGCTCGGCATGGGCGCCGAGCCGGCCAGAGTCCTCGCGGCGCCCCGGTCGCTGCTTGGAGGATCGGCCCCCAAGCGCGAGGCGGCGGCCCAGGTGCCGCTGCCGGCGCCGGTGCACTACCGTGAGGAGCGCCCGCGCCACGACCGAGACTTCGGGCACGACCGCGACCGCGACCGCGGCCCGCGGCCTCCGTTCAGGGAAGATCGCGCCGGGAGCGGCCACTTCGATCGGCCGCGTCCTGCCGTCGGCGGTTTCTCCGGCCCGCGTCCGGAGCACGCCTCGGTGGATCGGCCTCCGCGCCCGGCCGTCGGACGTCCCGATCGTGCCCCAGGCGGCCGTCCGGATCAGGGCCCGCGCCCGAGTGGCGGACGCCCGGACCGCGGCCCGCGCCGCGATGACCGCCGACCTCCCCAGGCCGGTCTGACGGCCAAGGAGCTCGCGGAAGTTGCCGCCGCGCGGATCAATCCCCATCAGGAGCGGCCCGAGTCGGCCGAGGTCTCGCCCGAGGCGATGGCCGCGGCCAAGGAGATACTCGAGCAGCTGATGGCCCACCTCGAGTTCGACGTCAAGGTGGAGATCAAGCCGGGCGAGACCAATCGCCTCAACGTTTCCGGCGAGGGTGACGAGAAGGAAGTCCTCGGAGCTCTCATCGGCCGCAAGGGCGAGCGCCTCTCGGCCCTCCAGCATCTCGTCAACCTGCTCCTGTCCAAGAAGGTCGGCGAGTGGACTCGCATTCTCGTCGACGTCGAGGATTACCGCGGCCGTCGTGAGCGCCAGCTCCGCGACCTGGCCAATCGCGCCGCCGAGCGCGTCATGCAGACCGGCAAGATGCTCCAGCTCGAGCCGATGCCGGCTCTGGAACGCCGCTGGATCCACCTCGCCCTGCGCGATCACGATCGAGTCGCGACCCAGTCGATCGGCGAAGAGCCGAATCGCCGCGTGGTTGTACTGCCCCGTGAGGTTCAGCAGGGGTAGGGCTACTTGTCCTGGTGATTTGCGGGAGTATCGGCACGTTGCCCCGAAGCATTCGGGGGGTGGCGCGGTCCGCGCATCAGGACCACGATTCGGCGGCTCGCCGCCGGAAGGCGTAACGGAGCCCAACGGCTGAGCGTCACCACGACGCCGCGAATTTATGGCTGCGGCTCGTGTGCCCACGCCGTCACTTCCCCGCCGCCCGGGTCCGCCGATGGGGGCGCAAATAAGGAACGCAAATGACCTCGGATCCCTTCGACCCGTTCGAGCCAAAGGAGCAGACCAAGTCTTCCTCCTTCCGCGCTCGCACGGCCTCCTCTCAACCGCTGCGCGGGACCGGCGCTCCCGCGGCCCCGGCCAGTGCCCCCTCGGCCCAGGTCCGCGCGGCTCAGCGGACTCGCCTCGCGGCTGCCGCTCAATCAGCTGAGGCCGATCAGGCCGATCAGGCCGATCAGGCGTACACCGCTTCTGCGGCCGCGTCGGCCGGATCGACGGCCTCGGCCGCCGCCAAACCCAAAGCTCGGACCAGGCGCGTTGGGCGCGAGAAGGGCCCCTCCGGCAATCCGTCCGCCGGCATATCGCTTCGCAACCTCCTTCAGGGGCCCAACGGCCGATTCGTCGGGTTCGGGCTCGCCTTCGGAGTCGCAGCCATCGCCGCCCTGTTCTTGATGGCAGCCGTGGCTATGGGCTTCTCGGGTGGCAAGGCGGACCAGATCCTGCCCGGCGTGCACGTCGGCGCGGTGGCCCTGGGCGGAGACACCAGGGCGGAGGCCGTCGCCAAGCTCGAGTCGGCGTACGCCTACCTGAGCCAGGGCGAGGTCACGGTGTCCACGCCCGTCGGATCGTCCACGATCACTTACGCGCAGGCCGGCCGCAAGCCCGATGCCGAGGCGATGGCGGACGCCGCGATGTCAGTCGGCCACACCGGTGATCCGATCGCCGACTCGGCCGCCGCACTCCGTTCCGCGGCGGGCGGGCAGGACATCCCGCTCGTGGTCACCGTGGATCCGACCGCTCTGGCCAATCGAATACACGAGATCGTGAGCTCGAGCGTCGCCGGCGCTAAGGATGCTCAGGCCTCCTCCAAGGATGGAACCTTCAGCCTGGTGCCCGCCTCCAGCGGCCAGGGCGTCGACGAGAAGGCCATCTCGGCGGAGATCATCGACCGGCTCACCAGGGGCGACGCGCCGGCCGACGTCAAGGCCGGGGGCACGTACGTGGACATGCAGCCTCGGATCACCGACCAGCAGGCCCAGGACGCCATCGACCGCGCTCGCAAGATGGTCGTGGACGTCACGATCACCTGGGACACCAAGAGCTGGACGATACCGGCGGCCACGATCCAGACCTGGATCGTTTTCGGCAACAAAGCCGACGGGACGTACGGACCCGCCGTCGATCCGAGCCAGGTTGCCGCATTCCTGTCCGGGGCTCCGTCCAAGGCCAACATCCCCGCCGTTGAGCCAACGGTCATCTGGGACAAGACCGGCACGAAGCCCACCGGGCTGAATCCCGGCACCGACGGAACCGGCATCGACATAACCGCAACCACTCAGTCGGTGGCCGCCTACCTCGACAGTCTGGCCAACGGCGGCGCGGCCGTCGCCAGCATCCACGTGACAACGGCCCCGATCCAGGCCCGCATCAACGACGTCACCAAGCTCAACGGCTTCGTGATCATCGGCGCCTGGACGACCACCTTCTATCCGGACATCTCGAACGGCAACGGCGCCAACATCCGCCTGCCGGCCAAGCTTCTCAACGGCGTCGTCATCGCCCCGGGCCAGCAGTTCAGCTTCCTCCGGGAAGTCGGGCCAATCGATGCCGCCCACGGATTCAAGCCCGGCGGCGTGATTCTGAACGGCAAGAGCGACCACACCGGGGCAATGGGCGGCGGCATCTGCTCGGCATCCACCACGATGTTCAACGCCGCGGCGCGGGCAGGGCTGCAGATCGACGAACGCCACAACCACGCCTACTACATCAACCGCTACCCGGTCGGCCTCGACGCGACGGTCTTCTCCGACGGCTCGCGCACCTTCGACCTCAAGTGGACCAACGACACGGCCAACCCGATCATCGTTCGGGGAACGTCCACTTACGGGTCCAGGAGCACGGTTACCTTCCAGCTCTGGAGCCTGCCGCTCGACCGCCAGGTCAAGTTCAACGGCGTGCTGGCCGCTCAGTTCAAGGGCGGTCCCAAGAACAACCTTGCCACCGCGACCGACGGCAAGCAGTACGTGGGCGTCGCTTCACTCAAGCCCGGCGTCACGTATCGAGCCGAGTATCCGACGGACGGCTTCGACACCTCGGTCACGCGGATCGTCACGGATGCCGGCGGCAACGTCCTCCACACCAACACCTGGGCCTCGCACTACACGAAGGTGAACGGGCTGCTGCAGATCGGCGGCTCGCCGCCTCCGTCGGGATCGCCGTCCGCGCCTCCGTCTTCCACCCCGACCCCGGCGCCGACCGGTGGGCCGACCCCCAC